>CAYYAB010000006.1:0-35371 GCA_964469895.1 uncultured bacterium | reverse complement strand
CGCCGCACGATCCGATCCACCCATCCCCGCTTCAAAACCAGGAAGCCGAGCCTTCCCCCGGGGCGGAGCACCTGGCGGGCCTCGGCGAAGAACTCGAGGTAAAGGCGAAAGAGGTTTTCGGAGCGGCCGAGGCGCTTGCCGTAAGGGGGGTTCGCCACCACGAAGTCGAAACTTCCCTCCCCGAAGGCCTCGCTCAAGCGGCGGGCGTCGCCCCGCGCAAAGTGCACCCGCCCCGCCACGCCGGCGGCGCGGGCGTTTTCCCGGGCGCCCAGAACCGCCTTGGGGTTTTTGTCGATCCCCAGCACCTCGAGCCCGGGGAATGCCTGGGCGGCCTCGATCGCGATCGTGCCCGAGCCGGTGAAGGCGTCGAGCAAGCGCCCGCGCCGAGCCCCAAGGAGGTGCAAAAGGCCGAAGGCCACGCTGGTCTTGAGCGAGGCCGGAGGCGCGTAGACCTTGGGGTAGCGAAGGGAGAGGGCGCGGTCGGTGAGCTGGATCCCGAGGAAGAGGGCGTCCTCGAAGAGGTCCACCCGGACCCGGAACTCGGGGTGCGCAAGGTCGACCGGCGCCCGGTAGCGCTCGACGAGAACCGCCCCGTAGGCGCGCTCGAGCTCGGGGCTTTTAAAATCGTGCTTCCCCCGCCGGTAAACCCGTACCGCAAAGCGCACCCCAGGACCAAGCCCGGGCAGCGAAAACCGGGAGAGCGCCCAAAGCGCTGCCTCCAAGGTGGGCGCGCTCAGGCGCGCGTGCCCCAAAAACCGCACCACGTGGTGCACCGAGCGCAGGGCGAATAGCGGCGCGGCCTCCCGCGCCTCGGCGAAGACCAGCCCACCGTAGCCGTAAGGCCGGGCCTCGCCGGAGAACTCCCGCTCCCGGAGCTCGTCCAGGGTGACGTCCTCGAGGCCGGGGTCGGCGGTGAGGAGAAAGCGCATTTTTTCATTATGCTAAAGGGCGAATGAAGCCCTGGAAGCGCCTCTCCTTGGAGGACCTCATCACCGAACCCGTCCGCATCGTAAAGGAGCGACTCCTCACCCACGCCGGCGCGGAAATCACCTACATCTACCGCCCGGGGCCGGTGGAAGCGGTCTTCGTGCTCCCCGTGACCCCCGAAAAGACCGCCTACCTGGTTCGCCAGTACCGCCATCCCACGGGGAAGTTCTTGCTCGAGGTCCCGGCCGGCAAGGTCGACGAGGGCGAAACGCCGGAACAGGCTGCCCGGCGCGAGCTCAAAGAGGAGGTTGGGGCCGAGGTGGATACGCTGTATCCCCTCCCCCCCTTCCACCCCCAGCCCTCCTTCAACGCGGTGGTCTTCCGACCGTTCCTCGCGCTCGGGGCCCGGCGGGTGGCCGAGCCCGAGCTCGAGCGCTCGGAGCTTTTGACCCCGCTTGAGCTTCCCTTAGCCGAGCTCTATCAAAAACTCGAGGCCGGCGCCATCGAGGACGGCCCCACCGCCCTCACCCTCTTCTACGCCCGCCCCCGGCTCAAGGCGCTGGGCCTGCTCGATTGAGGGCGATCAGGAACCGGGCGAGCCAGGGCGCGACCAGGAGGATCGTCACCACCCGGACAAAATGCATCGCCGCTACCACCGCGCCCTTGCCCCCCTCGCCCTCGGCGACCACGCTCATGACCGAAATCCCCCCGGGAACGAAGCCGAAAAGGGCGCTTACCGCGTCCAGCCAACCGAGGCGCACCACCAAGAAACTCAAAAGCGCCCCCACCAGGAGGAAGGTGGCTACCCCCAAAAGGGCCACGGGCAAAACCCGGAGGAGCACCGGCAAGAGCTCCCGTCGGGCAGAGAATCCGATCATCGCCCCTACGAGCAGCTGAATCGTAACCCCCGCCCAGCTCGGAAGCTCCGCCCGGGGCGCCCCCGAGAAGTTGTAGAGGGCGCCGCCCACCATCGCCCCCACCACCGCGCCCCCGGGCAGGCGCAGGTAGTGGGCGAGTAAGCCAGCGCCGACGGCGAAGATCAGGCCGAGTGCGAGCCCCTGCATGCCCCCATGCTAGCCTCAAAGAGGGTGACAAAAGCCCACGCGCACGCTAAAATATACTTTCGGGAAGGGGGCGCGGTCGCGCTCTCCCCGAAAAGGAGGGTGAGGAAAGTCCGGGCACCGTAGGGCAGGGTGCCAGGTAACGCCTGGGCGCCGTAAGGCGACGGAAAGTGCCACAGAGAACAGACCGCCGATCCGCCTTCCCTTCGGGGAAGGGTCATGGAGGCAAGGGTGAAACGGTGGGGTAAGAGCCCACCAGCACCCCGGGAGACCGGGGTGGCTCGGCAAACCCCACCCGGTGCAAGGCCGTGTGCGGGGAGGGCTTGCCCGGCCCGATCGCACCCGCGAGAGATGGCCGCTTGAGGCCACGGGCGACCGTGGTCCCAGATAGATGACCGCGCACGACAGAACCCGGCTTACACCCCTTCCCGCCGGGCCCTTCGGGGCCCGGTTTCTTCTTACCCCCCATTTGGGGGTGGGGAACTAGGGTAGGTTTGTGGTAAATCAACAGGGGAAAGTGGGAAAATGTGTTAACCTCTCCCATGAGAGGGGAGCGAGGGCGTATCCATGCCGTACGGCGAGTTCAGCTACAACCTCGACGACAAGGGCCGGGTCGTTATCCCCCCGCCCTTTCGCGAGTTCGTCGCCGACGGCATGGTGCTGACCCGGGGGCTCGAAGGGGGGCTTTATGTCTTCCCCCTCGGGGTCTGGAACGCGATCGAGGAGGAGCTCGAGAAACTTCCCCTCACCGACGCCGACGCCCGCCGCTTCGTCCGCTTTTTCTACATGGGAGCCCACAAGACCCGGATGGACAAGGGCGGGCGGGTGCTCATCCCGCCCACGTTGCGGCAGTTCGCGGGCCTTGAAGACAGCGTGATCGTGGCCGGCGCCCCCAAAAGGCTCGAGATCTGGTCGGAGGACCGCTGGTGGCAGGAGATCCGCCAGGCGATGGCGAACCCACCGATCCCCGACCGGCTTAAGGACCTCGGACTATGACCATGACCCTCACCCACCGCCCCGTACTGCTTGCGGAAACCTTGGCGGCCCTACAGCCCGGGCCGGACAAGGTGTTCGTGGACGCGACCTTCGGCGGGGGCGGGCACACCGAGGCGCTCCTCGCCGCGGGAGCGCGGGTGATCGCGCTGGACAAGGACCCCGAGGCGATCGCCCGGGGCCGGGCCCGCTTCGCCAAGGAGCCCCGCCTCACCCTCGTCAAGGCCGACTTCCGCGAACTCGGGCGGGTCTTAGAAGGACTTGGCATCGAACAAGTAGATGGTATTCTCGCCGACCTCGGGGTCTCGAGCTACCACCTGGACGACCCCCAAAGGGGCTTTTCCTACCGCCACGAAGGGCCCCTCGACATGCGCATGGGGGACGAGGGGCCGAGTGCCGCCGAGGTGGTGAACACCCTTTCCGAAGGCGAGCTCGCCCGGATCCTCCGCGCGTTCGGCGAGGAGCCGGCGGCGGCCCGGATCGCCCGGGCGATCGTGCGCGCCCGGCCGATTACCACCACCACCGAGCTCGCCGAGGTGGTGCGGCAAGCGGTGGGCTACCGGCGGGCCGGGCACCCCGCCCGCAAGACCTTCCAGGCCCTCAGGATCTACGTCAACGACGAGCTCGGGGCGCTAAGGGCGCTGCTTTTGGAAAGCGCGCGTCGGATCCGAAGCGGCGGCCGGCTCGCGGTGATCAGCTTCCATTCGCTCGAGGACCGCGAGGTCAAACGCTTCCTTAGGGAAAGCCCCGAGTTCGAACCGCTTTTCAAAAAGCCCGTGGTACCGCGCCCCGAGGAGGTGGTCCAAAACCCCCGGGCGCGGAGCGCCAAGCTCCGGGTGGGGGTGCGCCGGTGAAGGCGGTGGTGCTCCGCTGGGGCTTCTTGCTGGCCGCGCTCCTTTTCCTATTGGCCGTGGTGGGAGCGAACGTCCAGGCGAAAAGGCGGGCGCTGACCGAGCTCCGCGCCGAGCGCGCCGCGCTCGTGGCCCGGTTGGCCGAGCTCGAGGCCGAGCTCGCCGCCCGCAAAAACCCGAAGAGGGTGCTCGAGTGGGCAAGGCGCGCCGGTTTCGTGCCGCTCGCGGAGGGGAGGTGGAGGTGGTGAACCAGGCGGGCCTCCGCCGAATCTGGGTCGCCGGCGCCTTCGTCCTCGGCTGGGCCTTGGTCTTCACCTACGGCGCCCTCCAGCTCCTCGCTGCGCCCCGGGGGTTCTTCCCCGTGCCGGAGCCGCCCCCCTCCTTCACCAAGCCCCGGGGCCGCATCCTAACCGCCGACGGCCAGGTGCTCGCGATCTCCCCCCACCGCGGCGAACGCCGCTACCCGCTAGGCACCCTGGCGGGGCAGATCGTGGGCTATACCGAGCGCGCACGCGGGCGCTACGGGCGCGGGCTTGCGGGCATCGAGGGCTTGCGCAACCTGACCCTGGCCCGGGGCGAGGACGTTTGGCTCACCCTCGACTCCCGGGTCCAGGCCCTGGCAGAAGCGGCGCTCGCCCATGGCATGGAGCGGGCGAAGGCCCGCTGGGGAGCGGTGGTGGTGCTGGGCCGCGACGGGCGGGTGCTGGCCGCGGCCAACGCCCCCTTCTTCGACCCCCAAAGCCCGCGGGGGAATCCCGACGAGGACCCGCGCCTCGCCAACTACGCCTTTCGCTACCTGATCGAGCCGGGCTCGACGGTCAAGGCGCTGACCGCGGCGGTATTGCTGGAAGAAGGCGCGGTTCAAGCGCGGGAGCGGATCCCCGTACCCGCGGAGCGGAAGGTCGCCGACCGAAGGGTACGCGACTGGCGCTGGCACCCCACCGAGGAATGGACGCTCGAGGAGATCCTCGCGCACTCCTCGAACGTGGGCATTAGCCTTCTGGCGGAGCGCATTCCGAAAGCGACGCTCCACCGCTACTTTGAAAAGCTCCACCTCGCCGATGGGAGGATCCTCGCCGGCCTGGTCGCGCGGCCCCTCTTCCCCAGCCTGGAGCGATGGGGCCCGGTGGAGTACGCGAACGCCACCTTCGGCCAGGGTTTCGCGGTGACCCCCTTACACCTTGCGGCGGCGATGAACGCCCTCGCCGATGGGCGTTTCCAACGCCCCCGGATTTTTGCCAACGACCCGGCGTTGAGCGTGCGGGTCTTCTCCGAGAGCACCGCCCGCGAGGTGCGGGCCATGCTCGAGCGCCGGCTCGCCCGCCGGGCCCGACTTCCCGGCTACCGCCTCGCGGGCAAGACCGGAACCGCCCAGATCGCCACCCGGGGCGGCTACGACCCTGAGCGGGTGGTGGCGCTCTTCGCCGGGTTCATCCCCGCCGACCGTCCCCGGGCCACCGCGGTCGTGGTCCTCTACGACCCCCAAGTCCCCCCAAAGGAGCGCTATGGGTCGAAGCTCGCCGCCCCCGTCTTCCGGGAACTCGCGGCCGGGCTTTTGAGCCTTTGGGGCGAGCCTCCGGCCCGTGCTAAGCTAGACGTCAGGTGAGTGTGTTGTGTATATGACTCAACATACTCAAGGAATACTCGACCCCGCGTGGGTGGCTGCCCAGACCGGGGGGAGCGCGGGCCCCGAGGCTCGGCCGGCCCGCGACCTGGTCTGGGACAGCCGACAGGTGACCCCGGGAGCGGCCTTCGTCGCCCTCCCCGGCGCCCGTACCCACGGAAACGCCTTCCTGGAAGAGGCGGCCTCGAAGGGAGCCGCCTTTTTGCTCACCGACCGGGCCCATCCGCGGGCGGTGCGGGTGGCGGACCCCTACCGGGCCCTTCTGCTCCTTGGCCGGGCACTCCGGAACCGGTTTTCCGGCCCGGTGATCGGGGTCACCGGGAGCGTGGGGAAAACCAGCACCAAGGAGGCGATCGCCCAGGGGCTCGGCCTCGCCGCGCCCGAGGGGAACCTCAACACCCCGCCGGCGCTCGCGCGGTTTTTTCTCCGGCTCACGAAAGCACCCGGGGCGGTGGTCGAGCTCGGCATCGACCGGGTCGGGGAGATGGACGACCTGCTCTCCTTGAGCCATCCCGACCTCGGGATTCTCACCGCGGTGGCCCCGGCCCACCTCGAGGGGCTCGGGAGTCTTGAGACGGTGGCCCGGGAGAAGACCAAGCTCCTCCGCGGGGCGCCGCTTGCCCTGGCGGAACACGGCCTCGCCGAGCGGCTCGACCTAAAGGTCATGACCTACGGGTTCTCGGATAGGGCCCGGTTTTCGGCCCGGGACCTTCACCTCGGCCCGGAAGGAACCGAGTTCCACTACCGGGGCTTACGGGTGTGGCTTCCCTACCCCGGCCGGGGGGTGGCGCTGGCGGCGCTGGCGGCGCTGGCGGTGGCCGAGCTCCTCGGGCAGCCGGTGGCCGAGGTGGCAGACCGGCTCGCCGAGCTCAAGCTTCCCCCGGGGCGTATGGAACTTAGGAAGATCGGCCCTTACCGGGTGCTTTTCGACGCCTACAACGCGAACCCAGCTTCGGTCCGGGCGGGACTTGAGGCCCTCGCCCGGCAACCGGGGCGAAAGCTCGCGGTGATCGGCGAGATGAAGGAGCTCGGAGCCAGGGCCGCCGAATACCACCGGGAGGCGGCAGTAGAGGCCGCCCGGGTTGCCGACCGGGTGCTCTTCGTCGGAGCCTACGCCGAGCTCATGGCTCAGACGACCGGCGGCGAGGCGGCAGCCAGCCTCGAGGAGGCTCGGGCCAGGCTCCGCGCCCTCCTTCGCCCCGGGGACACGGTCTATCTCAAGGCATCGCGGGCCCTCGGCTTTGAGGCGCTCCTGGAGGTCTTCGATGGCTAGGGGGCTATTCGCCCTACTCCTTTTACTTTCCGCCTGCGCTCCAAGACCAAGCGAACCGGGGCCGGTTTTGCTCGTGCCGGGAGGCCGGATCGTGGGCGCCTGGGCGGAGCTCGAAGGAGGCTTTCCCCTGCCGGGGCCGCCGATTCTCGCAGGCCGAGCAGGTTCCCGGCTCTACCTCGCCTACCCTTACGAGCTCGACGTGCTCGAAGGCGGCGAGCTGGTCGAACGCTACGACCTCCCCGGCGTCCCCCGCTTCCTCCACGCCCGGCCGGAGCCGGTGGTGGGGACGGCCGAGGGGGTCTTCGCCCCGGGGATGGGCTTTTTCCCCTACCCTGCCCGGGACGCCCGCCGTCAGGGGAACCGGATCTACTGGACCGATGGGAATGCGTATCAAGATGAAGAACGCCTTTTTTCCGGGGCGTTCCGGGCGGTGGTGGCCGACCGGGAGCGGGTCGCCTTCCTGGGAAAAGAGGCGCGGTTTTTAAATGGCGAGCGCTTTCCCATCCCCCCCTTTTTGAAGGCGGAACTATTTGAGTATCTCTATCTCCTCACCGAGACCGGGGTGGTCGCCTACACCCCGAGTGGGCTTCGGATCGGCGTGCGCGAGGGGAGGTTTTCCGACCTGGCGGTGGACGCGTCCGGGGTCTGGCTTCTTCTCCCCACCGGCCGGGTGCTTGCCCTTGACGCCGAGCTGGAGGTGCAACGATGAGCGTGGCCGCCGCCTTCCTCCTCTCTTGGTTTTTGGTCGGCGCCTGGGCCAAGGCCATGCGGTCCCTAGGGCTCGGGAAGGCGATCCGCGAGGACGGGCCCAAAAGCCACCACAAAAAGGCCGGAACCCCGAGCATGGGCGGGGTGCCGATGGCGGTGGCCGCCGGTCTGGTGGCGCTTTCCCTCGGGGGTCTCGAGCCCGCCCCTGCGCTCCTTGCCCTCGGGTTTCTCCTCATCGGGCTTCTCGACGACCTCGGCCCCCCCCTTTTTGGGCGCCCGCTTCGGGCCCGGGAGAAACTCCCCCTTCAGTTCCTGGCGGCGGCCGCGTTCGCCGCCTACGCGCCCCTTCCCGACTACCTGGGTCATTCCGCGCTTAACTTCTTATTCGTGCTGCTCGTCGTGGTGGGCGCGGCGAACGCGATGAACTTCACCGACGGGGTGGACGGACTGGCGGCGAGCGTGGGGGCGATCCTCCTCCTACCCTTCCTCGCCTCCCCCCTCGCCGGGGCGGCGGTGGGGGCGCTGCTCGGCTTCCTCTGGCACAACGCGCCCCCGGCCCGGATCTTCATGGGGGATAGCGGGTCCGAGGCCCTCGGGGTGCTGATCGCGGCCTACTGGCTGCTTTCGGGCGGCGGCTGGTTTCTGGCCGTCGCCGCCCTCGTTCCCCTCGCCGAGCTCCTTTCGGTGGTGGTACAGGTGCTTTACTTTCGCGTCACCGGCGGGCGACGCATCCTGAGGATGGCGCCCCTCCACCACCACTTTGAGCTCTTGGGGTGGAGCGAGGGGCGGGTGGTGCTCCGCTTCGCCGCCGTCACCGCCGCTGCCGTGGCGCTGGCGGTGGGGCTTTGGAGGGGACTATGAGGCTGGTCTTCGGGCTTGGGAGGAGCGGGCTCGGGGTGCTTCGCTTCCTCGCCCGCCGGGGCGAGCGGGCGGCGTTTTACGACGACCGGCCGAAGCCCGAGGAGCTCGAACTCGCCCGGGCCCTCGGCCACGTGCCCGACCCCGATCCGCGGCCGGGCCGCTACCGCGAGGTCATCGCCGCCCCCGGGGTGCCGCTTGGGCACCCCCGGCTCCAGGCGCTCGAAGCGCCGGTCATCGGCGAGGCCGAGCTCGCCTACCGGGAGGGCCGCGCCGAGATCCTGGGGGTGACCGGCACCGCCGGCAAGACCTCGACCACCCACTACCTCGCCCACGTGCTCCGGGCCGCCGGGGTGCGGGCCGAGCCCGGCGGGAACACCGGCACGCCTCTCGTGGACGTGGTGGACCGGGCCGAGGTGGCGGTGGCCGAGCTCTCGAGCTTTCAGCTCGAGCGCATCGCGCGCTTTCGCCCCCGGGTGGCGGTGCTTTTGAACCTGGGGGTGGACCACCTCGACCGGCACGGGAACCTCGAGGCCTACCACCGGGCCAAGCTCCGAATCCTCGAAAACCTCACCCCCGAAGACGCGGTGGTATACAACGCCAGAGATCCCGAGATCGCGAAGGCGGTGGCTGCGGTCCCGGCCGAGACCTACCCCTTCTTCCCGGGATCCGACGCCGATCAAGCCAACCGCGAGGCCGCCCGCCTCGCGGCAAAGGCCTACCTCGAGCTCAAGGGCCTCCCCTACGACCCCGCCCAGCTCGACGAGGCCGCCCGAAACGCCCCCAGCGTTCCCGGGCGCTTCGAGGCGTTCCACCGCCATCGCGGAATCGTCTTCATCGACGACTCGATCGCGACCCGCACGCTCGCGGTCGAGGCCGCGCTCAAGCGGGCTCCGGCGCCGGTCGCCTGGATCCTCGGAGGGCTCGACAAGGGCGCCGAGCCCGAAAGGCTCCGCCCGCTCGTCGAGACCAAGGTGGCGGTCATTCTGGCCATCGGCCAGGACGGCGAGCGGCTCGCCCGCCCCTTTGCCAACGCGGTACCGGTGGTGGTAATCCAGGAAAAGGGCAAGGCCGCGCTGGTGCGGGCGGTCAGCGAGGCCCTCGCCTGGATCGAGGAGGGTAGCGTGCTGCTCGCGCCCATGGCGGCTTCCTTTGACATGTTTCCGAACTACCAAGCCCGCTCCCGCGCCTTTCGGGAGGCGGTGGAGGAGGTGCTATGGACCCCCTCCTCCTCCTGAGCCAGCTGCTTCTCTTCGCCCTGGGGGCGAACGCGGTGGCGGTGAGCGCCCCCGAGCTGCTCCCCGGCCACCTCTTCAGGCTCGGGCTCGCTCTGTTTGCCACCCTGGTAGCAGCCCAGATTCCGCTTAGGCTCTGGGTACGGAGTGGTCTCTTGCTCTACCTGGCTACCCTTGCGCTCCTCGTCCTCACCCTCTTCGTGGGGGTAGAGAAAAACGGCGCCCGCCGCTGGATCGAACTCGGCGGCTTCAGCCTCCAGCCCTCGGAGTTCGCGAAGCTCTTCCTGATCCTCTACCTCGCCCGCTACCTTTCCCGGCACGGGACCGACCACCCGATCCTCGGCCCGGTCCTGCTGATTGGGTTCGGGGTGGCGGCGGTGGCCCTCGAGCCCGACTTTGGCGGAGCCATCTTCCTTTTGCTCATCGCTTTCTTGCTCTTTCTCGCGGTGGGGGTTCCCCTTCGCCGAATCCTCGCGATCGGCACCGCGGTCGGCTTCGTCGCCCTCGCCACCCAGGGGCTCTACCTGAGCCATTTTCGGCACGTGCTCGAGCGCATCCGCGCCTTCATGCACGAAGGAGGCATGGCGTACCAGATCGCCCAAGCACAGAAGGCGATCCTGGCCGGAGGTCTCTTCGGCCAGGGGCCGGGGGCGGCGATGCCCTACGTCCCCTACGCCTACAACGACATGGCCTTTGCCGCCCTCGCCTTCGCCCTCGGCGCGGTGGGGGTGCTCCTGCTCTTTGCCGCCTACACCCTGGTCCTGGGGCGCGGTCTCCAGATCGCCGCCCGAACCGAGGGGGCGACGAGCGTGGTGGCGCTCGGGGTCACCGCCCTCATCGTGATCACGGCCACCCTCCACGTGGCCGTGGTTCTCGGGCTGCTCCCCCCCACCGGCCTGCCCCTCCCGCTCGTCAGCTATGGGGGAAGCGCCGCCCTGACCTACGGCATCGCCTTTGGCCTCTTGCACCGGGCCGCCCGGGAGACGAGCCCGGCCCCGGCGAAGGAGGGGGAATGAGGATCGTGGTGACCGGCGGCGGCACCGGGGGACACGTCTTCCCCGCCCTGGCGGTGGGCGAGGTCCTGGCCGCCCGGGGGCACGAGGTCTTCTACGTGGGCTCGGGCGGAATCGAAGCCCGGTTGGTGCCGGGGCGGCTACCCTTTTACCGGATCCCCGCGGGCAAGCTCGACCGCACCGCGCTCCGGCCCAGGGAGTTCCTTCAGGTGGCACGGGGGCTTTCCGCCGCCCTCGCCCTCGCCCGAAGGCTCCGGCCCCAGGCGGTGCTCGCGACCGGGGGCTACGCCGCGTTTCCCTTCGCCCTGGCGGCCCGCTTTTTAGGAGCGAAACTCTTCCTCCACGAGCAAAACGCCCGCTTCGGACTCGCAAACCGCCTGCTCTTGCCGCTCGCCCGGGAGGTGTTCCTGAACCTGCCCGTCCCCGGGGCCCGGGGGCGCGTGGTGGGAATGCCGATCGAGGAGCGCCGCTACCCCAAAGCGGAGGCCCGCGCCCGGCTCGGGCTCGAGCCCAATCGCACCACCCTCCTCGTCATGGGCGGGAGCCAGGGCGCCCGGGTCTTCAACGAAAGGCTGCCCGAACTGCTTGCGCCCTTTCTAGACGATATTCAGGTCATCCACGCCAGCGGTCGCGGGCGCCTCGCCGAGGTGGCGGCGCCGGGCGAGGGCTACCACGTGGTCGAGTTCGTCGAGGGCCCGCTCGCCTGGTCGGCCGCCGACCTCGCGATTACCCGGGCGGGGGCGATGACCCTGGCCGAGGCCGCCTTTCACCGGGTGCCCCTCCTGCTCGTCCCCTACCCCTACGCCGCCGGGGACCACCAGCGGGCAAACGCCCGTCGCTACGCCGAGGCCGGGGCTGCTCGGGTAGTGGAGGAAAAGACCATCGCCAGGGTGCCCGAACTCCTCCGGGAGATGCTAAGCGCCGAGGTCCGGTCCCGGATGGCGGAGGCCCTTTCGGCCTTCGACCCCGCGGGAAGCGCCCAGAGAATCGCCCGCGTCCTTGAGGGGGAAGGATGAAGACCCGCATGCACTTCGTCGGTATCGAGGGGGTAGGCATGAACGCCCTTGCCGAGGCGGTTCGGGCGCTGGGGGCCGAGGTCTCCGGTTGCGACCTCGCCCCCGGTCCCGCCTCCCAAAGGCTCGCCCGGGATGGGGTCCGGATCTGGCGGGGGCACGACCCCGCCCACCTCACCAGGGCCGAACGGCTGGTGATCTCGAACGCGGTGCCCGAGGACCACCCCGAGGTGGTCGCGGCCCGCCGGGCGGGCATCCCGGTGGAGCGGCGAATCGAGACCCTGGCGCGGGTGCTCGCGAGCCGGCCGAGTCTCGGGGTGAGCGGCACCCACGGCAAGACCACCACCACCGCGATGCTCGCCCACGTGCTCGAGGCCGCGGGCCGGGACCCCATGGCCCTGGTGGGGGCACGGGTCCCCGGATGGCGGGGCGGCTTCCGCCCGGGGACGGGCCCCGTGGTCGCCGAGATCGACGAGTCCGACCGGCTTTTCCCCGAAGCCCGCGTAGCGCTGGCGGTGCTCACCAACCTGGAGGACGACCACGTCGGCGACCCGGACCGACCCACCTACCACGAAAGCGAGGCCGCGCTCTTTGCCGCCATGGCTCGCTGGCTCAAGGCAGCAGAAGCGGTGGTGCTGCCGGCGGACCCGGAGCTCTCCGACCTCAGACCCAAAGGCACCCGGGTGCTCGACTTCGGCCTCGACGCCGGAGCGGTGCGGGCCGAGGAGCTCGTTTTAACCCCCACCGGCGCCCGCTTCACGCTCGTGTTCGAGGACAGGCCCCTGGGACCCATCGCGCTCCGAGTCCCCGGCCTACACAACGTGCAAAACGCCCTCGCCGCCGCTGCCGCAGGGCTGCTTTTTGGGCTCGAGTACGAGGCGGTGGCCCGGGGCCTCGAAGCGTTCTCCGGAACCGGCCGACGCTTCGAACCGGTAGGGGAATACCGCGGCGCCCTGATCTACGACGACTACGCCCACCACCCCACCGAACTCGCCGCTACCCTGGAGGCGGCCCGGGGGCTTGGGCGGCGGGTGCGGGCGGTCTTCCAGCCCCACCGCTACCTGCGTACCGCCCGCTTGCTGGACCGATTCGCCGAAGCGCTGACACTGGCGGACGAGGCGATCGTGCTCGAGGTCTACCCCGCCGGCGAGCCGCCGATTCCGGGGGTGAGCGGCGCCGTCCTCGCCGAGCGGGCGCGCTCGCTCGGAGCCAACGCGCGCTTTCTCGAGCGCGAGGAGGCGCTCCGCTACCTCGCCGAGACCCTGAACGAGGGCGATCTGCTCGTCACCCTGGGCGCCGGCGACGTGGGCAAGCTCGCCCGACGCCTGGCGGAGGAGGCCCGGGCATGGAAGTAAGGCGGGTTTTGCTCAAGGACTACACCACCCTCGGCGTGGGCGGGCCCGCCGAGCTTTGGATCGTGGAGAACGAGGACGACCTCCTCCGCGCCACCGAGGCCCCCTACCGGGTCCTGGGGAACGGCTCCAACCTGCTCGTTTCCGACGAGGGAGTTAGGGAGCGGGTGATCAAGCTCGGCGGCGTCTTCGCCGAAGGAGCGCTCAGCGGCTGGGTAGGGGCGGGCAGCCTGCTCCCGCTCTGGGTCCAGGAAGCGGCGCGCCTTGGACTGAGTGGGCTCGAGCCCCTCCTCGGGATCCCCGCCAGCGTCGGCGGGGCGGTGCGGATGAACGCGGGCACCCGTTTCGGGGAGATCAAGGACGCCCTCGCCGAGGTCGAGGTCTACCATCAGGGCAAGCTCGAGCGCCTCCCCCCCGAGGCCCTGGGGCTCGGGTATCGCAAGAGCGACCTCCCCCCCGGCGCGATCGTCACCCGGGTCCGCTTCGATCTCAAGAAAGCCCCTAAGGAGGCGATCGCAGCCCGCATGGCCGAGGTCGACGCCGCGCGAAAGCGCCAGCCCAAGCGCAAGAGCGCTGGCTGCGCCTTCAAAAACCCACCCGGCGACGCCGCCGGACGGCTCATCGACCAGGCCGGGTTTAAAGGGTTCCAAGTTGGCCGGGCCATGATCAGCCCCGAGCACGCAAACTTCATCGTAAACTTGGGAGGAGCTACCGCACGCGAGGTATGGGAACTGGTGAAACGGGTACAAAAGGCGCTCAATTTAGAACTGGAATGGGAGATCTGGGGCGAGGTGGAGCCGTGACCCGGGCGCTCCTCGTCCTCCTGCTCCTGGGTACGCTCTTCCTGCTGAGCTGGCTCGCCCTCCCGATCCGCCGGGTGGAGGTCGCGGGCAGCCAAAGCCTCCCCCCGGAGGCAATCGCCCGGCTCGCCGGGCTCTACGCCGGGGGCCCGTGGCTTTACGCCCCCCTCTCCGCCGCCCGCCGGGTGGCTGCCCACCCCCGGATCGCCGAGGTCCGGCTCAGCCGGCCGGAGCTCGGGGTGGTCCGGATCGAAGTCAGGGAACGCCGTCCCTACGTATTCTGGCAGGGGCCCTTGGGCTTCCCCGGGGCCCGGCCAAACGGCGTGGTCCTCGACGCTGGAGGTCATCCTCTGCTCGCCACCCGTGCCCCCCGAACCATCCAGGGACCCGACCCCGAGCTTGAAAAGGCGCTCGCCCTCGCCCGGCGCTATCCCGACGCCCGGGAAATAACCTTTGGCCCCGCCGGGTATACCCTAGACTTTGGAAAGCGCCGGGCATGGCTGGCCCGCGCCGATCTCGCGGCGGGAAACCCGCCCCGCGGCCACGTGTATGCTTGGGGGGTGAGCGAAGGCCCATGAGCGAGCGTCTCCTGGTCGGACTCGACATCGGCACCACCAAGGTCACCGCGGTCATCGGGGAACGTGCCCCCGACGGCGTGCTCGACGTCATCGGCGTGGGAACGGTACCCTCCGAGGGCATCCGCCGCGGAGCGGTGGTCAACCTGGAAAAGGCCGCGGAGGCGGTGAGGCGGGCGGTACACGCCGCCAAGCAGGTGGCCGGGGTCGAGGTCGAGCGAGCCCTCGTCGCGGTTGGCGGCCCCCAGCTAAAAAGCCACACCTCGAACGGCCTCGCGGCGATCCGCCGGGGCCAAACGATCCGGCCGGAAGACGTCGAAAGGGCCATCGAGCAGGCCCGGGCCTACCCTTTGGAAGGGGACCGCGAGCTTTTGCACGTCGAGCCGCTCGAGTTCCGCGTGGACGGGCAGGAAGGCATCCACGACCCGGTGGGCATGACCGGGGTTCGCCTGGAGGTAGACGTCCTCCTCGTCTCCACCGCCACCGGGCCGCTCGCCAACCTGCGGCGGGCGGTGGAGGCCGCCGGGCTCGGCATCGAGGCCCTGGCCGCCGGGCCCTACGCCGCCGGGCTCGGGGTCCTGCTCCCCGAGGAGCGGGAGATGAACACGGTGGTGCTGGACCTTGGCGCCGGCACCACTGGGGTCAGCTACTTCAAAGAGGGTCGGCTCGCCTACGCCGGCGTGCTCCCGCTCGGGGGCGAGATGGTGAGCGCCGACATCGCCAAACTCCTCAAGATTCCCTTCGAGGAAGCCGAACGCATCAAGAAAAAGTACGGCGCCGCCGTCCCCGAGCTCGCGGACCCCGAGCTGGTGCTCGAGATCAACCAAGCAGGCCACGCCGCCGGGGGTATTCCCGCTCCCGAGCTCGCCCGGATCATCCGTCCCCGGGTACGGGAGATCTTCATGCTGGCCCGGAAGGCCCTGGAAGATGCGGTGGGCCCCCTCGAGGTCGCGGCCAGCAAGCTGGTGCTCACCGGCGGGGGCGCGCTCCTGCCCGGAACCGACGACCTCGCCCGCCGCGACTTCGGGCTCCCGGTCCGGCTGGGCCGACCCGCGGGGGTCGAGGGGCTCGCCGATCTCGTGGCCTCCCCGGCTTACGCGGTGGCGGTAGGCCTGATACACTACGGCGAAGCCGCCGCCCCCAAACCTTCGCGTTTTCCCTTGCGCAAACGTGCCCCGAAGGCGGCGCCGGAGGGCCGAACCCACCACGGGATTTGGGAACGGATCAAGGCCTTTTTTAAGGACTTTTTCTGAGACGGAGCGTAAAGATGGCAGGAGCGGTTATCAAAGTGATTGGACTCGGCGGGGCCGGAAACAACGCGGTCAACCGGATGATCGAGGCCGGCCTCTCAGGCGTCGAGTTTATCGCCGCCAACACCGACGCCCAGGTGCTTTCCAAGTCCCTCGCGGACATTCGCATCCAGCTTGGCGATAAGCTCACCCGCGGGCTCGGCGCCGGAGCCGACCCCGAGATCGGCGAGAAGGCGGCGCTTGAAAGCCAAGACCTGATCGCCGAGCACCTGGACGGCGCCGACCTGGTCTTCATCACCGCCGGCATGGGCGGCGGTACCGGTACCGGCGCCGCTCCGGTGGTGGCCGAGATCGCCACCAAGCTCGGGGCGCTCGCGCTCGCGGTGGTCACCCGGCCCTTCTCCTTCGAGGGGCCGAAGCGCCGCCGGGTGGCTGAGGAGGGGATCGAGCGCCTCCGCGAGCGGGTGGACGCGATGGTGGTGGTCAATAACGACCGCCTTCTGCAAGCGGTGGACCGCAAGGTGAGCCTCAAAGAGGCTTTCCTGATCGCCGACCGGGTGCTCTATCACGGGGTGAAGGGGGTCTCGGACGTGATCAACCTCCCGGGGTTGATCAACGTCGACTTCGCCGACCTCAAAAACATGCTCGCCGGCGCCGGCCAGGTACTGATGGGCATCGGCGCCGGTCGAGGCGAAAACCGGGTGGAGCAGGCGGCGGAGAGCGCCATCACCAGCCCCCTCCTCGACCGCAGTATCGAGGGTGCCCGGCAGCTCCTTATCAACGTGGTAGGGGACGAGGAGATCTCGCTTGCAGAAGCCTCCGAGGTGGTGGAGAAGATCCGTGCCGCCACCGGGGTCGAGGAGCCCGATATCCTCTATGGCATCACCTACGAACCCCGCGCGGGCGACGAGCTCCGGGTGATCCTGATTGCCTCGGGGTTCAACGAAACCGGGGTCTACCCGAGCACTCCGGGCCTTTCCCCGGACCGCACCCTCGACCCCAGCGACTTCGAAATCCCCGCTTTCATCCGCTACGGCGACAGTTAGTCGGCGTAAGGGGGAACCGAGAGGTATTTGGCCCCGCCGTCGGGCGCGATCGTCACCACCCGGTGGCCGGGACCGAGCTCTCTTGCGACCCGGAGTGCGGCGGCGACGTTGGCCATCGCCGAGGGGCCGAGGAAAAGCCCCTCCTCGCGGGCGAGGCGCAGCCCCAGGGGAAAGGCCTCCTCCTCGCCGACGAGGAGGACGCCATCCAGGAGCGAGGTGTCGAGGTTTTTGGGGAGGAAGCCGGGGCCCATGCCCATAAAACCGTGGCTCCCAGCGGCGCCCTCCCGCGAACCCCCAAGGACCGGAAGCCCCTCAGGTTCCACCGCGTAAACCCGGATTTTAGGATCCCGCTCCTTCAGGTAGCGGCCCACCCCGGTGAGCGTTCCCCCGGTGCCGTAGCCGTAGACGAAGGCGTCGATCCGGCCGGAGAGCGCTGCGTAAAGCTCGGGACCGGTGGTGCGGTAGTGGGCCTCGGGGTTCGCGGGGTTTTCGAACTGGTTGAGGACCACCCCGCCCTCGGCCTCGGCGATCCGGCGGGCCTCCGCGAGCGCCGCCGGCATCCTCCCTTTGGGATCGGTGAGTACGAGCTCGGCGCCAAAGGCCCGGAGGATGCGCTTGCGCTCCTCGCTCATTGAGGACGGCATGGTGAGCACGAGCCGGTAGCCGCGGCTCGCGGCAAGCATGGCCAGGGCAATCCCGGTGTTGCCCGAGGTCGGTTCCACGATCACCTGCCCGCGCCCGGGGAGGAGCTTTCCCTCCTCCTCCGCCCGGCGGATCATGAAAAGCGCCGGGCGGTCCTTGACCGAACCGCCCGGGTTTTGGCCCTCGAGCTTGATCCACACCTCCGCCGCCCCCGGGGGGACGAGCCGGGAAAGCCGTACCACCGGGGTTTTTCCGATCACCTCATCGATCCTCATCGAACCCTCCCCTCGGGCCCTATACTGAGGGAGCTTCCCGTGGAAGGGAAGGGAGCGATCGCATGAAGGTAGAAAAAGACAAGGTGGTCACGATCCGCTACACCCTGAAAGTCGATGGCGAGGTGGTGGACCAGGGCGAGCTGCCCTACCTCCACGGCCACCACCAACTGATCCCCGGGCTCGAGGAAGCCCTGGAAGGGCACGAAGCCGGCGAGAAGCTCTCGGTGACGGTGCCACCCGAGAAGGCCTACGGCGAGCCCAACCCCGAGGGGGTGCAGGTGGTGCCGAGGTCGGCCTTCCCCGAGGGGAGCAAGGTCGAGGTCGGTGAGCAGTTTTACGCCCAGGACGCCTCGGGGCAGCCCATGCCCTTCACCATCACCAAGGTCGAGGGGGAGGACGTCACCATTGACTTCAACCACCCGCTGGCGGGCAAGACGCTTGCGTTCGAGGTCGAGATCCTCGAGGTCCGAGACGCCACCCCCGAAGAGCTCGCCCACGGGCACGTCCACGGACCCGGCGGGCATCATCACCACTAAAGAAAAGACCGAGCCGGCTACCAGGGAGGCCCTGGTAGCCTTTTGATATGCGGATCGCGACCTTCTCCCTGGTGGCCCGGGATCCCGAAAGCGGCGCCCTCGGCGTCGCCGTGGCCAGCAAGTTTCTCGCGGTGGGCGCGGTGGTCCCCTACGCCCAAGCGGGCGTGGGGGCGATCGCCACCCAGTCCTACGCCAACCCCCGCTTCGGACCCCAGGGGCTTGCCCTGCTCGGGGCGGGGGCGAGCCCGGAGGGGGTGCTTGAGGCCTTCCGCCGCACCGACCCCGAACTCCACCTCCGCCAGTTCGGGCTGGTGGCCGCGAGCGGCGAGGCCCTCACCTTCACCGGCGAGGGTTGCCACCCTTGGGCCGGGGGCATCTCGGGCGAGGACTTCGCAGCCCAGGGAAACCTGCTCGCGGGCCCCGAGGTGGTCGAGGCGATGGTCGCAACGTGGCGGGAGGGGACCGAGCTCCCCTTCCCCGAGCGGCTCCTTAAAGCCCTGCTTGCCGCCGACCGCGCCGGGGGCGATCGGCGCGGTCGGCAATCGGCGGCGCTCCTCGTGGTCGCCGAGGGCAAGGGGTACGGCGGTCAGAACGACCGCTGGATCGACCTAAGGGTGGACGACCACAAAGACCCCGTTCCCGAGCTTTTGCGGCTTTACGAAGTACACCGGCTCTTCTTCGGGCCCGCGGGGGAGCCCGAGCCCCTCTCCGAAGCCGACCTCGCCTGGCTCGGGGAGGTCCTGGTCCAAACCGGGGACCTCGAGACCCCCGAGACCGGGTGGAGCCCCCGCTTCGAGAAAGCGCTCCGGGCTCTGCTCGGGCGGGAGAACCTGGAGATGCGCTACCAGGGGGGACCGCGGCTTGCGCCCGAAGTCCTCGCCTACCTGAAGCGGAGGTTCGGATGAGCCGGGTACCGGGCGCGGGAGGCGTGGTCTTCGACGCCGAGGGCCGCGTTCTCCTGATCCGGGATCGAAACGGTTTTTGGGTCTTCCCCAAGGGCCACCTCGACCCCGGAGAGACCCCCGAGGAAGCCGCGCTTCGCGAGGTCCGGGAGGAGACCGGGATCGAGGCCCGCATCCTCGCCCCGCTCGGGACCACCCATTACCAAAACGACCGGGGCCAGGAGCGGGAGATCCGGTGGTATTTGATGCGGGGGCAGGGCGAGGTGCGGCTTGAGGCCGGCCTAACCGGGGGCGGGTTCTTCGAGGCCGAGGAGGCCCTGGAAAAACTCGATTTCCCCGAGGACAAGCGCCTATTGGAGGTGGCCCTTGCCCATCCTGCCCTTCGAGGATAAGCGGCCCGAGGTCCATGAAAGCGCGTTCGTCGCCGAAAACGCGACCCTGGTGGGGGCGGTGCGGGTCGGACCCCGGGCCTCGATCTGGTTCGCCGCGGTGGTGCGGGCGGATCTCGAGGTGATCGAGATCGGGGAGGGCACGAACGTCCAGGACGGGGCGGTGCTCCACGCCGACCCGGGTGAGCCCACCCTCCTCGGCCCCTGGGTGACCGTGGGGCACCGGGCGGTGGTCCACGGAGCCCGGGTCGAGGAAGGCGCCTTGATCGGGATCGGGGCGGTGGTCCTAAACCGCGCCCGGATCGGGGCGCGCGCGGTGGTAGGGGCGGGGGCGGTGGTGCCCCCGGGCATGGAGATCCCCCCGGGCATGCTCGCCCTCGGGGTTCCCGCCCGGGTGGTGCGGCCCGTGGACCCTCCGGAAAACGCGCGCCGCTACGCCGCCCTCGCCGAGCGCTACCGGAAGTGATCGTAGCCCGAGCGGGCAAGGGGCGCCCCCCTCAGGCGAACGCCCACGGGCCCCGCCATGCGCCCGACCCAGGCGTGGGGTACGGCGTGGGCCTCGAGCCAGGCGGCGACGAAGGCCCGCCCCTCGGGCCGCACCGCGAGCACCGCCTCGTACTCCTCCCCGCCGTAGAGGACGAGGGCTTCGGGGTCGGCCCCGTGGGCGGCGGCGTAGGCCCGAACCTCTGGGTCCAGGGGCACTTGGAGGAGTTCGATTCCCACCCCACTCGCCTCGGAGAGCTGCCAGAGGGTCTCGGCGAGGCCGTCGGAGCTATCCGCCGAGCCCGAGAGGTAGCGCCGGAAGGGGACGAGGCCGAGAAGCGCGAGCCGGGCCCGGGGCCAGAACCCGGCGACCCGGATCCTGGGGAAGGGCGCGAGATCCGCCCCCCGGTAGTGGGCGTCGATGGCGGCCCCGGAAAGCCCCCAGCGATCGCCGAAGAGAAGCAGAAAGTCCCCCTCCTGCCCGCCCCGGGGAAGGGGGTCCCGGGTACGGGCGAAGCCCGAGGCGACCACCGCGGGCGTGCCCCGGTTGGTGTCGCCCCCGAGCAAGTGGGCCCCGTAGGCGCGGGCGGCGCGGGCCGCCCCTTGCACCCAGGCCTCGGCTCGTTCCGCCTCGCCCCCACCGGGGAGAAAGAGGGCGAGCACGAAGCCGAGGGGCGCGGCCAGCTTGGCCAGGAGGTCCGAGGCCACCGCGGTCACCGCCCGCCAGCCGATCGCCTCCTCGGGCATGCCGGCAAGGCGCACATCGCCAGCGGCGAACCCATCGGTCTTCAAAAGCCAGGCGGCGCCCCCCCAAAGGACGCCTCCGGCGTCGTCGCCGGGCGGCAGCGGTCCGTGCTCGGGGTAGCCGATCCTGGAAAGCCTCCGCGCAAGCGCCCGTTCGTCCCCGGTCACCCCTTCATCATGCCGTAGAATGGGCGCCGATGCGCGTTTCCGTCGAGTTTCTGCCCCGCGGCCCCTACCCCGACGTCGTCCTCCTGGTGGACGTGCTCCGGGCCTCGACCTCGATCGCGCTGCTCTTTGAACGGGGCGCCCGGGAGGTCTGGGTGACCCCGAGCCTCCGGCTTGCCCGGGAGCTCGAGGCCGACCTCGCCCTGGGCGAGCGGGAGGGTATCCCCCCCGAGGGCTTTTTTGGCAGCACCAGCCCGAGCGAGATCCTGGGAATGAACCTTTCCAATAAGCGGGTCGTTTACACGAGCGAAAACCTCCCCGGTGCACTCCGCGCGGTCAAGGAGGCTCCCCGGGTCTATCTCGCCGCCTTCGTAAACGCCCGGGCGGCGGTAGAGACGGCGCTTCGCACCGCCCGGGAAGCGGTGACGGTGGTGGCCGCCGGGCACCGGGGGCGGGAAGCGCTGGACGACGCCCTCGCTGCCGGGTTCCTGGCGAAGAAACTCCTCCGGGCCCAAACTGAGCCCGTGCCCGACGACGGCACCCGGATCGCCACCGCCCTCTTGAAGGCCTACCCCGACCCCCAGGAAGCGCTCTGGGCCTCCGAGAGCGGCCAGCTCCTGGTCTCCCGGGGGTTTACCGAAGACCTGGCCCAGGCCAGCGTCATCGGCCGCACCTCCCGGGTACCCTTCCTTGCCGGCTACCGGGAGGTCCGGGGGCAACCGGTCTTCACCCTCCTCGCCGATGAACCGGCTTGAGATCCTCGGCCTGCCCCTGGATCCGCTGGGCTTCGAGGAGGCCCTCGCGCGGATCGAGGGCTTCCTCGCCCGTCCCGGGCTCGATCCGGTGGTCACCCTGAATCCCGAGCTCGTGGTCCGAGCCCAGGACGACCCCGAGCTCGTTCGGGCGGTGCGGAGGGCGAGCCTGGTCACCGCCGACGGGGTGGGGATCCTCTGGGCGGCACGCCGGCTTTACGGAGTGCGCCTCGCCGAGCGGGTCACCGGGGTCGAGCTCACCGAAGCCCTTCTCGCCCGCGGGGGCGCGCGGCTTTCGGTCTTCTTCCTGGGGGGAAGACCCGGGGTCGCCGAGCGCGCGGCGGAGAACGCCAGGGCCCGCTGGGGGGTGCGGGTGGCCGGAGCCCACCACGGCTACTTCGAGGACGAAGAGGCGGTGGTGCAAGCGGTGCGAAGGGCCGCGCCCGATCTCCTTCTCGTGGGGCTCGGCGAGCGGCAGGAAAAGTTTGTCGAGGCCCACCGGGAGGTGCTCGGGGCTCGAGTGGCCCTGAGCGTGGGGGGAACCCTGGACGTGCTTGCCGGCACCGCCCGGAGGGCCCCCGCTTGGACCCGGCGGCTTGGGCTTGAGTGGGCCTGGCGGGTGGGGACGGATCCGCGCCGCTGGCGACGGGGGTTCAGACTCGTTCGTTTTTGGTACTTGGTCGAGAAAACCCGCAGGCGGTAAGCTGAAGACACCGTGCGCGTGCTGGAGCTTTTGCTCCTCGGCCCTCCGGCAATCCACTTCGGAGGCCAAGGAGTCGAGGGTCTGACCCAAAAGGCGCGCGCCCTCGTGGCGTACCTCGCCCTCGCCGACCGCCCGGTACCCCGAACCGAGCTAGCGACGCTCCTCTGGGACCTCCCCGAAAGCTCCGCCCGGCGAAACCTGCGGCAGGAGCTCTACCGGATCCGGCGCAGCCCGGTGGGGCCGCACCTGGAAGAGGGGCCCGAGGGGCTCGAGCTCACCTCCTTCCGCACCGACCACGCGCGGTTTTGGCAGCTCTTCCGCCAGGGCAAGCTAGAACCCGCGCTCGAGCTCATCCGCGGCCACTTCCTCGAGGGGTTTTCCCCGCAAGGGGCCTCAGGCTTCGAAGACTGGCGCTATCTCGAGGAGGAGCGGCTAAAAGAAGCGGTGATTGCCGCGCTCCTTCGCCGTGCCGATCGCCTAGAAACCGAACACCCGGAGGCCGCGGCCCAGGCGCTCTTTCAGGTGCTCGAGTGGGACCCCCACTTGGAGACCGCCTACCAGCGGATCTTCCCTCTCTTGGTACGGACTGGGCGCCGGACCGAAGCCGAGGCGCTCTTTCGGCGCCTCGAGCGCTCGCTCAAGAACGAACTAGGCCTCACCCCGAGCCCCGAGACCCTGCGCCAGTACCAGGCCGCCCTCGAGGGACGGCTCCGCCACCCCCAGCAAAGCCCGAGCCCCGACGCCCTTTTGCACCCACCACTGGTGGAACGGGAGGAGGTCCTCGCCCGCCTTAAGGAGAGCTCCCGGCCGGCCCGCTGGATCCACGGCGCGGAGGGGGTGGGCAAGACCCGGCTGGCAGAGGCGCTGGCCGGGGAAGGAGCCCCCTGGATCCGTTTTCAAAAAAGCCTCTCCGACCTACCCTACGCCGCCTTGGTGGAGGCTCTGCGACCGGCGACCGAGGCCCTGTCCACACTCCCCCAGGAACTGCGGTCCGAGCTCGCCCGGCTTCTGCCCGAGCTCGGCGCCCCGCCCCCAGCGGCTCTCACCGAGCCTGAGGCCCGGGTGCGGTTTTTCGAGGCACTGGCGCGAGCGCTCGCCGCCCTCGCCCCGGTCGTCGTGCTGGACGCGATCGAGCATGCCGATCCCGCCTTCTCCGTTTTCCTTTCCTACCTCCTCCGTCGGAGCCGGGCGCTCGAGCTCCGCTTCGTCATCACCGGCCGGAGCCCGCCCCCGCCCGCGCTCGTCCAGGAGGGCCTGGTCGAAGCCGCCGAGCTCAGGCCCCTGAGCCTCTCCGGGGTAGAGCGGCTGGTCGAGGAACTCTCGGGGCGCCCGAGCAGCCGGTTCGCCGCCCGGCTCTACCAAGCCACCGGCGGGAACCCCCGTTTCGTCCTCGAAACCCTAAAAGACCTCTTCGCGAGCGGCGAACTCCGCGCGGGTCCGCTCGGCTGGTCCACCCCCTACGACAAGAGCCCCGACTACCTCGAGCTCCACCTCCCCCGTTCGGTGCGGGAAGCACTGCTCAGGCGCTGGCTCGAGCTCAGCCCCGAGGCCGTCCGGGTGGTACGGCTTTTACTTCTCGCCCGTGCGCCCGCCGACCCTGAGCGGATAGCCCGCGCCCTGGCGATGGACGAGCCCGCGGCCGCCGCCGCCCTGATCGAGGCCGAGCGCGCCGGGCTCCTCGTCGAGAGCGGGGGCGGCTACCTCCCCCGCTACCCCGAGCTCGCGGAGCAGGTCCCCGCCTCCCTGGCGCGGACCCTCCACCGGCGCTGGGCGACGGCGCTTTTGGAGACCGGCGGACACCCCCTATTGATCGCCGAGCACCTGGCCGCCGCCGGCCGCGACGAGGCCGCCGGGCGGGCCTACCTCGAAGCCGCCCGCGCGGCTCGAAAAGGCCCCCATCCCGCGGCGGCGGTGGTGCTCTACCGGCGGGCCGAGCGCCACCTCCAGCTGCCCGAGCCCGCCCGCTACCGGGTGGCGCTGGAGCGGCTTGAGCTCGAGACCGAGCTCGGCCTAGACACCGTAGACGCCCTTCGCCAGCTCGGCGCCCCGCCGGTGCCCGAGCCCGCGCTCGAGGCCCGCTGGCGGCTCGCCACCGCCGAGGCCGCGCTCAAAAAGGGCCGCTTCGACCTCGCGCGGGAACACGCCGAGGCCGCCCTTGCCCTCTCCGTGGACGAGGCCCCGCGGGCCAAAGCCCGCTTCCTCCTCGCCTGGGTGGAGTACCGCGCCGGCGACCCCTGGCGCCAGCGGGAGCACCTCGAGGCCGCTCTCGAGGCCTTCCTGAAGGCCGGCGACCGCCGGGCGAGCTGCCGGGCGCGGCGCAACCTCGCCGCCCTCGCCTTCCGCCTCGGGGACCCCGAGGAAGGCGAGCGCCACCAGCGCATCATCCTGAAAACGCTGGCCGAACACCCCGACCCGGTGACTTACCGCCGGGTCTGGGCCGACCGGCTCACCGGGCGCTGGCTCCACCGCGACTTCTTCGGCGCCCTAGAAGGGGCCCGGCGGCTCCTCGCCGAGGCCCGCCGGGGGGCCGACCTCGTCGCCCAGATGGACGCGCTCGAGCTCATCGGCCTGGCCGAGGGGAAGATCGGCCGCTTTGAAGAAGCCCTCGCCGCCTTCGACCAGGGGCTCGAGCTCGCTCGGGCGGTGGAGAGCCCGCGGGAGACCGCGCTCTTTGAGTCCGAACGCGCCCTCGCCCTTATGGCTAAGGGGGATTACCCCGCCGCCGAGCAAGCCCTCGCCGAGGCCCACCGTCTCATGGAAGCCCTCGGCGACCAGGCCAAGATCGGCCACGTCTACACTGCCTACGGCGAGCTCGCGATCCGCCGGAGAAAGCCCGAGGAGGCGGTGCCCTGGCTCGATCGGGCGATCCGGCACTGGGAGGACCGGGGTGAAGGGGGGCACGCCGCCCGGGCCCACGCCCTCATGGCCCTTGCGCTCGAGGGAAAAGACCCCGAGGCCGCCCGCCGCCACGCCGAGGCCGCCCGGAACCAGGCCGACGCTTGGCGCACCGGGGTCCCGGAACGGCTCCTCATCTACGCCGTCCACGCCCGCTTCTTCCCCGAGTCCCAAAAGGAAGCGAAGGCGCTTTTCACCGAAGAAGCCGCCCGCCTGCCCCCGGAACTCCGCCCCTACCACCGCCGCACCCTCCCCGCCCGGCTTGTGACGGCGCTGTGACGACGGCGGGTCTAGCCTTTCTCCATGAGGGAAAAGGCGTGGCGGTTCCGAATCGCCATCCGGGAAGCGGCGCCCGGCCGGGTTGAGATTCGGGTCCGCCCTCGGGGCGGACCCGAACGCCGCTTTTCGAACTTGGAAGAATTCTACCGCTACCTGCTCGAGCGCCTCCGCTACGACCCCGGCAGGCTCCTCTCCTAGGGGGTCTCGACCACCTCGCGGGTGCCCACCCCGGCGACGAGCTTGTTGAGGGCGTCGAGGTAGGCCCGGGCCGAGGCCTCGACGACGTCGGGGGCAAGCCCACGCCCGCCCACGGTCACCGAGCCCATCCGAAGCCGGACCACCACCTCGCCGAGCGCCTCGGCACCCCCGGTGGTGGCTTCGATGCGGTAGGACTCGAGCACCGGCTCCATCTCTACCGCCCGGGCGATCGCCTTGTAGACCGCGTCCACCGGGCCATCGCCGGTGGCCGCCTCGGTGACCTCCCCCGAAGGGGTCTGGATGCGCACCGTCGCCACCGGGGTGAGTTTCGTACCGGAGTGGACCTGGAGCTCGAGCAGCTTGAAGTGCTCCGGGGCCTTGGTGCGGGCGTCCTCCACCAGGGCGATCAGGTCCTCCGCGGTTACCTGCTTCTTGCGGTCGGCAACCTCCTTGAAGCGCGCGAAGAGCTGCTTGATCTCCTCATCCGAAAAGCGATAGCCAAGCTCCTCGAGCGCCTTCCTGAAGGCGTGCCGCCCGGAATGCTTGCCGAGCACCAGTACGGCGGCTTCCCGCCCCACCAGCTCGGCGTTCATGATCTCGTAGGTCTGCCGGTCTTTCAGCACACCGTCTTGGTGGATGCCGGACTCGTGGGCAAACGCGTTTTGCCCGACGACCGCCTTGTTCGGGGGCACCACCATGCCGGTGAGCTGGGAAACGAGCCGCGAGGTGCGGTAGAGCTCTTTCGTGTGAATCCCGGTCTCGGCTTGGAAGAAATCCCGCCGGGTATAGAGCGCCATTACGATCTCTTCCATCGCAGCGTTTCCGGCCCGCTCACCGATCCCGTTCACGGTGCACTCGACCTGGGTCGCCCCCACCCGCACGGCGGCCAGCGAGTTCGCCACCGCAAGCCCGAGGTCGTCGTGGCAGTGAACGCTCCACTCGACCTTCTCCGATCCCGGAGTCTTCTCAATCACGTACTGGACCAGCTCGGCAAACTGCCAGGGCACCTGGTAGCCGACGGTGTCGGGGATGTTGATCACGGTGGCGCCGGCCTTGATCACCTCGCCGAAGACCCGGACCAGGAAGTCGGGGTCGCTCCGACCCGCGTCCTCGGCGGAGAACTCCACGTCCTCGACGAAGGACTTGGCGAATCCCACCGCCCAAACCGCCCGCTCGACCACCTCGTCCGGGGTCAGGCGAAGCTTTTTCTCCATATGGATGGGGCTCGTGGCGATGAAGGTATGGATCCGCTTTTTCTCGGCCGGCGCAATCGCCTCCGCCGCTCGCTCGATGTCCGGCCGGGCCGCCCGAGCGAGCGCCGCGATCACCGGCCCTTTGACCTCCTCGGCGATCCGCCGCACCGCTTCGAAGTCGCCCGGGCTCGCGATGGGGAATCCGGCCTCGATCACGTCCACCCCGAGCCGGGCGAGCTGGTGAGCGATGGCGAGCTTCTCCTCCGGGGTGAGTGCGACTCCCGGGGACTGCTCGCCGTCCCGGAGCGTGGTGTCAAAAATCTTAATCCGTCGCACCTTCTCCCTCCTCGATCCGTGCCTTGATGAAGGGCATCATCGCCCGAAGCCGCTTGCCGACCTCCTCGATGGGGTGCGCCTGCCAGCGGCGGCGCTGGGCTTCGAGCACCGGCCGACCGGCCTGGTTCTCAAGGATCCACTCGCGGGCGAACTCACCGCGCTGGATCTGCCGGAGCACCTCCTTCATGCGCTCCTTCACCTCGGGCCCAATCACCGCGTCGCCCCGGGTGTAGTCGCCGTACTCGGCGGTGTTCGAGATCGAGTAGCGCATCCCGGAAAAGCCCGCCTCGTAGATCAGGTCTACGATCAGCTTGACCTCGTGCAAGGTTTCGAAGTAGGCGATTTCCGGCTGATAGCCCGCCTCCACCAGGGTCTCGAACCCGGCCGCGATCAGCCGGGTGAGGCCCCCGCAGAGCACCGCCTGTTCGCCGAAAAGGTCGGTCTCGGTCTCCTCAGCGAAGGTGGTGGGGATCACCCCCGCCCGGGTTGCGCCGATCCCCTTGGCGTAGGCGAGGGCGGTGGGCAGCGCGGCGCCGCTTTGGTCCTGGTGGATGGCGACGAGCGCCGGTACCCCGCGGCCGGCCTCGAACTCACTCCGCACCAGGTGGCCCGGGCCCTTCGGAGCCACCATCCAGACGTCGAGATCAGGGCGTGGCCTGATCTGGCCGAAGTGGATGTTGAAACCATGGGCGAAGGCGAGGGAAGCCCCCTCCTTTAGGTTCGGCTCGATCGCCTCCCGATAGACCTGGGCTTGCACCTCGTCGGGCAAGAGCACCATGACGACGTCGGCCTCGGCCACCGCCTCGGGCACCGGCTTGACCGAAAGGCCCCGCTTCCTCGCCTCCTCGGCCCGGGGCGAAGAGGGCCGGAGCCCCACCACCACCGAGACCCCCGAGTCCTTGAGATTCAGGGCGTGGGCGTGGCCCTGGGAACCGAATCCCAAAATCGCCACCCTCTTGCCAGCGAGAAAGCCGAGATCCGCGTCGTGATCGTGGTAGACCTTCATACTGCCTCCCTTCGGGCTCTAAGTTTAATCACCCGCTCGCCGCGGTCCATCGCGAGCGCACCCGTCCGCATCGTCTCGAGCACCCCGTAGTTCGCAAGCTCCTCCAAAAAACGGTCGATCTTGGCTGGATGACCGGTGACCTCGAAGGTGAGCGCGTGCCGAGCCACGTCCACGATCTGGGCCCGGAAGGCCTCGGCGATCTCCTTGAGCTCGATCCGCTCCTCGATCCCCTCGACCCGGACCTTGACCAAGGCGAGCTCGCGCTCGAGCCGGGGCCCCTCGTGATCCACGACCTTCAGGACCTCGATCAGGCGATTGAGCTGCTTTTCCACCTGCTCGATGGTGCGGTCGTCGCCCTCGACCACGAAGGAGATCCGGCTCACCCCTGGGATGTGGGTCCGGCCCACCGCCAGCGAGTCGATGTTGAAACCCCGGCGGGCGAACATCGAGGTGATGCGGGTGAGCACCCGGGGGTGATCCTCAACCAAAACGCTGATCACGTGCCGCTGGCTCATGAGCGCGCCTCCTCGGGGGGCTCGGTGATCATGTCCTCGGTGCTGCCGCCGGCCGGGATCATGGGAAAGACCCCCTCCTCGGCCTTGACCCGAAACTCCGCGAGCACCGGCCCCTTTTCACCAAGCGTCCGCTCAACCGCGGCCCCGAGCTCCTCCCGCCGCTCCACCCGGAAGGCGGGGATGCCGTAAGCCTCGGCAAGCTTGACGAAGTCCGGGTTCGAGTCGGCGAGGAAAACCTCGCTGTAGCGGTCCTCGTAAAAGAGGTCCTGCCACTGCCGCACCATGCCGAGAAAGCCGTTGTTCAAGAGCACGATCTTTACGGGCAAACCGTACTTGGTCACGGTTGCAAGCTCTTGCAAGGTCATCTGGAAGGAGCCGTCGCCGTCGAAGAGGATCACGGTATCTTCGGGCCTCGCCACCTGCGCCCCGATCGCCGCCGGGAGGCCGAAGCCCATGGTGCCGAGGCCGCCGGAAGTGAGGAAGCTGCGAGGGCGCTTCACCGGGTAGAACTGCGCAGCGAACATCTGATGCTGCCCCACCCCGGTGACCACCACCGCCTCGCCCCCGGTGGCCTCCCCGAAAGCCCTGATCACCGCCTGGCTCCTAAGCTCGCCGTCCTCGGGGAAGGGCAGCGGGTTTGCCTCCTGCCAGGCCCGAATCCGCCGCCACCAGGCGTCGATCGCAAGGGGCTCAGCCCCCTCGGCAAGCCGCTCGGCCACCCAGGCGGCGTCCCCCACCACCGGGATTTGGGCCTCGATCACCTTGCCGATGTCGGCGGGCTCGATGTTGACGTGGATCAGGGTCTTCAGGTTGGGGGCGAAGCGCGTCACGTCGCCGGTGACGCGGTCGTCGAAGCGGAGGCCGATCCCGAGGATCAGGTCGGCCTCGTGGATCGCCCGGTTCGCGGCCACGGTGCCGTGCATCCCTGGCATCCCCAGGAAACGGGGATCGTCGGCGGCCACCACCCCGAGCCCCTGCAAGGTGGCGATCGCCGGGATGCCGGTCTGCTCCACGAAGCGGCGGATCGGCGCGGCCGCGTGCTGGGCGCCCCCGCCCACCATCAGGACCGGGCGCTCGGCGGCGCGGAGGGCGGCGAGCGCCCGCTCGATCTGGCGGGGATGGCCCTTGTAGGTGGGCCGGTATCCCGGCAGATCAATGGTCTCGGGGAAGCTGCCGGTGAAAGCCTCGTTTTGCACGTCCTTGGGAAGGTCGATGAGCACCGGACCCGGCCGTCCCGTCCGCGCGATATGGAAGGCCTCCTTCACGATTCGCGGTAGGTCGTTTACGTCGGTGACCAGGTAGTTGTGCTTGGTGATGGGCATGGTGACCCCGGTGACGTCGGCCTCTTGAAAGGCGTCGGTGCCCACCGCGGTCGTGGGCACCTGGCCGGTGATCGCCACCAGGGGGGTGGCGTCCATCATCGCGTCGGCCAGGGCGGTGGTGAGGTTCAACGCCCCCGGACCGCTGGTCGCAAGTACCACCCCGACCCGACCGCTTGCCCGGGCGTAGGCGGTGGCGGCGTGCCCTGCTCCCTGCTCGTGCCGGGTGAGGATGTGCCTGAGCTCCCTCCGGTGATACAGGGCGTCGTAGACCGGCATGATCGCGCCCCCGGGGTGGCCGAAGATCACCTCGACCCCCTCCCGCACGAGCGCCTCCAACAAGACCTCTGCTCCCGTCATCTCCCGCCTCCAAAACGAAAGGCCCCCGGGTTTTTCCCGGGGGCCTGGGATGCCGCTTGCTATGCGCGCAAATCCCCCGCCCCCGGGCCGGAGATAAGGACTAGCCCTAGGACGAGGGAGAACACGGGGCCTTGCGGCATCTTATGGGCGATTCTAGGGCGAGCGGCGGCACCCGTCAAGGTTAGTTACGGAAGACGACCTCCTCCCGCTTGAAGGCGAGGGCGGCGAAGAAGAGGGCCGCCGCCGCATAGAAGAGCGTCGAGCCCCAGGCGAGGACATAGGCGAGGAGGCTGGCTTTGGCCCGGAGCACAGCATCGAGGAGCATCATCGGGCCCGCCACCGGGATCAGGTAGAGAAGCGGGCCAGGCTCGAGGAAGCTCGAGGCCATGCCCAAAAGCACCGCCGGCAGCACCAGCACCATGTACAAAAACCCCATGTAGGTCTGGGCCTCCCGGTAGGTCTTGGCGAGCATTCCGAGGAAGATCATCACGCCCACGGCGAAAGCGGCGAAGAGCACCCCGGTCACCAAAGAGGCAAAGAGCGCCTCGGCTCCGAGGCGAAAAGAGAGCGTCGCCGCCCCCCCGTCGGGTAAGGCCGCTTCCTTCGTCTGCAGGAGCCATCCCCCGAGCATGAGCCCGCCGACACCGCTCGCGGTGGAGAGCAGCGCCGCCACCATCGCCGCCCCCGCCTTACCGAGGAGGATCGCACCGGCGGGGGCGGGAACTGCGAGCAAGACCTCGAGCGTGCCCCGCTCCTTTTCCCCGGCGGTGGCGTCGGAGACCACCGGCATCGCGCCGGAGAGGATAAACATCAGGAGCATCATCGGGACCAAGTACCCGAAAAACCCGGCCTCCCGGGCCTCGGGCGGGGAGACGTCGGCAACCTCGACCCGGAAGGGCTCGAGCACCCCAGGATCCAGCCCCGCCTTCAAAAGGCGCGCCTCCACCAGCGACGACTTGTAACGCTCGAGCGCGCGCTCGATCCGCCCCTTTAGGACCTCGGCCTTCATCCCACCCTGGGCGAGGGCAAGGTAGACGGTCACCCGGCCCTCGGAAAAAACGATCCCCGCGTCCGCCCTTCCCTCCCGCACCGCGGCCTCGGGGTCGGGGTCGGGTACCGCCAAAAGGCCCACCCTGGAGAGCTCCTCCTTAAGCCCCAAAGGCACGCCCCGAACCGCGACCCGCTGGGACTCGGTGGCGGCCTGGGTGCTGAGCCTCTCCACCAGGTAGGTGGGGCCGAACATGAAAAGCGGCATCAGCACCACCGGGAGCACGATCTGATTGAGGACCGCCCTGCGGTCCCGGAAAAAGCTCAAAAGCTCCTTCCAGAAAACGTTTAGGCTAGGCGACACCGGCCTCTACCTCCCGCACCGCATGGATGAAGGCGTGCTCGAGCGTCCGGGCACCGTAGCGGCCTTTCGCCTCCTCCAGCGGGCCCACGAAGATGAGCCGCCCCCGGTACAAAAACCCTACCCGGTCGGCGAGCTCCTCGGCCTCGGGAAGCACGTGGGTGGAGTAGAGCACCGCTCGGCCGGCCCTTTTCTCCGCCTCTACCCGGTCCAATAGCGCCCGGCGAGCGAAGACGTCGAGGGCAGCGGTAGGCTCGTCCAAAAGCAGCACCTCGGGGCGGTGCAAAAACGCGCGGGCGACCAGGATCTTCTGGCGCATCCCGCTCGACATCGCCAATACCGGGCGGGAAAGCGCCTCCCCCAGGTCGAAATCGCGGTCGAGCTCGGCGATCCGCGCCTCGAGCGCTTCGGCCCCCAGACCGTAGAACCGCCCGAAGAAGACCAGGTGCTCCCTCCCGGTGAGCCGCTCGTAAAGCCCCATCCCGCCGGTGACGTACCCCACCCGCTTCCGCACCGCGAGCGGGGCCCTTCGGGGGTCGAGCCCGGCGATGGAAAGCGTCTCCGCCTCGACGCGGATCAACCCGAGCAGGGCCCTAAGGGTCGTCGTCTTCCCCGCCCCGTTCGGCCCCAAAAGGGCGAAGACCTCCCCCGGGCGCACCTCGAAATCGAGGCCGAAGAGCACTTGCGTCCGGCCGTAGCGCTTTTTGAGCCCGCGTACCTGGATCACGAAAAGAGGCTTTCCCAGTACTCGGGGTCGAACCCCACCGCGAAGCTCCCGTCCTCAAAGACCAGGATCGGCCGAATGAGGAGACCAGGATCCTCGCGGATCGCTTGGAGCCAGGCCTCAGGTCCCTGGTTTTTGAGTTCCTTGTAGCGCTTGTGCCGGCGGCGAAGGGCGCCGTCGCCGAACTCGGCGATGATCTTTTGAATGAGCGTTTCCGGGGGCGGTTCCTTGGTGTAGTCGACGAAACGGTAGGCGACGCCGTGGGCGTCCAGCCAGTCCCGGGCCTTCTGGCAGGTCCGGCAGCCCTTCTTGCAGTAAAAGGTCACCACACCCACCCTCCTAGTCCGCCTTGGCGGTCTCGTGGTCGAAGACCACCCGGGCCGCTTCTAGGGTAGCGAGGAGCACCTCGGGGTCCTCGAGGTCCTCCGCCGCCAGCACCACGCCGGGGACCGGCTCCGGCAGACCGTTTAGGTAGATCGCGTAGTAGCGGTGCCCGGGCACGGGCCTTAGCTCCACCGAGCGCACGCCGCGCTCGGTCATCCAGGCCTGAATCCGGGCGCCAGTCGCCTGGCCGCAGCCGGAGAAACCCTTCGTGTCCACCCGACAACGCTCCATATGCACACCCCCTAATCACGAAGGTTGAGCTCTTCGTAATAAATACTAAGGGCTTCGCGCAAAAGTTCCAAGAGCGCGCCGGGATCGCGCAGGGCCCCCTTGGGCAGGTAGACCCCGGGAACCTCCCGGGTATCGGCGTTGAAGCGGATCGCGTAGCCCGTTCCCTGGGGCACGAGAAGGACCTCCCCCACCCCCGCCTCCTGCATCCAGGCGAGCACCGGCCGGGCGGCCTCAAGCGGCAGCCCCTCCGGCCACTTCCCCCAAAGCGCGATCCGGATCCGCTTCAAGGCTTCACCGCCCGGAGCCCCTCGGGGCCTGCGAGGTAAGCAAGATCGGCCATGCCTAGGAAGAGCCCGTGCTCCACCACCCCGGGGATCTCGGAAAGGCGCGCAGCGAGCGCAAAAGGGTCCGCAATCGGTCCAAGGTGAAGGTCCACGAGGTAGTGGCCGTGGTCGCTCAGAACCGGCTCACCCCCCCGCATCCGAAGCCGCGGTTCGCCCCCGAGGGCGGCAAGCTCAACCAGGGTGCGCCGGTACCCAAAGGGCACCACTTCCACCGGCAGGGGAAACCGCTCACCGAGCCGTGAAACCCACTTGGTGTAATCGGCGACGACCACGAAGGTCTTGGCCGATCGCTCGACGATCTTCTCACCCAGAAGCGCCCCGCCCCCGCCCTTCGTTAGGGAAAGGCCCGGGGCCACCTCGTCGGCGCCGTCGATCGCCAGGTCCACGCCCTCGGGGCCGAGCTCGGCAAGGGGGATCCCCGCCTCCTCGGCGAGGCGGGCGGTAGCCTTCGAGGTGGGCACGCCGACGATCTCCCGGAACTCCCCCCGTTGAATCCGGGCGCCGAGCTCGAGGATGGCGTAGCGCACGGTGCTCCCCGTCCCGAGCCCCACCACCATCCCGTCCCGCACGTGGCGGAGCGCGGCCAGGGCGGCTTCCTTCTTGTAGCGCTCAAGCTCCGGCATCGAGCGCCTCCAACACCTTCTGCGGGTGTTCCTCGGGCTTTGCCCGCTTGATGCGGAAGACCACCCGCCCCTCGGGGTCGATCAGGTAGGTGTGGCGTAGGGTGCCCTCGCTTTTCTTCCCGTAGAGGTTCTTAACCCCCCAGGCCCCGTAGGCGCGGATCACCCCTGCCTCGGGGTCCGAGAGCAGCGGGAAGGGCACGCCAAGCTTTTCGGCAAAGCGCTTTTGCACCTCGGGGGGGTCGGCGCTGATCCCGAGCACGGCCGCGCCCCGGGCCTCGAACTCGGGGTAGTGCGCGACGAAGGCCCGAACCTCGCGGGTGCAACCCGGGGTCAGGGCCTTGGGGTAAAAGAAAAGCACCACCGGCCGGCCCCGGTAATCGCTGAGCCGGTGGACCTTCCCGTCCTGGTCGGGCAAGGAAAAGTCAGGAGCGAACTCGCCAACCTCCGGCATCGCCGCCACTATACCGTCTCCGTGAGCTCGCCCCCTTCAGCCCTTCGCTCAACCTCGATGGGCCCGTAGGGCTCGGGTTGAAAGAGCGCCACCCAGCCCCGGCGAGCGGCCTCCAAAAGGGCGGCGAGGTGAATCGCCCGGGGGCCGAAGCGCCGGGGAGCGAGCTCGTCGAAGGATAGCCGCGGCCGGCCGGCGAGCAGGGCACGGATCCGACGCCAGGCCTCGCGCAGGCCAAAGCCCGCGATCGCCGCCAGCACCGGGCGGGGGCGAGCCGGCGGAGCCAGGCGGGCGAGCCTACGGACATCGGCGGCGGCGAGCCGGGAGCGATCGGGGAGCGGGGCCGGGGGCAGGGGGATCACGTCCCGGCGGGCCTCGGCCCGCTCGGCGAGCTCCGAAGCCGCCGCCTCGAGGTCAACGAGCGCGGCCACCGTGCGTTCGGCCTCGGCTTCGGGGCTCTCTTCAGGGCTCTCCGCGGCACCCAGCCAAAGGAGCACCAGCGCCGCGAGCTCGGGGGCGAGCCGGGCCCGCTCAAGGAGCGGCCAACCCTCGGCCTGGGCCAGGGCCTGGGCCAAGAGCTCGGAGAGAGGAAGCGCCTCCGGACGGATCCGCCCGGAGCGAAGCGCCTCCTTGAGCTCTCGGGCACTTCCCCGGAAGTTCCCAAAGGAAAGGACTAACCCTCCCAAGGTCGGCTACCCGGACGCATGAGGCCGATCTTCTCCCGGACCTCCTCCATCACCGGCTCGGCGATGGCGGCGGCCCGCTTCCGCCCCGCCTCGAGCCCCTCGAGCACCCGCTCGGGATGGGCCTTGAGCTCGGCGGCCCGCTCCTGAATCGGACCGAGCTCCTTCATCATCGAATCGAAAAGCATCCGCTTGCACTCGACGCAGCCGATCCCCGCCCGGCGGCACTCGGGCTCGATCACCTCCTTCACCAGCTCGGGCGGCGAGAAGTAGGTGTGGTAGCGCCAGATCAGGCAGCGGGTGGGCTCGCCGGGG
>CAYYAB010000005.1:34113-48413 GCA_964469895.1 uncultured bacterium | reverse complement strand
ACCGGATTAAAGGCAAGCCTAGGCTAACCGACCCGGGGCGAAGCGGGCAAGCGCCAGGCAAAAAGCAGGGGAAGGAAGGCAAAAGCCCCGGCAAGAAGCCACAAGGCCAGGAGCCAGACCGCGCTCTCTGGCCCCGCCCAAAAGCCCGCTCCGCTGAGCACCCGGTGCACGGGATACGCGTCGAGCAACGCCACCCCGGCGGCGAAAAGGAGCCCGGCGGTCATGTAAAGGAGCCCGCCCAGGCCCAGGGCGACCTCGCCGCTTTGCTCCCCGGCGGGGAAAAGCGCGCCGATCCCCACGCCGAGCCCCGCCGCTCCCACCGCCACCGCCAGCGCGCTCACCAGCGAGACCCAGACCAGCCCGCCCTCGAGCCCGATCGCCCCCGGCACGTAAAGCCCGAGGGCGAGGGCGAGCGGGAGCAGCAAAAAGAGCGCGAAGCCGAAGCGGGAAAAAACGAGCATCCCCCGCGAGACCGGAGCCGTCTCGACCACCCAGTACCCCCGCCCCTCGAGGCCAAAGAGCGGGTACGCAAGCCTCAGCCCCACCGCCACCAGCACGAATCCCTGAAACGCGAGGTGCAAAAACCCCACCACCCGCTTAAAGAGGAGCCCCTCCAAAGGCATCGCCCGGAGGCTCACGAGGTAGAGCAACACCAGGACGAAGACGAGCAGCACCTGGGCGATCTGATGCGGGTCGCGAAAAAAACGCCTCAGGTCCCGGAGCCAAAGCGCGAAAAGTGGCCGGTACCCTTCCCAGGGCGCGGGCGGGGCCGGCGGCCGCTCTTGGAACGTCCCCTCGAGCCCCCGCACCCATCCCGCCCGGTAGGCCCACCCGGCGGCCGCCGCCACCCCGGCGAAGGCGAAGGCCACCAGGAAAAAGAGCAAGGCCGCCGCCGGCACCACCTCGCCCGAAAGCGCCCCGAGCACCGCCCGGGCGGCCCAGGTCGAGGGCAAAAAGCTCGGCCCCGAACGGGCCCACTCGGCGAGGAAAGCGGAAAGCGCCTCGGGGCTTTCGAACGCCCGCCGGAAGATCGCCTCCGGCCGCGCCGCCCTAAGGACGTAGACCAAAAGCCCCCCGATCACCGCGCTTCCCGCCGCCGCCCACTCCTTGGCCCGGCCGGCCGGAGCGAAACGCAAAAAGAAAAGCGCAAGCGCCGCCCCCAGCGCCACCGGCAGGGCGTAGACCGCGAGGGCAGCGGCGAAGGCGAGGGGGTAATAGGCGGGGGACGCGCCGTAGTGGACCCCGAGCGCGAGCAACACCGGCAGGGTGAGCAGGGTCGGCAGTCCCGCGGTGGCAAGAAAGGTCTCGAGCACCTTCTGGGCGAAGACCCGCCCGGCGGGGATCGGCCAGGCGAGGAGCAAATGGAGGTCGAGGGAGCCGTAGAGGATGGCGAGCGCCCCCGGCAGGGCGGAGAGCAGGACCGCCGCCGAGAGCAAGAGGAAAAGCCCCTCAAGGCTCCGGGAAAGCACCGCCCGCTCGGCGAAGGGATAGCCGCTTAGGAACCCGAGGAACCAAAGCGTCCCCCGGTACGCGAGCACGGCCACCCCGCCCGCGAGCAAAAGGGCAAGCACCCGGGAGAAGGGCGCGGTACGGAGGCTATGCCAGAGAATCCGGATCCGGAGCGCGAGCATCGGCGGCGTCCTCGGTGAGACGGAGGAAGACCTCCTCGAGATTCCTAGAGCCATGGGCCCGGCGCACCTCCTCGGGCGTCCCGAGGAGCACGAGCCGGCCCCGGTGAATGAGGGCGACCCGGTCGGCCACGGACTCGGCGAGCTCGAGCTGGTGGGTGGAAAAGAGCACCGCCCGCCCCGGCCGGGCATAGCTTGCGAGCAGCGCCCGCACCGTCCGGGCCGCCACCGGATCGAGCCCCACCATCGGCTCGTCCACGATCAAGACCGGCGGCCGGGGCAAGAGGGCGGCGGCAAAGGTGAGCTTTTGCCGCATGCCGTGGGAGTAGGTCTCGATGAGCGCCGAGGCGTAACGGGTCAGGCGGAAGCGCGCGAGCTCCTCCTCGATCCGCCGCTCGGCCTCGGGCCTCGGGATCCGATAGAGCCCGGCCACAAAGCGGAGGAGCTCGACGGCGGTGAGCTTGCCGTAGAGGTAGGGCCGGTCGGGGACGTAGCCAAAGCGGGCCTTCGCCCGCACCGGCTCGCGCCATACGTCCACCCCGTCGAGGAAGACGCGCCCGGCGCTCGGCGAGAGCTGGCCCGTGAGGATGCGGATCGCGGTGGTCTTCCCCGCCCCGTTCGGGCCGAGCAGGGCCAGGGATTCCCCCGGCTTGACCTCGAGGGTGAGCCCCGCAAGGGCGGTAAACCGCCCGTAGCGCTTTTGGACCTCCAGATAGCGAATCACGCTACTTCTCGATGATCTCGGCGTCGGGCGGGTAGGCGAGCAGGTCCTCCTTTGTAAGCTTCGCCCGGGCGAATTTCCGCCAGGTGAGATCGGCGGCGAGCTCGCCCGCGGGGTCGAAGACCCGGTAGCGGAGGGGAACCGGGGGCTCGGCCTTAAGCCAAAGCTCCACCCGGGAAAACCCCGCTTCCTCGGGGTCGGCGGGTTCGCCGACGAGCCGCACCCGCCCCTTTTCCTCCCCGGCGAGCCGCCAGCTAAGCCCCGCCCGCCTCCCGAGCTCCTCGAAGGTCCCGAGCTCGGCGAGGGAGACCCCGAGCCCCTCGATCCGCGCCCGCTCCCGGGGGTAGACCACCACCTGGTTGGTGAGGAAGAGGTAGTTCAGCACCTTCTTGGGGGTGATGATCACGAAGTTGTCGGCCACCGAATCCGGGGCGAGGAACTCGACGCGCACGATCCTCTCCGCCGGAAGGGCAAAGACGCGCATCTCGATCCGCGTGCGCGCCCCCGTCTGCGTGCGCACCTCGCCCACGATCTCCGCCCGCCAGGGCGCCGCCTTCAGGTAGGTCTCGCTTTTTTTCAGCCAGTCCTCGGCGCTTCCGGCCAGAGCCAGTAAGAAGAGGAGGAAAACGAGCCCGGCGATTCTTCGCATCCCGCCCCCACCCTAACCGCCCGGGCTGAGGGCGGCGTGGGAAAAACCTACACCCGGCTTAAGGGAACCCCCGCCCGGCAAAGGGGGCAGGCCTCGGGGGTGTAGGTCTCGGGAACAAAGCGGACGAGGGCAAGAAAGGGGACGCCGAACTCGGGGGGCGTTGGGCTCCGGTCCACCACCGCCCCCACCGCCACGAGCTCGGCCCCGCGGGCAAGGGCGGCCTGGGCCGCCCGCCGCACCGAGCCCCCGGTGGTCACCACGTCCTCCACCGCGACGAAGCGCTCGCCGGGGCGGACGACCAGGCCCGGCCGGATGAACATGCCTCCGGCCTCGTCCTTCTCGGCGAAGATCGCCCGGACCCCGAGCGACTCGGCCACCAGGTAGCTGAGCACCACCCCGCCGATCGCCGGCCCGATCACGAAGTCGGGCGAGAAGGGCCGGAGCTTCTCGGCGAGCGCCCCGGCCAGCGCCCGGGCGTGCTCGGGGTACTGGAACACCGCCGCTGACTGCAGGAAGTAGGGGCTGTGGAGCCCCGACTTAAGGAGAAAGTGCCCCTCTAAGAGGGCCCCGGTCTCGCGATAACGCTGGAGAACGTCCACGCCGTCAGGCTACGCCCAAAGCAACGGGGGAGGCAAAGCCAAGCGCTTTCCGGGGCGAGCCGCGGGTCAACCGCCAAGGGCCCGGAGGTAGCCCTCGGCCGCCCGGAGGCTCGCCTCGAGGGCAAACCGCTCCCCCGGGTACCAGATCCCCCGGGAGAGGGGGTAGAGCACCTTGGGGATCTTTTGGATCCTCCCCCCCTGGGCTCCCACCCCGGGGGCCAGGATCCAGCCGGAAAAGCGCGCTCGGGCGGCCTCGAGGCCCCCCGCGTGGGTGGCCCCGACCACCGCCCCCACCCTTCCCCCAAAACGCCCGTTCCACGCCTCGGCCCGGGCAAGCAGATAAGCCCAGAGGGGGCCTTTTTCGGTTTTGAGCTCGAGGAAATCCCGCGCCCCCGGGTTCGAGGTGCGCACCAGCAGAAACACCATCCCCCCGCTCTCCCCGGCGGCCTCGAAGAAGGGAAGGAGGCTATCCTCCCCAAGAAGCGGATTTACGGTAAGCGCCGATCCCGGGAAGTTCGAAAGCCAGGCCCGGGCGTAGGCGGCCGCGGTCGAGGGCACGTCGGCGCGTTTGGCGTCAAAAAGCACCGGCAGGCCGAGCTCCCGGGCGTACCCGACGAGGTCGAAAAGCCCCCGCATCCCCCGCCGCCCCTCGGCCTCGAAGAAGGCGAGCTGGGGCTTCACCGCCGCCACCCGACCGGCCAGGGCCCGAAGCAAGGCCCGGGCGTCCTCGAGAAACGCCGCCCAGCCCCCGTGGCGCTCGGGGCGGGGATCCAGCCCGAGCACGAGCCCGGGTCGCCCGGCGATCGCTTCCAGGAAGTCCACGGGCCCATCCTAGCGCCCCGATTGGCCAAAAACCCGAAAACCCGCTAGAATAAAGCGCTAAGTTGGCGGAGGCGAAGAAGACCACGAAGCTCAGCCCCACCCAAACCAGCCCCTACCTCAAGGCGCTTTCCGAGCGGGTCCTCGTCTACGACGGGGCGATGGGCACCGAGCTGCAAAAGCGAGGCCTCACCGCCGAAGACTACGGCGGTCCGGAGTACGAGGGCTGTCCCGAAATCCTGGTCCGGACCCGCCCCGACGTGATCCGCGAGATCCACGCAAGCTATCTCGAAGCGGGCGCCGACGTGATCGAGACCAACACCTTCGGCGTCCTGCCCCACGTGCTCGCGGAGTACGGGCTCGAGGCCGAGGCCGAGGCCCTCGCCGAGGAGGCAGCGAGGCTCGCCCGCGAGGTGGCGGACGCTTACACCACCCCTGAGCGCCCCCGCTTCGTCGCCGGCGCGCTGGGGCCTGGGACCAAGCTCATCAGCCTCGGCCAGATCGACTGGGACACCCTCTACGAGTCCTATCGCACCGCCGCCCGGGGCCTCCTCAGGGGCGGGGTGGACCTCATCCTGCTCGAGACCGCCCAGGACGTGCTCCAGATCAAGGCCGCGGTCTTCGCCGTGCGCCAGGCGATGCGCGACGTGGGCCGGGAGGTGCCGATCCAGGCCCAGGTCACCTTCGAGACCACCGGCACGATGCTGGTGGGCACCGACCCCGAAGCCGCCCTGGCCGCGCTCGAGGCCCTCGGGGTGGACGTCGCCGGCATGAACTGCGCCACCGGCCCCGACCTGATGGACCCCCACGTCCGCACCTTTACGAGGGAGTCCGAACTGCCGATCTCGGTGCTCCCAAACGCCGGCCTCCCCGAGCAAAAAGAGGGCAGGATTCACTACCCCCTGACCCCGGATGCGCTCGTCCGCTGGCAGAAGAAGTTCGTCACCGAGTACGGGGCCAGCGTCGTCGGCGGCTGCTGCGGCACCGGCCCCGAGCACATCCGGGCGCTCGCCGAGGCGCTTGCCTTTCACCCGCAGGTTCGCCCGCCGAAACCCAGGGCTCGCCGGGCGGTGGCCGCCGGGCTTTACCAGGCGGTTCCACTTCGCTTCGACGCGGGGCTCCTCATGGTCGGCGAGCGCCTGAACGCCACCGGCAGCAAGAAGTTCCGCGAGCTCCTCTTCACCGGCGACTTCGAGGGCATCAAGGAGCTCGCCCGCGAGCAGGTGGAAGAGGGCGCCCACATGCTCGACGTCAGCACCGCCTGGACCGGCCGCGACGAGAAGGCGGATATGGAGGCGGTCCTAAGGGCGATCGTTCCCGAAGTGCCGGTTCCCATCATGGTGGACACCACCAGCCCCGAGGTGCTCGAGGCCGCCCTCAAGCTCGTCCCCGGCCGCCCGGCGGTGAACTCGGTGAACTTCGAAGACGGCGAGGAGCGGTTCGATCGGGTGGCCCGCCTTGCCCGGGACCACGGGGCGCTCGTCGTCGCCCTCACCATCGGCGAGGGTGGGATGGCCAAGACCGTCGAGGAGAAGGTCGCGCTCGCCCGGCGGATGCACCGGCGCCTCACCGAGGTCCACGGATTTTTGGAGAGCGAGATCTTCTTCGACCTCCTCACCTTCCCCATCACCCAGGGGGACGAGGAGACCCGGCGCCTTGCGCTATGGACGCTGGAAGCGATCCGCGTGCTGAAGGAGGAGTTCCCCGAAGCGGGATTCATCCTCGGGATCTCGAACGTCTCCTTTGGCTTAAGGCCCCGGGCCCGCAAGGTCTTGAACTCGGTCTTCCTGCACGAGGCCGAGCGCGCCGGGCTCACCGCCGCCATCGTCCACCCGGGGAAGATCCTTCCCGTTTCGGAGATTCCCGAAAAGGCCTACCAGCTCGCCCTCGACCTCATCTACGACCGCCGCGAAAAGGGCTACGACCCGCTTTTCGCCTTCATCGAATACTTCGAAAAGGAAACGGCGAAGGGCCCCGAGACCGAGAAGAAAACCCTTCCCGTCGAGGAGAGGCTCAAAGAGGCGATATTGAAGGGCCGAAAGAAGGGCCTTGAAGAAGACCTCGACGAAGCGCTCAAAAAGTACCGCGCCGAGGCGATCGTGAACGAGATCCTCCTGCCCGCGATGAAGGTGGTCGGCGACCTTTTTGGCGAGGGCAAGATGCAGCTTCCCTTCGTCCTGAAAAGCGCCGAGGCGATGAAGGCGGCGGTCGCCCACCTTGAGCCCCACATGGAGAAGAAGGAAGGGGCCCGCCGCGGCAAGATCGTCCTCGCCACCGTCAAGGGCGACGTCCACGATATCGGCAAGAACCTGGTGGGGATCATCCTCGCGAATAACGGCTTCGAGGTCGTGGATCTCGGCATCAAGCAGCCGGTGGAGAACATCCTGCGGGCGATCGAGGAACACCGCCCCGACGCCGTGGGCATGAGTGGGCTCCTCGTCAAGAGCACCCAGGTGATGCGGGAAAACCTCGAGGTCATGGCCGAGCGGGGCTACCGGCTCCCCGTGCTCCTCGGCGGCGCCGCCCTCACCCGCCGCTTTGTGGAAGAGGACCTGAAGGCGATCTACCCAAGGGCTCACTACGCCCAGGACGCCTTCGAGGGGTTGAAGATCTTGCAAGACCTAAGCGAGGGGAAGACACCCGAAGAAGCGAAGAAAAGCGCCCCGGCGAAGGTCAAGGCCCGCGCGAGGAGGGCCCCGCCCAAAGAGGGCCCGCCGCCCCCGCCCCGGGTGCCTAGGCCCCCCTTTTTCGGGGTGCGCTACCTCGGCCCCGCCGAGCTCCCCATCCCCGCGATCGCGAAATACCTGAATAAGCGCGCCCTCTTTCGCGGGCAGTGGGGGTTTAAGCGGGGAAAAATCCCGGAGAACGAATACCAGGCGCTGCTCGCCCGTGAAGCCGAGCCCATCCTCGCCGAGCTCCTCGCCCGAGGGGAGGAGCTCCTCGAACCCAGGGTCGCCTACGGCTACTTCCCGGTGGCGCGGGAGGGAGAGGCCCTCCTCGTCTTTAGCGAAGCGGGGGAGGTCCTCGCCCGGATTGCCTACCCGGTCTCGGAAAAGGGCCTTTCCATCGCCCGCTACCATCTGCCCCGCCATGGTCCCCTGCTCGAAGGAGTCGAAGATTGGATGCCCAAGGGGGCCCTCGAAGCCGGGGCCCGGGACGTGGCGGTCTTCTTCGTGGTCACGGTGGGCGAGCGGGGGCTAAACGAGGCCAAGAGGCTCCTCGAAGCGGGCCGCTACCAGGACTACCTCTTCACCCACGGCTACGTGGTTGAGATGGCCGAGGCCCTCGCCGAGTACTGGCATAAGCGCCTCCGCGAGGAGTGGGGCATTGCGGCGGGGGACGCGAGCGAGATCGAGAAGCTTTTCCAAAAGCACTACCAGGGCGCCCGCTACGCCCCCGGGTACCCCGCCTGGCCCGAGCTCGAGGCCCAGGCCACCCTGGCCCGCCTGCTCAACTGGGAGCGGATCGGCATCGGCCTCACCGAGGACTTCCAGCTCGTGCCCGAAGCGAGCACCTCGGGGATCGCCGTGCACCACCCCGAGGCCCGCTACTTTAGCGTGGGCTGAAAGCCCAGGACTTTCGGTCAAGGGGAACGCGGCCACCGCCCAAAGCGGTCGTGGGCATCCATTTTTAGGCGGGGGCCAAAAGGCCCCCGCCCGCCGGCGCCGGAACTCGGGTTTACTGACCCTTCGTCTTACCCACCGGGTAGGGCTTCGCGCAGATCGCCCAGACGGTGAGCGTCCAATCCTCCGAAGGACCACCCACGACCCGGCCGGCCTCGGCGTACCAGCCGTTATTGGAAAGCGGATAGCTGGCCTGAATCGTGAGCGTGGGGTCGTAGGCGCCGCTCGCGGTGCGCACGCTGGCGCCGCCGCCGGTCACCACAAAGCCCGCCGGGCAGGTGGCGGTCGCGCTCACCGGCGTACTGCAGGGACAATCCAGACCGCTTTCCGCCTGGTTGGTGACGATCCTGAACTCGGTGATTCCCGGCGGTCCTTGCGGGCCTGGGGGCCCGGGCGGACCCGCGGGACCCGGGGGACCCATCGGACCCTGGGGGCCTGCCGGTCCAGGGGGGCCCGGAGGCCCGGGCGGACCCGCCGGCCCCTGGGGACCACGCGGCCCCACCGGCCCCTGGGGACCGGGAGGCCCTGGAGGACCCTTGGGACCCTGGGGGCCCATCGGACCCCGCGGCCCGATGCAGTCGCGGGCGTCCACCTTGCCGTCGCCGTTTAGGTCCTCGCTCTTATCCGGCACCCCGTTGCCGTTCGTGTCCCAACAGCTGATCCCGGCCGGCCCCTGCGGTCCCGGAGGCCCGGGAGGTCCAGGAGGACCCTTGGGCCCTTGGGGCCCCATCGGTCCCTGGGGCCCGGGGGGACCAGGCGGCCCCGGAGGACCTGGCGGACCTTTAGGCCCTTGCGGACCCATCGGCCCCTGGGGCCCGGGGGGACCCGGGGGACCCGGCGGTCCCTTGGGCCCCTGGGGTCCCATCGGACCCACCGGCCCGATGCAATCGCGGGCGTCTACCTTGCCGTCGCCGTTTAGGTCCTCTTCGGGGTCGGCCACGCCGTTGGCGTTGGTATCCCAGCAGCTAATGCCCGGAGGTCCAGGGGGCCCTTGGGGGCCCGGAGGCCCGGGCGGGCCCTGGGGGCCCTGGGGTCCGGCGGGCCCCGCAGGGCCGCGCGGTCCGGGCGGTCCCGCGGGACCCTGGGGTCCGGCCGGCCCCGGGGGACCTTGGGGCCCCCTTGGCCCCGGCGGTCCCGGAGGCCCGGGAGGACCCGGGGGCCCGGGCGGGCCCGGCGGCCCCTGCACCACGAGCACCTTCTGGGGCGCGGCGCGGGTGGCCACCCGGGTCACGAAGACCGCCATGTTCTGCGTACCCTTGCGGTTTGCGTCCTTGAACTTCACGCCGTAAGGGACGAAGATCCGAAGCGGCCTCGGCGTGCGGTTTACGATCCGCAAAGTGCCCTTACCGCGGTAGGGCGGCTTCGAGACCGTGCGGAAATCCATCAACCGGGCCGTGACCAGACCCTGGCGGACGGCCTGGCTGAGCTCGAGCACCCCCTCGGCCCACCGCGCACCCTTGTGGGCCTTTCCGTACCGCACGAGCTCGTGCGTAATGGGAAGCTTCGCGGGATCGTAGTTAAGCCCGTTGGTAAAGTACCAAACCGCCCGCTGGACCTGAAACGGATAGCGCTCGGTATACCCTTTGCTGTACGCGTAGGCAAGCAGGGCCCGGATCTCCGCCGGCGCGGGGTGCATGGGCAATAGTTCCGTCGAAGGGAAGGGCCGCCCGTAGTTCATGCAAAAGCCCTCCGCGGGAAGATCCACCGTTCCTCCCGCGGGGACCGTGACCTCGAAGCCCTCCGACTGGGCCCAGGCCACCCCGGCAAGCGGAACGAACAGCAAAAACGCTCCGATGAAAGCTAGGAGTCTCGCCCTAAGTTGAATACCCAGCAATCTTCAACCACCCCCTCACTCCCCCTGCGTGCCGGGGCACTTGCACGCAGAGAGCGGAATATCCTTCCATCCGGCGCCTTCTGCCCCGTACAAGATTTTAAGTTATGGCTTCATATACTGGTCGGGAAAATGCACACCTTAAACCGCCTTTGAGGATCGCCGAGCAAGCTCCCCCTTTGATTTGCGCTAGAATGCGTACGTCACCGGGGGTGCCTCCTTTGGGAGGCTGAGAAGGCGCCGAGCGCCTACCCTTGGAACCTGATCCGGGTAATGCCGGCGTAGGGAAGGTGACAAACCTTCCCCTCCTGGTGACGGAAGGAGGGGTTTTATGTGGAAAAAACTCCTGGCAATCGGGCTATCGCTGCTTGGGCTTTCCCTCGTACAGGCCGAGGAACTAAGGGTGCTCACCCACTCGAGCTTCAGCCTCTCGAAGGCACTCATCCAAAAGTTCGAGCGGGAGACCGGCATCAAGCTCCGCTTCATCGAAGGTGGGGACGCCGGAGAGACCCTGAACAAGGCGATCCTCACCAAGGACGCCCCGATCGCCGACGTACTCTACGGGGTGGACAACACCTTCCTCTCCCGCGCCCTCGAAGCCGGCATCTTCGAGCCTTACGCCTCCCCCGAGGTACGAAACCTCAAATCGGAGACGATCCTCGACCCCACCTTGCACGCGATCCCGGTGGACTATGGCTACGTCGCCCTTAACTACGACAAGGAATACTTCCGGGGCCGCACGCTTCCAAGGTCCTTCGCAGAACTCGCCGATCCCGCGTTCGCGCGGCTTTTGGTGGTGGAAAACCCCGCCACCAGCTCGCCCGGCCTCGCCTTCTTGCTGGCCACGATCGACGCCTTCGGCGAGGATGGCTACCTCGACTTCTGGGCCCGGCTCCGGGACGGGGGCGTGCGGGTGACGAAGGGCTGGAGCGAGGCCTACTTCGCCGCCTTCACCCGCTACGGCGGCGACCGGCCGATCGTGGTGAGCTACACCACAAGCCCCGCCGCCGAGGTCTACTTCTCCGAGGGCAAGTACCGAGAACCCCCTACCGGAAACCTGCTCTTTCCGAAGAGCGCCTTCTACCAAGTCGAGTTCGTGGGGATCCTGAAGGGCACGAAAAAGCGGAAGGCGGCGGAGCGGTTCGTCGACTGGCTCCTTTCCAAAGAGGTGCAGGAGGACATCCCCCTCAACATGTGGGTCTTCCCCGCCCGGCGGGACGCGCGGCTTCCGGAGGTCTTCCGCTTCGCGGAAATCCCCAGGGAACCGGCCCGCGTGGACCCCGAAGCGATCCGGCGAAACCGCGCCCGCTGGATCCGGGCCTGGACCGCGGTGGTGCTCAAGGGGCTCGACCCGAAGGACGTGCGCTAGGCGTGCACCGGCCGGCCCTCGCCCTCTTCTTGCTCTTTTTGCTCGGGGCGCTCCTCTACCCCCTCGCCCGGGTCTTCGCCCTGGGGGCGGGGCCGGGTTTTTTCCAAGTGCTCTCCGACCCCTACTACTGGGGCCGGCTGCTTTGGAGCCTGGAGTACGGGCTCATCTCCGCCACGGTGGTGGTGCTGCTCGCGGTACCGGTAGCCTACGGGCTCGGCTACGCCTTCCCCGGCCGCGCCCTCTGGGTCGCGTTCGCGGGGGTGCCCTTCGTGCTGCCCACCATCGTGGTGGCGGCGGGGTTTTTGGCGCTGGTGGGACCCCGGGGGCTCCTCGGGGTGAACCTGGTGGGAACCCCCTTCGTGCTCGTCTGGGCCTCGGTCTTTTACAACCTCGGCTTTGCCGCTCGGATCCTTCACGGGCTGCTCGCGCGCGCCGGGGGGGAGCTCGAAGCCGCCGCCCGCACGCTGGGGGCTGGCCCTTTCCGGGCCTTTTTGCGGGTGACGCTACCGGTGCTCCTCCCCGGGATCCTGGCCGCCGGCGGGCTCACCTTCCTCTACACCTTCGCGAGCTTCGGGGTGCCCCTCTTGCTCGGGGGATACCGCTACGCCACCCTCGAGGTCGAGATTTACCGTCTCCTCGCCTACGAGCTCGATTTTCCCCGGGCGAGCGCCCTGGTGCTCTGGCAGGTCCTGGTGCTCGCCCTGGTGAGCCTCGGATACCTCTGGGCCGCGCGGCGGATGGCGGGGGAACTCGCCCCAGGAGCACCGAGGCCGCTCTCCGGACCCGGCCGCGTCCTGCTCGCGGGGTTGCTTTGGGGGGGCCTCTTCTTGCTGCTGCTCCCGGCCCTCGCCCTCCTCGCCGCGAGCTTCCAGGGCCCGGAGGGATGGGGGTTCGGCAACTACCTCAGGCTTTTGCGCGCGGAGGAGAGCTATTTCGCGCCGAGCCTCGGGATGGCCTTGAAAAACACCCTCCTCTTCGCCACCGCTTCCCTGCTCCTCGCCCTTCCCGCGGGGCTCTTCTACGCCCTCTCGGCCCGGCGCGGGGGCTTTTCCGTAGAACTGCTCGGGCTCCTTCCGCTTTTCGTCAGCCCGGTGAGCCTCGGGGTCGGCTACCTGCTCGCCTACCCCGTACTCCGGGCCCACGCCTTCATCTTGATCCTCGCCTACGCCACCCTAGGCTACCCGCTCTTTGCCCGGGCGCTCCTCCCCGCGCTCCGGGGGCTTTCCGAGGAGCTCCTCGGGGCCGCCGCCACCCTGGGGGCGGGACCCTGGCGGCGGCTTCTCAGGGTCGAGCTTCCCCTCGTGCGTCCGGCGCTTCTTGCCGGAGCTGCCCTCGCCCTCGCTAGCGCCATCGGCGAGTTCGGGGCCACGATGCTGCTCGTGCGCCCCGAGTGGGCCACGCTGACGGTGGCGATCTACGAGCGGCTGGCCAAACCCGGGCTCGCCAACTACGGCGAGGCGATGGCGATGAGCGTGGTGCTCATGGCGGTGTCGGGGCTTTTGTTCTTCGCCTTTGCCCGGGGGTCGGAGCTTGGCTGAGAAGGCGCTTTTCCTCGACGGGGTGGAAAAACGCTACCCCGGGTTTTTCCTCGCGCTCGAGCTCGAGCTCGCGCCAGGCGAGACCCTCGCCCTCCTCGGCCCCTCGGGCAGCGGGAAGAGCACACTGCTCAAGATCGTCGCCGGGCTCGAGCCCCCGGACCGGGGCCGCGTCTTCCTCCACGGCCGGGAGGTCACCCGCCTTCCCCCGGAACGCCGGGAGGTGGGAATGGTCTTCCAGAGCTACGCCCTATTCCCCCACCTCACGGTCTACGAGAACATCGCCTTCGGCCTGGTGGAACGACGCTGGCCCCGGCAGGCCATCCGGGAGCGGGTGGAGGAGCTATTAGGGCGGACGGAGCTCGCCCCCCACGCCGACAAAAGACCCTCCCAGCTTTCGGGCGGCGAGCGCCAGCGGGTGGCCCTCGCCCGGGCGCTCGCGCCCCGCCCCCGCCTCCTCCTCCTCGACGAGCCCCTGGCGGCCCTCGACCTAAGGCTCCGGGAAGAACTCCTCTTCCTGCTCCGCCGGGTGCTCCGGGAAGAGGGCCCGGCGGCGCTCTACGTCACCCACGATCAGGCCGAGGCCTTCGCGCTCTCCGACCGGGTGCTCGTGCTCCGCGAGGGGCGGCGGGTGCAGGAGGGGCCGCCCCGGGAGGTCTACGCCCGGCCCAGGGACGCCTGGACCGCGCGCTTCCTCGGGCACAAGAACGTGCTTGCGGGCGGCGAGGCCCACGCACTCGGGCTCGGCGAGGGCACCTGGCTCCTCCCCTACGCCGCGATCAGGCCCGGCGCGGGGGAACCGGCGCGGGTGGAGGAGGCGGTCTTCCTGGGCCCGCGGGTCGGGCTCTGGCTTACGTACCGCGGGGTTCGCCTTTACTGGGAGGGTCCGCTCGACCCGCCCCCGACCCCGGGCGAGACCCTCCTCCTCCGAATCGAAACCGAAAGGGCGGTGCCGCTTTGAAGGCGCTCATCCTCCTCGCCGGGCCCCTTTCCCCCACGCCCGGACTCCTCCGGGAAGCCGAGGAGGCCGAACTCGTCGTCGCCGCCGACGGCGGAATCCGCCACGCCGAGGCGCTCGGCCGGCTTCCCGACCTCTGGGTGGGGGACTTCGACTCGAGCTCCCCCGCCCTCCTCGCCCGCTACTCCGACCTGCAAAGGGAGCGCCACCCCCGGGACAAGGACGCCACCGACGCCGAGCTCGCCGCCCGCGCCGCGATCCGGCGGGGCGCCCGTGCCCTCCTCTTCGCCGGGGCCCTCGGGGGTGAGCCCGACCACGTCCTCGCCCACTACGCCTTGAGCCTCGGCCTCGCCGGGGAGGGGCTCGAGATCGCGCTCACCGACGGGCGCCATTGGGCCTGGCCGCTGGTTCCTCCGGGACGGCGGGTGGCGCTCCCCCCTGGTACACCCTTCAGCCTGATCCCGCTCGCCCCCCTCGAAGGCCTTACCCTGACCGGCGCCCGCTGGACGCTCGCCGGTGCCCACCTCCCCCTCGGCAGCACCCGGGCGACCCGGAACGAGGCCGCCGG
>CAYYAB010000005.1:0-34013 GCA_964469895.1 uncultured bacterium | reverse complement strand
CCGGTGCCCACCTCCCCCTCGGCAGCACCCGGGCGACCCGGAACGAGGCCGCCGGACCGGTCGAGGTCTCGCTGCGCCGGGGCCAAGGCGTGCTCATCGCCCGCCCCGAGGTCTCCTAACCCACGACGCCTACGCCCGCGAGGTGCGCTACGACTCCCCCCGGCCGTGGATAGCCCTCACACGGCCCCCGCTGCCCTAAGCTAGAAGGCGATGAAGCCCACGCTCGCGGTGCTCGAGGAAGAGCTCGAGGCCCTCTCCCGCCACTTCCAAGCCGGTCTCGACCCCTTCGGCACCCTCACCTTCTACCTCGAGGGCGCGCCCGGAGGCGCGACGGCGCTGGTCTGGGCCCCCTGGGGCCTCGGTCCCGAGCTCCTTGCCGCCCTCGCCGAACTCCCCCTCCGCGGCCGCGCGTTGGTGGCGCTCGCCCCCGAGGCCGAGGACAGCACGCCGTTTGCCGCCGTCCTCCGCCACCACCGGCCCCGCTACGCCCTCTTCCTCGCCCCGGGCGAGGGTATCTTTCACCGATTCCCGGGGTTCAAAGAGGTCGAGGGAGAGGCGGGCCCCGAACGGGTTTCCCTGGACGATCCCCGGCCGGCCCGAACCCTCCTCCGCACCGCCCCCACCGGCCTCCGCTACCGCGAGCTCCGGGCCTACCCCGCCTGGGAGAGCCCGGCCCTAAACGGGGCGAGGCCCCACCCCGAGGCCGCCTTGGGCGCGGTGGCCCTGGCCGAGGGGGCCCTCCCCTACGCCGTGGGGCAGGGTAAGCTTAAGGAGAACCTGGAACGGGCGCTTGCCGCGCTCGGCCTTTTGAGGGAGGGATAAGCATGATGGCGGCGATTCTTCTGGCCACGTTCGTGCTCGCGATCCTGCTGGTGACCGGGATCTACTACTTCGTCTATCACCCGAAGACCCTCACCACGAGCGGCGAAGCGGTGGACCTCGGGCTCACCGCGGCCCTCGTGGCGATGATCGTACTGGTCACCGCCGCGCTCTCGGCGATGTACCTTCTCGGCAAGCTTCAGTAGCTCTGGGCCTCGCGTAGCATCGCCCGGGTGAGTTCCCAGACGGGGGCGAACTCGGGCTTTTCCTCGCTCAGAAGGTCAAGGCAGAGGAAGAGCTCCTCCACCCGCCGGGCCTCGAGGCTTCGGCGCTTCTTCCCGCCCCGGCGGGCGCTCTCGGCGAGCTCCTCGAAGCGCCGGGGCAGGCAGACCCGGGGCACGCCGCCCGAGGTCCGACAGGCGAGCGCCGGATGCCCTGGGCAACGGGCGTAGCCCTCGGGGAAGCGGGGCCCAAGCTCGCTGTGGCCGGCGAGCGCCATCCCGAGGGGCCCCGCGTGCACCCCCGCCAGCCAGCGGAAGATCCGCTCGCGGCGGCGGCGGCGCTCGGTCTCGGTAAGGGCACGCGGGCCCTTGGACATCCCAGCACTTAGTTTACTTCTTGGTCTTGGCCATCATCTTCTCCATCATCGCCATAAGCTCCTCCTCCTTTTTCTTGGCCTTATCAAAAGTGCGGGCAATCACCCGGAGGAGCTCGACGAGGATCCCAAGCGCACGCTGGATCTCGGGGTCGGAGAGCGCCTTCAAAAGCCCGGCAAGCCCAAGCCGCGGGGGGTTTTTGAGCTTTTCCGGCGGGAAGGTCTCGGAAAGCGCTTCGATGAAAAGGTCCACCATCATCCCCGCGGCGTTGGGGTCGATCCGGGCCAGCACGTCCACCGCCTTGCCGGCGTGGGATAAAAGCCTGAGGTTCCGGGGCTCGGCGAGCTGGCCCAGGTTCTCCACTAAGGTCTCGGAGACCTCGCCGACGAGGGCCAGGGCTCCGCTTTGGTCCAGCTTTTCCAGCGTCTCGGCGAGTTTCTCCAGGGCGTCGGCCTGCTCGACGAAGCGGTCGAGGACAGAGAGGAGCCTTAAGTTCTTGGGCTCGGCGAGGAGGGCGAGGTTTTCCTCCAGGGTCTTCCCCACCCGCATCTCGCCGAGGAGCGCGAGCCCCGAACCCTCGAGGATCTTTTCGATGCGTTCCAGCCGTTCTTCCACCGTGGGCATGGTCTCCCTCCCTTACCCCAGCAAGGTGGCGAACCAGAAACTCTCGAAGAGCATCTTGGTGATGCGCACCCAGCGGCCGGTGGCCATCACGCCGCAGGAGGGCATGCCCTTGCCCGCGAGCACCTTCTCGAACTCGCACTGGGGCAAGAGGGCGTTGTCCCCAAAGTCCATGATGCACATCGCCACCGCGTCGAAGGGCTCGCCGATGTAGGCCCCCTTCAGGTCGGAGACGATCACCCCGGCGATGTACTCGGCCTGGAAGTGGGCTACCACCCCGGCGGGCGGGAGCATGAGCGCGGGGTTCACCACGTCGCCGATCACGAAGACCTCGCGGTAAGTGGTGTGGCGGAAGGTCATCGGGTCTACCGTGGGAAAGCCCTGGGGCCCGGCGAGCTTGGACTCCCGTACCACCTTGTTGGGGGCGAAGGGGGGCACCAGGATCAAAAGGTCGTAGGCGAGTTCCCGCCCGTCCTTGGCGACCACCTTGCCGTCGCCGGCGTGCTCGAGCTCAAACTCCCCGTGGAAACGGATGCCCTTCTCGTTCAGGATTTTGAGCACCATCCCCGAGATCACCGGCCCCATAGGGGCGAGCGGCGCCGGGTTCAGGTGGAAGACGTCCACGCTCGAGTTTTCCCGCAAGCCCTTGACCTTGAGGGCGAACTCGGCCATGCCCGCGACCTCGAAGGGCGCGGGGGGGCAGGGGTAATAGGGCGAGCTCACGCCGACCACGATCCGCCCGCCCTCGAAGGCCTTCATCCGCTCCCGGAGGGCGAGCGCCCCTTCCGGGCTCCAGGGGGCCACCGCGTCCGGCGCCGGCGAGGGCATCGGCTCCGCGCCTAGCGAGACCACCAGGTAGTCGTAGTCGAACGCACCCTTGTCGGTGACCACCTTCTTGGCGTCGGGGTCGAGGGACTGGATCTCGGCCTGGACGAAGTTCACCCCGCGCTTTTCGAGGAGCTGCAGCGGCCGGCGCACGTCGTCGAGCTCACGCATCCCAAAGGCCACCCAGGGAAATCCGGGCATGAAGTAGTGGTAGTCGCTTTTGTCGATCAAGGTGACCTCGGCCTCTTCCCGCATCAGCCGCTTGATCTTGTTGGCAGCCACCAGGCCGCCGGAGCCGCCGCCTAGGACCAAGACCCTTACCGCCATTTGACACCGCCTCCTTTCCTTACCTATGAGTCCTTATACATCAGGTGTATGTGGAGGATTGTCCCAACAAAAAAGGGCGCAAGGAAAACCTTGCGCCCTTTGGGTTTTTACAAACTAGCGAGGCTCGAACTCCTCGAGCGCCTTGCCCAGGTTCTTGGCCATGGTCAAGAGGAAGCCGAGGCCCTTTTGCACATGGGGGTCGTTTAGGTACTTGAGCGCCCCGAACATCCCCACCCTGGGCGCGGCCTTGGGGTCGGTCTCGGCGAGGGCCTCGATGAGCGCGCCGACCACGTGAAGGATGTGGTAGCGGAGCTTGGGCATCTTGTCGGGCGGCATGTTCTTGATCGGGTCCATCGCCGCCTCGGCGAGGCCCAGGCCCCGGATGATGACGCGCTCGTTGGCGAGGTGCTCGAGCAAGAGGTCGCCGTTGGTGGTGAGCTCGGTGATCAGGCTAAGGTAGCCGCCGGCCTTCAGGTGGCGGGCCACGGTGATGAGCTCTTGGATGACCCGCGCGTCCTCTTCGGTGATGGTAATCTCCGCCATCTTGGCCTCCTTACCTCAGCGCGTCCAACCAGGCGCGGTAGAACGAGTCCTTGACCATCCGGATGGTGGGGCCGGTGGCGACGGTGTAGCAGGCGTGCCCCCACTTGCCTTCCTCGGGAATCCACCAGTACTCGCAGTTGCCCATGAACCCTGACTCGAAGCTATGGCCGAAGCAGAGCGTGGGCGCGTAGGAGGGGATCATGTAGCCCCCGAAGGCGTCGTGCAGGATGCTGCCGGCGGCCACCACCGCGGCGTTGTGGATGGGCACGCCGGCGGTCAATAGCCCCACCGGGGGCATCGCGTGCTCGCCCACCAAGTAGACCTCGGGGTACTCGGGGTGCTGGAAGCGCGGGCCGGTGACCACCGAGAAACGGGGGTCGCCGGGGTGGGCGAGGCCATTTTCCGCGAGCACCTTGGGTAGCCGCGAGGGCGGGGACTTGACCAAGAGGTCATAGGCGTACTCGCCCTTTTGGGTGATGATCTTGTCCTCGGTGACCTCGACGAGCTTCTCAAAACCGGGCTCGTACTTGATCCCATGGCGCTTAAAGCGCCGGAGGAAGAAACGCTCAAGCCCCTCCCCAAGCGCCATCCGCACCGCGTTCGCGGGGTAGAGCACGGTGATCTCGGGGTGCTGGCCGCGGATCTCGTAGTAGGCGCGAAGGTTGAGCGCCATCTCGAGGGGGTAGATGCCGCAACGGAAGGGGAGCTCGGGGACCAGGAATACGATCTTCTTGCCCTTGAACTTGAAAAGCGCCTCCTTGAGCTCGAGCGCCCCCTCCGGGCTGTAGTTGTGGAAGCCGTACTTGTCGAGCCCGGGGTAGTCAGACCAGCCGTAGGCGGTGCCCAGGGCGATCACCAGGAAGTCGTAGTCCAGGGTGGTCCCGCCCTCGGTGGTCACCCTCCGACCCTTGAGGTCGAAGGTCTTTACCGGATCCACCAGGACCTTGAACCCGTAGACCCGCTCGGCGTTTTGGATGGGCGCCCAGGTCTCGTCCACCGAGGCCGTGCCGAGCGCCACCTCCGACCACAAGGGGGGCATGTAGTGGCGCTCGCTGGCGGTGACCAGGGTGACCTCGAGGGGCTTTCCCATGCGGTTCGCCTCGGTCTGCAGCACGCGGGCGGCTACCAAGCCGCCGGTGCCGCCCCCAACCACTACCACCTTCTTCGTCATACGATCCTCCCTATTTCAAAAAGGCAGCGTACCCGAAACCCCTCTGGGGTTATAGGGACATTACACTCCCCGGAGGTCCTCGAGCAAGAGCCAGCCCACCCCCCTCGGAGTGGCCTCGAGGCGGGGGGTGAGCCAGTCCCTGAGCACGCCCACTAAGGGGCGGAGGCTCTCGGGTTCGGCCTCGGTCACCACGAGAGCGGTGAACTGGTAGAAGGTCTGGGTGGCCGTGGGGGTGCCGTCGTCGAAGAAAGCGAAGGGAGGGTTCACGGGATCGAGGAGTAAGTGAATCCCCGTGCCTTCGAGTACGACCTCCGTCGGAAGGTGCACCCGGGGGTCAAAGGCTAGCCCGCGAGGCACCCAAAGGTAGCCCTGGAGCAGGCGGACGCCCCGCTTCACGGCCTCCTCGGCAGGGCGCGAAGCTGCACCCCAAGCTCCGTGAGGGCTTCCACCAGGGGGCCGGGCTCGGTGAAGAGGTGGGTCTTGAACCCAAGCCGCTGGGCGGCGGCGATGTTCTTGGGGTGGTCGTCGACGAAGAGGACCTCTTCAGGGGAAAGCCCCATGCGCTCGAGCGCGAGCAAAAAGGCCTCGCTCCCCGGCTTTTTGATCCCCTCCTCGTTGGAGAAGACGGCGGCGTCGAAGCGATCGAAGCTTTCTTCCGCCCGGAGGAAGCTCGAGATCACCGGGTAGTTATTGGATAGAAGCCCCACCACCAGATCGTCGGGAAGGGCGAGGAGCAGGTCGTACATCTCGGGCCGGGGTGCCACGCTCCCGAGGAAGAGCCGCTCGAAAACGGAATACGGCGCCTCGACCCCAAGCCGCTCGGAGAGCGCGTCCCAAAAGCGGCGAAGGGTCCACTCGCCGAGCTCGAGCCGCTCCACCAGGTCGAAGTAGGCCTCGGCCACCCTTTCCTCGGGGAGTGCAAAGCGGCGGGCGAGGTTTTGCACCACCCGTCCGTCGAAGGTGCCGCGGGTGAAGACCCCGCCCCAGTCAAAGAGGATCCCCCGAATGTCCATGCGCTCCATTTTAGAAAGCGGCTGGGGGTTGTAAACCCCCCAAGGACAAAGGTCCCGCCAGGGCTGGGGTAGGTAGGGTGCATGCGTAGGGGGCTCTTTTTTGCCCTTTTTCTCCTTGGGCTCGCGCTCGGTCAGGTCTTCCCCGAACGGGCGATCCCCTTCGAGGGAAAGACCCTCTCGGGCGAACCCTTCCAGCTCGCCGCGCTGCTCGAAAAGGGCCCGGTCTTTTTGAACTTCTGGGCCAGCCACTGCCCGCCCTGCCTCATCGAGGGGCCTGAGATCGGGCGGATCTATGCTCGCTACCGAGACCGGGTGCAGTTCGTCGCGGTGGACGTGCAAGATGACCCCAGAATGGCCCGCTTCCGGGTCCGGGAGTGGGGCTGGACCTTTCCGGTGGTGATCGACTACTACGCCGATGTGGCCCGCGCCTACCGGGTGCGCTACTTACCGACGAGCTTCTTCATCGCCCAAGACGGACGGGTGGTGGCGGTCCACGCCGGGCTCTTGATCCTCCGCGATCCCGAGGGCCGGGTGGCGAAGGACTTCCTCACCCCGAACCTGAAGCGTCTTCTTGAGGCTCCCTGATCCAGGTCCCGGACTTCCCGCCCGACTTATAGAGCAACCGGACCGGGCCGATCTCGATCCCCTTTGCCACCGCCTTCAGCATGTCGTAGACGGTGAGGGCGGCGACACTGGCGGCGGTGAGGGCCTCCATCTCGACCCCGGTCTCGGCCTTGGTCTTGACCTCGGCCTCGATCCGAACAAGCCTCCTAGCCTCATCGAAGTCCAGATCCACCCGCACCTTGCTAAGGGGCAGGGGGTGGCAGAGGGGGATGAGCTCGCTCGTCTTCTTCGCCGCCATGATCCCGGCGAGCTGGGCCACCACCAGGGGGTCCCCCTTGCCCACCCCGCCCTCGCCGAGGGCCTTTGCCGCCGGCTCGGGAAGCCGAACGAAAGCCTCGGCGCGGGCCACCCGCAAAGTGGCGGGCTTTTCGGAAACGTCCACCATCCGCGGCTTGCCGTCTTCGAAGTGGGTCAGCCGGTCGGCCATGCTCACACGTCCTTTCGTTCAAAGACCAAGACCGCAAGCCCTCCGAAACCCAAGGCGTAGATCAAGAGGAGCAAAAGCCCGGGCCCCGCCGCCTCGGGACGGAGGTAGAGGTCGAGGTAACGGGTCAAAAGGAGCGGCTCAAGGGCGGGAAAGACCACCAGCATCCGCATGAGCAGCACGGTGGCGAGCGTGGCCAGCGCGCTTGCGGTGGTGGAAAGGAAAAGGGCGGCGTAAAAGACCGCGAGGGCGGCGATCGGAAACAGGGTGGCGCCGGCGAGGAGGTAGGCCCTGAGAATCTCGGCAAACGCGGCGCCCGGCGAGAGATAGCCCACCCCGGCAAACCCCCCCGCCCCGAGACCCGTTCCCCCGTAAAAGCCCCCGAACCCGTGGAAGGCGCCGGCGAAGAGGGCCCCGAGGAGGCTCGCGAAAAGAAGGAGGTAGGGGAAGCTGAGGGCGGCCGCAAGCTTGACGGCCACGAGCCGGGTCCGGGTGATCGGACGGAGGAGTACCGGCTTCAGGGTGCCCATCGCGACCTCGGCGCCCAGGACTTCAGCGGCCACCATCGCCACCAGGAAGGGAAAGAGGAACTCCATGCCGGCGAGCAGGCTGAGCGCGGGCACCTGCCAGCCGGATACCAGGACCAGCCCGTACACGCGCTCGAGCCCCGGCGCCAGCGACCAAATCACCGGCAGCAAAAAGGCCGCGAGCAGGCCGATCCGTGCCGATTTCAGGAAAAAGAGCTTCTCCAGTTCCCAAAGGTAGAACCTAAACACCGCTCACCCGCTCCCGGTAATAGGCGTAGAGGTCGAAGTGATCCCGCGTGAGCTCGCGGACCGCGATCCCCGCCCGGGCCAGGGCAAAGACCGCCTGCTCGGGCTCCCCCTCAAAAAGCACCTCGTCCCCCCGCAGCTTGACGCCCGCGAGTCCCGGCACCGTCTTTAAAAGCGCCACCGCCCGCTCGGGTTCCGAGACCAAAACCCGGTAGCGGGGCCGGTCGGGGCGGAGCGCGACCTCGTCCACCAGCCGCCCGCCGCTCAAGATGCCCACCCGGTTCGCGTAGGCGCTGATCTCCCGCAGGTGGTGGGTGGAGACCAGCACCGCCACCCCCCCGCGCGCCTCCTCGGCGAGGAGCTCGTGGACCTTCTGGATGCCGTTGGGGTCAAGGCCGCTCGTGGGTTCGTCGAGGACCAGCACGCGGGGCCGGGCGAGGATGGCGGCGGCGATGCCGAGCCGCTGGCGCTGGCCGAGGGAGTAGCTCCCCACCTTCTGGTCGGCGACCGAGAGGAGCTCGAGCCGGTGGAGCACCTCCCGGATGCGGGCGGCGGGATCCTTGAGACCGCTCATCCAGGCCATGCGCTCGAGGTTTTGCCGGCCGGTGAGGTGGGGATAGAAGGCCGCGGGGGCCTCGACCACCGCCCCCAGGTGCCGCCGCGCCCGCCAGCCCGCCTCGTGGACGTTCTCGCCGAGAAGCCGGACCTCCCCGGCGCTCGGGAAGGCGAGGCCGGTGACCAGCCGGATGATCGTCGTCTTGCCGGAGCCGTTCGGCCCCGCCAGGGCATAGACCTCCCCCGCTTCCACCGCAAACTCCACCCGGGTGAGGACCCATCGGCGGCCGTAGCGTTTACCTAGATTCCTGGCAAGAAGCGCCGGCACGTCGCCCTAAGCTTACTAGGAAACGCCCGCTCTGTTTGCTAAACTCGTCTTTGCCCCCGGTCCGACGCGGCGGCCCGCCGTGAACCGGGTCAGGCCCGGAAGGGAGCAGCCCTAAGCGGTCTGGGCCGGGCGCCGTCGGGGCGCCGGGGGCGCTTCTTTTCCTTCTCACCGCCTGGCTTTCTAGGCTCTTGGTCGGTGCAGACCCTCGCCGACGGGCTTTTTCTCCTGGCTTTCTTGGCCACCCTGGCGCTCACCTTCGTCCCCCTCTTCCCGGCGACCTTTGTCCTGGCCGCCGGTGGGGTTTTGCACCAAGCGCTTTTGGGCTTTTCCGAGCTTGGCCCCGGCGAGTGGGCCGTGTTTCTCTTGCTCTTGGCCCTCGCCCTCGTTGCCGACAACCTCGCCCTCGCCCTCGGCGCCCGGCGCTTTGGCGCCCGAAGGGCGGGGGTTTGGGGAGCGGTCCTCGGCGCCCTCTTGGGGGCGATCTTTCTCGGGCCCCTAGGAATGGTGCTCGGCCCCTTCGCGGGGGCGGTACTCTTCGAGCTCGCTTCTGGTCGGGACGGCAGCGAGGCCCTTCGGGCCGGGGCGGGCGGGGCCCTTGGCTTTTTCCTCGGGATCTTCTTGCGGCTCTTGCTGCACGCCGCCGCCGGCGCCTACTTCTACAGCCGGATAAGCTAGCTGGGAGCGACCATGGACCCGATCTTCATCCAAATCGGCCCCCTTACCATCCGCTGGTACGGCCTGCTTTTGACCCTCGCGATCTTCCTCGGCTACCACATCGCCGAGCGCATCGTCAAAGCCCGCGGCCACGACCCCGAGCCGTTTTCCCGCGCGGCCTTCTGGGCGGTGGTGGCCGGGGTCGTGGGCGCCCGGGTGGTTTACGTGCTCACGAGCTGGGAAGAGTTCGCCCCTAACCCCGTTCGGGCGCTTTACATCTGGGAAGGGGGGCTTTCCTTTCACGGCGCGATCCTCGGGGGGCTTTTCGCCTTCCTCTACTTTTACTGGCGGGAGCGGATCCCCCTTTGGGACTACCTCGACGCCGCCGTGCCCGGCATCGCCCTCGGGGTGATCGCGGGGCGGATCGGCAACCTGATGAACGGCTCGGACACCGTGGGCCGGCTCACCACCCTGCCCCTCGGCTACACCTGGCCCGAGTGGGCGCGGGGCTTTCCCGGGATCTGCACCGCCACCGGGAAACTCGCCTTCGGCTATTGCCCCGGGGAGGTGGTGCGCGGCCCGGTGCACCTCACCCAGCTCTACGGGGCCCTGGTGGGGGTGATCCTGCTCGTCGCCTCCTACTACTGGCTCAAGGCGAAAAAGCCCCCGGGGTACGTCTTCTGGCAGTTCGTCTTCTGGTACAGCCTGCTTCGCTCGCTCATCGAGGAGCCTTTCCGGCTGAACCCGCTTTGGGTAAAGGTCTACGAAAACCCCGAGCTCGGGATCGGGCTACTCACCGCCACCCAGCTCGTCTCGATCCCCCTTATCCTGCTCTCGGGGTACATGCTCCTTAGGTACCGGAGGAAGGCATGAAGCACGCGGTGGTGATCCTGGCGGCGGGCAAGGGCAAGCGGATGCGCTCGAAGACCCCCAAGGTGCTGCATCCCTTGCTCGGGCGGCCGATGCTCGCCTACCCGGTGGCGGCGGCCAAAGAAAGCGGGGCCGACCGGGTGGTGGTGGTGGTCGGCCACGGGGCCGAGGCGGTGAAGGCCGCGCTCGCGGATGCCGGAGTGGTCTTCGCCCACCAGGAAGCGCCCCTCGGCACCGCCCACGCCCTGGCCCAGGCGGCGCCGGTGCTCGCCGAGTTCCGGGGCGCGGTGGTGGTGACGAGCGGGGACACCCCGAGGCTCCGGCCCGAGACGATCCGCGCCCTGGTTAGGGCCCTGGAAGAGGCCGGCGGGCGGGGCATGGCGATGCTCACCCTCGAGCTCAAAGACCCCACCGGCTACGGCCGGGTGGTGCGGGGGCCGGACGGCCGGGTGGTCCGGATCGTGGAGGAAAAGGACGCAAGCCCCGCCGAGCGGGAAATCCGCGAGGTGAACTCCGGGGTCTACGCCTTCGACCCCGAGGTCTGGAACCTCCTCCCCAAGGTGAAGAACGATAACGCCCAGGGGGAGTACTACCTCCCCGACCTGGTCGCCCTCTACCTCGAGGCCGGGCTGCCGGTGGTGGCGGTGGCCGCCGGGGACCCGAGCGAGCTCCTCGGCGCCAACGACCGGGCCCAGCTCGCCGCACTCGAGGAGGCGATGCTCGCGGAACTGAGGGAGCGCTGGATGCGGGAGGGGGTGCGGATGCACCTGCCCGAGACGATCTACCTCGAGCCCGACGTCGCCCTCGCCCCCGACGTGGTGCTCGAGCCCGGGGTGATCCTAAAGGGCAAGACGAAGATCGGCGAGGGCGCCCGGATCGGGGCCTACAGCATCCTCGCCGACTCCACGATCGCCCCCGGGGCCGAGGTCCGACCCCACTCGGTGCTCGAAGGGGCGCATCTTGCGCCCGGGGCAATCGCCGGCCCCTTCGCCCGGCTCCGGCCCGGGGCGGTGCTCGAGGAGGGCGCCTTCGTGGGCAACTTCGTCGAGGTCAAGAACTCCCGGCTTGGGCGCGGGGTCAAGGCCGGCCACCTCGCCTACCTCGGCGACGCCGAAGTGGGCGAGGGGACGAACATCGGAGCCGGGGTGATCACCGCCAACTACGACGGCGAGAAAAAGCACAAAACCAAGATCGGCCGCCGCGCTTTCGTCGGCTCCAACGCGGTGCTCATCGCCCCCGTCGAGATCGGCGACGAGGGCTTCGTCGCCGGGGGCAGCGCCATCAACCAAAACGTCCCCGCGGGGGCCCTCGCGATCGCCCGGGGCAAGCAGCGGATCCTCGAGGGCTGGGTCTGGCGCCGGCGGGGGCGGTATGCTGAGAAGGCGGAGGTAAGGGAATGAACCTGGGTATGCCGGAAATTCTCGTCATCCTGGTGATCGCGCTTCTCCTCTTCGGGCCCAAGAAGCTCCCGGAGCTCGGGCGAAGCCTCGGGCAGTCGATCCGGGAGTTCAAGAAGGGGGCCTCGGAGATCAAGGAGGAGCTGGAAGCGGTGATCGAGGAGCGCCCTGAAAAGAAGCCCGAGGAGAAGGCCTCGGGCGCGAAGGAGGGCTAGCCCCGCGTGGCCGAGCCCGAACGCGGGGGGGAGCTGAAGGAAGCCCCCCTCGTCGAACACCTGGAGGAGCTCCGCGCCCGGATCTTAAAGGCCCTTCTCTTTTGGGCCCTGGGCTCGGGGGTCGCCTACACCTTCCGGGTTCCCCTCCTCGCCTGGCTGAAAGCCCCCTTAGACCGGGCCGCCGAGCAAAACGGGGTCCAGGTCAACCTGATCGTCCTCGACATCACCGAGCCCTTCATCACCGCGCTTCGGGTGGCGGTCTTCGGCGGACTGGTGCTCGCCCTGCCCTTCATCGTCTACCAGCTCTGGGCCTTCGTCGCCCCCGGCCTCTACCCCCACGAGCGCCGGCTCGCGGGGCCCTTCATCCTGATCGCCGGGTTCTCCTTCGGCCTCGGGGTGGCGTTCGCCTACTACGTGCTCCTGCCCTTCGCCGTCCCCTTCCTCCTCGGCTTTTTGGGCGACGTGGTCACGCCGCAGATCTCGATCGGGCGCTACATCGGGCAGATCCTCACCTACATGGCGGTGATGGGGCTCCTCTTTGAGATGCCGGTGCTCGCCTACTTCCTGGCCCGGCTCGGGATCCTCTCTTCAAGCTTCCTCGCCCGGAACTGGCGGATCGCGGTGGTGGCGGTGATCGCCCTCGCCGCCCTGATCACCCCCACGGTGGACGTGATCAACCTGGCCCTAGTCAGCGTGCCGCTCCTCCTCCTCTACTGGATCTCGGTGATCGTGGCCCGGATCGGCGAGCGCGCCCGGATGCGCACGGAAAGAACCCATGGAAGCGCGGATTAAGGAACTCAGGGCGGAGATCGACCGCATCAACCGGGAGCTTTTGAAGCTCCTTTCCGAGCGGGGCCGGATCGCTGCCGAGATCGGCCGCATCCAGACCGAGCTCGGCCTTCCCCACTACGACCCGGTGCGGGAGGCCGAGATGCTCGACTACCTCACCCGGGAAAACCCCGGCCCCTTCCCGAACGAGACGATCAAGCGGCTTTTTAAGGAGATCTTCAAGGCGAGCCTCGCCCTCGAGGAGGCCGAGGACAAGAAGGTCTTCCTCTACTCCAAGGACGCCCACCCCGAGCCCACGGTGGTGGAGGCAGGGCCGGCCCGGATCGGGGACGGGCGGCCGGTCCTGGTGGCCGGGCCCTGCTCGATCGAGAGCGAGGCCCAGATCGAGGAGGCCGCCGCCTTCCTGGCGGAGCGCGGGGTCAAGATCCTGAGGGGCGGGGCCTTTAAGCCCCGGACCAGCCCCTACGCCTTCCAGGGGCTCGGAAAAAAGGGGCTTTTGCTCGGGGCCGCCGCCGCCCGCCGGCACGGGATGGCCTTCGTCACCGAGGTGATGGACACCCGCGACGTCGCGCTCGTCGCCGAGCACGCCGACATCCTCCAGATCGGCGCCCGCAACATGCAGAACTTCGCCCTCCTGCGGGAGGTGGGGCGCTCGGGCAAACCGGTCTTTTTGAAACGGGGCATGAGCGCCACCGTCGAGGAGTGGTTCTACGCCGCCGAGTACATCCTCGCCCAGGGCAACGACCAGGTCGTCCTGGTGGAGCGGGGGATCCGCACCTTCGAGAAATGGACCCGAAACACCCTGGACCTCCAGGCGGCGGTCTTGGCCAAGCAGGAGACCCACCTGCCGGTGATCGTGGACGTCACCCACGCCGCCGGGCGTACCGACCTCCTCGCCCCCATGGCCCGGGCGGCGCTCGCCGCCGGGGTGGACGGGGTCCACGTCGAGGTGCATCCGAACCCATTGGTGGCCCTTTCCGACAACCAGCAGCAGCTCGACTTTCCCGGGTTTGAACGCTTTTTGGAGGCGATCCGGGACCTGCTCTAGCGGGTGAGCAGGTCCCGGACGGTCTGCCAGACCCGCTCCGGGTCGCTCTCCCGGATCACCTCGGCGAGCAGGGGCAGGGTCGCCGCCTGCACCAGCGCGGCCACCGCCGCCGCCAGCTCCTCGGCGGCGAGATCCCCGCGGATCTCCCCCCGCCGCTGCCCCTCCTCGATCACCGCTACCAGCCGGTCCCAGGTGGCGCGGAGGTGCTCCTTCAACTCGGCTTTGGCCGCCTTCGGGAGCGCGTGCTCAAACTCGGGGGAAAAAAGCAGCCGAAGCCCGGGATCGGTCTGGAAAGCCCGGACGCGGCTCACCACGAAGCCCCGAAGCCACGCAAGCGGAGCCCCTTCTGCGGGAGTGGTGGCCGCAAGCCGGGAAAGGAGCGCTCGGGTCAGGGCGGTGAGGATCGCCCGCTTGCTGGGGTAGTGGCGGAAGATGCCCCCTGGGGAAAGCCCCACCCGCCGGGCGATCTTCTCGGTCCTGAGCGCTGCGATCCCCTCCTCGAGGCAGATCCGCTCGGCCGCCTCGAGGATCTGCCGGCGGCGCTCGGCGCCGCTTTGCCGTCTGCGCGCAACCCTAAGCTCCATAAGGCATTGGGGCGGGGGCCCGCCCCCGCCCCCACTCCGCTCCCCAGTTTACGAGGTCGCCTTGGGCTCGGCCGGCGTGTAGGCCGCCCAGAGCGCGACGATGGCGATGGCGAGGCTCACGATCCAGAGGTTCCAGGCAGCCGCGGCCACGCCGGCGAAGCCAAAGAGCCAGGGGGTCAGAAAGCCGACGATGGCCACCACGAAGTTGACCCAGTCCTCCCAAGCCTGCCGGTCGGATAGCGCCCAGAGCGCGAAGATCACCACCAACGCACCCACGATCCAGGCGCTCCACGCGGCCGCGGAGGTGCCGGTGAAGCCCAGGATCCAGGGCGAGAGGAAGAGCCAGGCGCCGAGAAGGACGTTCAGCCATTCCAACGTGTTCTTCATGGCCCACCTCCCTTCGCCCTCAGTTTATAAGTAAGTACTTACTTATGTCAAGCCCTGGGATCGGTTGCGCTAAGCTGGCATGGCATGGGGCTTTGGGACAACCTCCTGGAACTCGCGCTCAAGCTTACCGACCCCACCCCGCGCTTCTCCCCCGAGCGCTGCCTGCTCGAGCGCCACGCGGTCGGGGGCTGCTCCGCCTGCGCCGACGCCTGCCCCCACCAGGCGGTGGACCTCTCCGGCTATACCGTCGAGATCGACGACACCCGCTGCACCGGGTGCGGGCTTTGCGTGCAGGTCTGCCCCGGCATCGCCCTCGAATACCCTCTCGGCCCCCTGCAGGAAGCGCTCGCCAAGGGGCGGGGGCGGCTCCGATGCAGCCGGGCCCCGGGGCAAGGGGAGGAGGTGCTCTGCCTGGGGCGGCTCACGCCCGGGCTCCTCGCCTGGGCGGGAAGCCGGCTCGGGCCCCTTACCCTGGCCCGGGGCGACTGCGAAAACTGCAAGATCGGCGGCGCGGAAGTGCCCGCGCGGCTTGAGGATGCGATCCGGGAGGCACGGCGGTACTACCCCGAGCTCGAGGTAAAGGTCACCACCGAGCCCTTAGAGGTCCCGGCGGTGGGACGGCGGGAGCTTTTCCGGGGGCTTTTCCAAAGCGCCCGGCGGGTGGCCGCCGAGGCCCTGCCCGAGCCGCCCCCCGAGCTCGTCCCCGAGGAGGGGGAGACCCTTCCCGCCGAGCTTCGCCTGCGCCGGCTCGCGGCCGAGCGCGCAAGCGAGGTGCGCTGGCCGGGGGTGCGGGTCGAGGAGGGCTGCACCCTCTGCCCCGTCTGCCAGAACGTCTGCCCCACCTCGGCGATCCGGCGCTTTCGGGAGGGGGAGGAGCGGGTGCTCGAGCTCGAGCTCGCGCGCTGCACCGGCTGCAACGCCTGCGTGGAAAGCTGCCCGCCCCAGGTGATGGAGCTCACCGACTACGGCAAGGAGGAGCTCTCCCTGGGCGTGCTCGAGCTCTTCCGAGGCGTACCCCCGGACTGAGGGGATTTCGTCTTTTTCTTCGGCCAGGCCCAGCGGTAGTCGGCCCGGAGGAGGGCGAGGTCGGCCTCGTCCACCACGCCGTCTTGGTTCAGATCGCCCTCGAGCTTCTCCCCCTTCTTGGCCTTCCGTCCCCAGTTTTGGGCAAGCCGCACCAGGTCAGCAAAGGCGTACTTCCCGGATTCCGCCTCGGCGAAGACCACCCGCTCGCTTTCGGCGAAGAACTTCCCCTTCTCGTCGAGAAAGCGGGCCTGGTAGGGGATGCGCTGAAAGCGGGCCTTCTTCTCGGGAACGAGGGTGACGCGAAAAACCTCCCCCCCGGAGGTGGGCTTTGGGTAGGCGAGGTCGAGGCCGAGCACCCCGGTCTTCTCGTCGTAGCGGACCAGGTAGAGGGCGCCCTTGGCCACCTTCAAGGTCTTGAGGTCGGGACGAAGCGCGCCCAGCTCGAAGCGGGCCTCAAAACCCAGGGTGCGCCGACCCTCGAGCCCCACCACCGCGATGAAGGGGTCGGCCACCGCCACCGGCGGCAGGGTAAAGCGAAAGGCGGGGGGCGGCGGGTCGGTGACCCGGAGGGTGAAGGTCCGGGTCAGGGCCGAGAGCCCCGCGTCCCGCACCGTCACCTCGAAGCGGACCTCCCCCTTTGCCTTGGGAGTGCCGGCGATCACCCCGTCCTTAAAGGAAAGCCCCTCGGGGAGCTTCCCCTTGGTTTCGTACCGGTAGGGCCGCACCCCCCCGGCGGCGACGAGCTCGACCCGGTAGGGCTCGCCCAGGTAGGCGGGCGGCAGGTCTGCCTTTACGAAGCGAAGCGGCTCCGCCGGGAGGCCCTGGTCGGCGCCGCAAGCGGCGAGGAAGACGAGCAAAAGAAGCCAAAGGGGGCGCACCCTTTCATGTTAGCCGCTCCAGGTGAGAAAATGGCGTTATGCCCGCGCTTTACTGGGTCCTTGGTCTGGCCGCGTTGGAAGGGCTCGTCTTCGCGTTTTTCCCCAAGGAAGGGCTTCGTGTCCCGCTTTTCTCCCTCGTCTACAGCTGGAGCCCGGCCCTCGTCGGGCTTTACTTCGCCCGGCGGGAGGGGATCCGATTCCCGGTGCTGGGCGAGCCCAACCGGTACTGGGCCCTCGCCCTCGTACTCCCGCCCCTCATCGCTGCGTTCAGCGTCCTGCTCGCGCTGCCGCTCGGCCGCTGGCAGGGGCCCGAGCTCATCCAGGGCGCACTCGGCCACGGGCCGGGGGGAGCGGCCTTTTGGCTCTACCTCGCGGGCTACGGGCTCCTCGTCAGCCTGAGCGTGGGCCTCGTCTTCGCGCTGGGGGGCGAGATCTTCTTCCGGGGCTACCTCTGGGAGCGCCTTCGGGACCAGGGTCTTTGGCCCGCGTCCCTCGCGATCGGAGCGCTTTGGGGGCTTTGGCAGCTCCCCGACCTGCTCGCTGGAGGAACCTCCCCGAGCCAGGTCTTTTTCACCCTGGTGCTCGGCGTCCTCCTGGCCCCGGGACTGATCCTGTTTCGGGAGTGGGGCCGGGCGGTGGCCCCGGCGGCGCTCTTCCTCTCCGGGGTTCGGGTCTGGTCGTTTTTGCCCCACTTCCTGGTCGAGGGGCAGGAGTACCTGGTGGGGTTTTACGGCCTTGCCGGGGTGGCCGCGCTCGCGCTCTTCAACCTGCTCTTAAGGCGGTGGGCGCGGTGATCCGGCTGCCCGCTACCCTCCCCTTATCCGGGCTCACCCTCCGGCGCCCCCAACTCGAGGACGCGCCCGCCCTCTTTTCCTGGGCGAGCGACCCCGAGGTCACCCGCTACCTGAGCTTTCCCCCGCACCCAAGCCTTGAGGAGAGCCTCGCGGTGCTCCGCCGCTGGGCGCGGAGCTGGGCCGAGCTCGAGGGGCGGCTCGCCCCCTGCCGCCCGCTCGCCTACCTGATCGAGGTGGAAGGGAAGGCGGCGGGCAGCCTCTCGGTGCAGGCGGAGCGCTACGGGCTCGAGCTCGGCTACGCCCTCGCCCGCCCCTACTGGGGCCGGGGAATCATGCCGAGGGCGGTCCGCGGCCTCACCGAATGGTTGCTTAAAAAAGGCGCCCATCGGGTTTACGCCACCGCCCACGTCGAGAACGCCGCGAGCCACCGGGTCCTCGAAAAAGCGGGCTTCCTGCGCGAGGGCAGGATTCGAAACTACTTCTACTTTCCCAACCTCGGGGAACGCGCCGACGGATACCTCTACGCCCGGGTGAGGTAAACTCCTCTCCGATGAAAACCGAAATCCCCGTGCACGAGGCGCTCGCGATCGTGCGCCAGCACGCAAAACCCCTTGCAGAGAAGGAACAGGTGCCCCTCGCCCGCGCCCTAGGCCGGGTCCTGGCCGAGGACCTGCCCGCGCGCTGCGACCACCCCGACGTGGCCAACACCGCGGTGGACGGCTACGCCGTCCGCGCCGCCGATACCGAAGGGGCAAGCCCCGCACATCCCGTCGCCCTCCGCCTCGTCGGCGAGTCCCCGGCGGGAAGGCCTTTTTCGGGCGCTTTGGGACCCGGGGAGGCGGTGGCGATCTTTACCGGCTCCCCCCTCCCCGAGGGCGCCGACGCGGTGGTGGCGGTGGAGCACACCCGCCGCGAGGGGGAGCGGGTCCTCATCTTCAAACCCGGCTCGGCGAAGGACATCCGCCCGAAGGGGGATGACTTCCAAAAGGGCGAGGTCCTGCTCCAGAAGGGGGACCTCCTCACCCCCGGCCGGATCGGCCTCGCCGCCGCCATGGGGCATGCCGAGGTACCGGTGGTGCGAAAGCCGCGGGTCGGCATCCTCTCCACCGGCGACGAGGTGGTGCCTCCGGGCGAGCCCCTGCCCCCGGGCGGGGTGTACGACTCCAATAGCTACGCGGTCGCCGCCTTGGTGGCGGGGGCGGGGGGCGAGCCGGTGATCCTCGGCCGGGCGAAGGACGATCGCTCCGAGCTGAAAGCGCAGCTCGCCGCCGCCGGCGAGCTCGACCTGCTCCTTACGAGCGGCGGCGTCAGCATGGGCGAGTACGACCTGGTGCGGAAACTCCTCGAGGAAGAGGGGGAGATCTACTTCTGGAAGATCCTCCAGCGCCCCGGCCACCCGCCGATCTTCGGCCGCTACCGGAACACCCTGGTCTTCGGCCTTCCCGGCAACCCGGTGAGCGCGATGGTGGTCTTCTTCCTCTACGGCCGCCCGATGCTCTTCGGGATGCTCGGCCGCAACGACCCCCCCTACCGGCGGATCCGGGTACGGATCGAAGACTTCTTCAAAGGGGCGAAGGGCAAGGTCGCCTTCCGCCGGGCGGCGCTGGAATACCGGCCGGATGTGGGCTTCGTGGCCCGGAGCGCGGGCAACCAGTCCTCGGGGGCGATCCGCACCATGGCCGAGGGCCACGCGCTCGTCGCGGTGCCCCCGGACCGGAGTCTGAACCCCGGGGACGAGGCCTGGGCGATTCCCTTCGACCCCGAGGCGCTGGGCGCGCCCGGGCTACCCGAGGCGTTCTAGGAAGGGGCCGAGCCAGACCGGCAGGTCCCCGGGGTCCCGGGCGGTGACCAGGTTCCCGTCCACCACCGGGGCCTCGTCGAGGTAGGTGGCACCGGCGTTTATTAGGTCGTCCTTGATCGAGAAGTAGCCGGTGAGCCGCCGGCCCCGGACCACCCCCGCGCTGATGAGCACCCAGCCGGCGTGGCAGATGGCGGCGAGGGGTTTTTTCGCCCGGTCCACGGCGCGGACGAGCTCGAGCACCGCCTCGTGCCGCCGGAGCCGGTCGGGGGCGTACCCGCCCGGGATCACGAGCCCCGCGAGCTCCTCGGGGTGAACCTCGGCGGCGGCCGCCTGGGCCCGCATCGCCACCCCCGACTTGCTTTTGTAGACCTTGGCCTCGGGACCCACGAGGAGCGCCTCGTAGCCCGCCTCCTGCACCCGGTAGTAGGGGTAGATGAGCTCGAACTCGTTGAAGAGATCCTCGATCAGAATCGCCACCCGCTTCATTCCGCCTCCTTCCCCTCTAGCCTAGCGAGGAAGTCGTGGAGGATGTTCCCGGTCACCCCCCAGATGTCCCGGCCCCGCCAGGGGTAGTGCCAGACGTAGCGGCCCCGCCGCCACTCCGGCCAGGCCCGCGCGGCCTGGAGCTCGGAAATCGGCGCGAGGAAGACCTCGGCGACCTCCTCCGGGTTCGGCACGGGTTCCACCGACCCCTCGACCCGGCCCACCACCGGCAGGACCCAAAACCCCGCCGGCGAGAGCACCGGGCGAAGCGCCCCGAGGAGCCGGACCCGCTCCGGGGGCAGGCGGACCTCCTCGTAGGCCTCCCGAAGCGCCCCTTCCGCCGGGGATTCGCCGGGCTCGAGCCGCCCCCCGGGAAAGCTGATCTGCCCCCGGTGGTGGGCGAGGTGCGGGGCGCGGACGGTAAAGAGCAGCGCCCCCTGTCCGAGGGGCCCGGGGCCGAAGACCGGCACCAAGACCGCCGCCGGCCGCAGGCCAGGCGGGGTTGCTAGGTGCTCGGGGAGGGGGTCGAACAACGGCGTTCCACCGCCTCGCGGAGGGCGGCCTCGGGATCCTCGCCCCGGGCCCGGGCGAGCGCCACCACCCGCCAAAGCAGCTCGCCGAGGTCGCCCTTTTCCAAGGCCTCCCGCACCGCCCGTTCGTCCCCGGCGGGCTCGCCGAGCCGCTCCTGCACCTTCCGCGCCCGGGCGAGCGCCCCCAGGGCGGCGGGGACCTCGTCGCAGGGGCCCTTCCTCTTGCCCTCTTTCTCCTTGAGCTTTTCCCAGTTTTTAAGGACCTCGTCGGCGTCCTTTACCTTCGCCTCACCGAAGACGTGGGGGTGGCGGCGAATGAGCTTGTCCACGATCGCCGCCTCGACCTCGGGGTAGGTGAAGGTGCCCTCCTCCTCGCCGATCACCGAGTGGAAGGCGACCTGGAGGAGCACGTCCCCAAGCTCCTCCTTCATGCGCCCAACGTCGCCCGAGAGGATCGCGTCGGCGGCCTCGGCCGCCTCCTCGAGCAAATAGGGCACGAGGGTCTTGTGGGTTTGCTTTCGGTCCCAGGGGCAGCCGTCCGGCGCCCTGAGCCTGCGCATGACCGCAAGCAGCCGCTCCACGGGCCCCACCTTACCAACCGAGAAGCCGCAGGTAGGCCTGGATCAACGCCTCGCCGTGAAAGTAGGCGACCGCCCCGCCGACCGCCAGGTAGGGGCCGAAGGGGAGCTTCCGCCGCCTAAAGAGGAGCCCGAGGAGGGCGCCGGTGAAGACGGCGATGAAGAGCCCCGCGAGGAAGGGGTAAAACCCAGTCCAGGCCCCGAGCATGCCGGCGAGCTTCACGTCGCCAAAACCGAGCGCCACCGGTTCGTCGTCCTCTTCTTCTTCCGGCCGGAAGGCCCAGTAAAGCCCACCCAGAAGGGCGAGCGCCCCGGCGGCGGCAAGCGCCCCCCAAAGTGCTCCGAGCGGCCCCTTGGGTGAGAGCAAGAGGGCGAGGGGCAAAAGCCCGAGCGCAATCGGGAGGGGAAGGTGGAGGCCCCGCCGCAAAAGGGCATTCAGCGCCCAGTTCAAAAGCCCCGCGAGGACCCCGTACCCGGCGCCGAACGCGCCGACGAGGGCGGCGAGGGCCACCTGGTGAAACCCCACCGGGTTCGAGGGCGGCCCGTCCCGAAACCGGCGCAGGACAAGGCTCCCGTACTCCCCGATGAGCACGAGAAGGCCGCTTGCAAAAAGCGCCCCTGAGAGCGCCTCCCCGCCCCGCCCGAGGAGGTACCCCGCGAGAAGACCGAGGAAAAGCCCTCCGTAGGTGAGGGAATCGGGGAGCAGGTAGGTGTCGATGTCGATGAAGGCGAGGGCCACGAGGAGGGCGAGGAAGGCGAGGGCGAAGGGGAGCTCGAGGGTCGGCCCGATGCGGTAAGCGGCGTAGGCGAAAAGCAGCCCGGTGAGGAGCTCGACCAGGGGGTAGCGGGGGCTGATCCGCGCCCCGCAGTGGCGGCAGCGGCCCCCTTGCACGAGGTAGGAGACCACCGGCACGAGCTCCGCAGGCCCCAGCCGGGCCCCGCAGCTTGGGCAGTGGGAGGGCGGGTAGACGATGGACTCGCCCCGGGGCAACCGGTGGATCACCACGTTCAAAAACGAACCCACCAAAAGCCCGAGGAGGAATGCGAAGAAGACCAGCACCCCTGTATTATTCCCGGTCTCATCCCGGGGACCGATAGAATGAGGCGACATGTTCAGGGGCGAGGACATCGGAATCGATCTCGGCACCGCCTCGGTGCTGATCTACATCAAAGGGCGCGGCATCGTGCTCCGGGAGCCCAGCGTGATCGCCATGGTGCGCGACTCCAAGGACGTCAAGGCGGTGGGGATCGAGGCCTACCGCATGCTGGGCCGGACCCCCGGGAACATCGTGGCGGTACGGCCCATGAAAGACGGCGTGATCGCCGACTACACCCTGACCGAGAAGATGCTCACGCTCTTTCTCAAGAAGGTGCTCTCGCCGATGTCCCGCTTCTTTAAACCCCAGGTCATGGTGGGGGTGCCCTCGGGGGTGACCGAGGTCGAGCGCCGGGCGGTGGTCCAGGCGATCGTCGAGGCCGGGGCGAAAAGGGCCTTCCTGATCGAGGAGCCGCTGGCGGCGGCGATCGGCGCCGGGATCGAGATCGCCGAGCCCACCGGGAGCATGGTGGTGGACATCGGCGGCGGTTCCACCGACATCGCGGTGATCTCGCTCGGGGGGATCGTGGTCTCGGAATCCTTACGGATCGCCGGCAACGAGTTCGACCAGGCGATCATCCGCTACGTGCGCGAGCAGCACAACCTCCTGATCGGCGAGCGCACCGCCGAGGAGATCAAGATTCGGATCGGAGCCGCCACCCTCACCGAGGGCGACGAGAACCTGATCGCCGAGGTGCGGGGGCGCGACCTGATCTCGGGGCTTCCCAAGACGGTGGAGATCACCACCGAGGAGGTCGCAAAAGCGCTGAAAGAGCCCCTCGACAAGATCGTGCTCGAGGTCAAGAAGACCCTGGAGAACACCCCGCCCGAGCTGGTCTCCGACATCATCGACCGGGGCATCTTGCTCACCGGCGGCGGCTCGCTCCTCAAAAACCTCGACAAACTGCTGGAGGAGAGCACCGGGGTCCCGGTGCTGGTGGCCGAGAACGCCCTCGATGCGGTGGCCGTGGGCACCGGCCGGGCGCTCGAGATGCTAGCTGTGCTCAAGGACACCCTGGTCAGCTCCGACAACGTGTTGAGGAGGTAGGCCGTGGAGCTCATGAAGCTCCTACCCCACCGCTATCCCTTCCTGCTGGTGGACCGGATTCTCGAAGCCGACGAAAAGCGCTTTCGGGTGCTTAAGAACGTGACCATGAACGAGCCCCACTTCCTCGGCCACTTCCCCGAGCACCCGATCATGCCCGGGGTGCTGCTCATCGAGGCGATGGCCCAGGCGGCGGTGGCCAGCATCCAGCACCATCCCGCCTTCGAACCCGGGATGATCCCCTACCTCGCGGGGGTGCACGAGGCCCGGTTTTTAAAGCCGGTGGTTCCCGGGGACACGCTCGTGCTCGAGGGCGAGCTGCTCTTTTTCCGGCGGGGCCTGGCCCGCGCCCGGGTCGAGGCCAAGGTGGAGGGCGAGGTGCGGGCCCGGGCCGAGATCAGCTTCGCCGTGCGCCGGGATGCTTAAGCGCACCGACCGGCTCGTCCTCGCCGAGGTCCTCCCCGTCCTCCTGGCGGCGGCGGCTTTTTACACCGCGGTCTTCCTCTTTGGCTTTTTCTACGTGGGGAGCCGCTGGCTCTCGGGCGTGCCCCTCGGGCTGATCCTCAAGTGGCTCGCCTACCACGTCCCCGGGGTCCTCGTCCAGGTACTCCCGATGGCCGCGGTCACCGCGGTGGTGGTGCCCTTCGGGCGGCTTGCGAGCGAGGGGGCGATCCTCGCCTTCCAGGCCGGGGGCGTGCCGCTATTGCGGCTCGCCCGGCCGGTGCTCGTGATCGGGGTGTTGCTCGCCGGGCTCTCGCTCTGGCTGAACGAGTACGTCGCCCCCAAGACCAACGAGCAGGTACGGGTGCTCTGGTGGGAGGAGATGCACACCAAGGGGCGGGGGCTTGTTCGGCTTAAAGGGATGAACATCCCCTTAGGCGGGGGGCTCGAGCTCTACTTCCAGGGCTACGACTACGCCCGGGACGAGATGGTCGGGGTGCGTCTGCAGAAGTGGGAGGGCAAGCGGGCCACCCTGATCTTCGCCGAGCGGGGGAAGTACCGGGGAAATGTGCTCGAGCTCAAAGGTTACGAGCTTTTCCGCGTCAACTACGGTGCGATTCCCGAGCTCGAGCGCGCCCGGGGCGAGGCGCTCGAGAAGGCGCTTCGCAAGGTCTTTCTCGGGGTGCTTTTGCCCGAGAAAAAGGACGCCCGCCTCACCTTGAAGACCGGGCTTACCCGCGGCGAGGCGATCGCCCGCTACGCCGACCCCCTCGCCGCCGACACCTATAGCCTTTCGAAGGCCTACCGGCGCAGCCGGGACGCGACCCTTCCCGAGGCCGAGCGGCGAGAGGCGGCGCTTATCTTCCACTCCAAGCTCGCCCTTCCCCTCGCGAACCTCGTCCTGATCCTCGTGGCCCTCCCGCTCGCGGTCCGCTACGCCCGCACGCCCGGGCTTTCCCTTGGGCTTAGCGTGATTCTGGCGGTGGCCTTCTACCTCGTCTTCCTGCTCTTTCGCTCGCTGGGCGGGGTGGGGCTCTTGCCCCCGGCGGTGGCCATCTGGGCCCCGGAGGTCCTCTTCCTCTGGCTAGGATGGAGGGGGATACGGGGCTGATGCGCGCGCTCTTTCTCTCGGCGTCCTTCGGTGGTGGCCACCTGCACGCGAACCTCGCGGTGCACGAGGCGCTGGGTTGCGAGGGGCTCGAGCGCGACTACCTCGAGTACATCCCCCTCTGGCAGCGGCTCCCGGTCGCGGGCCTCTACCAGTTCTCCCTCCGCCACTGGCCCGGGCTTTACGGGTGGTTCTACCGCTTTACCAACCGGGAACGCGAGCCCCGGATCATCACCGCCCAGTTCGACCGGGCCGGCTTCGAGGCGATGCGGACCGACGTGCTCGCCTTCGAGCCGGACGTGGTGGTCGCGAGCTTCCCCACCGCCACCGCCCTCGCCGGCCGGGTGCGCGAGGCGGTGCCCCGGCCCTTCGCCAACGTGCTGGTGGTCACCGACTTCCGCGCCCACCGGCACTGGGCGCAAACCTCCGCCGACTTGATCCTGGCCCCGAGCGCCGAGGCCGCCGCCGATCTCGAGCGCTTCGGGATCCCGCCGGCGAAGATCGCGGTGACCGGCCTCCCGGTGCGGCGGGTCTTCCAGGAGCTTCCCCCGGCGGAGGCGATGCGCCAAAAGCACGGGCTCGACGAACGTCCCGTGGTCCTGATCGCGAGCGGCGCCACCGAGGCCTACCGCGCCCAGGAGGAGGCGGTGCAAGCGGTGATCGCTCTAGGGCGCCCCGCCCAGGTGGTGCGCTTTCGCAAAAACGGAGAGAGGAAGCAAGAGGACCACGGCCCGGTCCGGGTCCTCACCTACCCCGTGGGCGGGCTCTTCCCCGAGCTCTTCGCCGCCGCCGACTTCCTCCTCGGCAAGGCGGGCGGGCTCACGGTCGCCGAGGCGCTGGTCGCCGGCAAGCCCTACCTGGTCTACAAACCGATCCCCGGCCACGAGGAGGCGAACGCCCGCTGGCTCGAGCAAAAGGGGGCCGGGAGCTACGCCAGGAGCCGCCGCGAGCTCACGGAGCTCCTCGACTCCTGGCTCAAGGACCCGGGGGCGCGCGCCCCCCTCGCCGAGCGCGCCCGGGCCCTCGGCCGGCCCGACGCCGCGCGGCTCGCCGCCTCGCGGATCCGGGAGCTGGTGGGGGTGCCGGCTTGAACCCCTGGCTCGCCGGGGGAACCCTCCTCGCCCTCTTGCACGCCGGCCTTCCTTGGCTTTTTCACCAGCGGCTCGGCCTCGCGGTGGCGAGCCGGGTGCGCGCCGGCCACGGCGAGCTCGCCCTCACCTTCGACGACGGCCCCGACCCCAAGACCACCCCGGCGGTGCTCGAGGCCCTTGCCGAACACGGGGTGCGGGCTACCTTCTTCCTCCTCCACGAGCGGGCCAGGAAGCACCCCGAGCTCGTCCGAGCACTCGTCGCAGCCGGGCACGAGGTCGCCCTCCACGGCGGGATCCACCGCCACGCCTGGCTGAAAAACCCGCTCCGCCTCTACGGCGAGCTCGCGGAGGCGAAGCAAGCGCTCGAGGGGCTCGCGGGAACGCCGGTGCGCCACTACCGCCCTCCCCACGGGGGCTGGACCTGGCCGCTCCTTCTCGCCACCCGGCGGCTCGGCCTGGTGCCGGTGCAGTGGGAGGTCGAGGCCGGGGACTGGGTGCCGGGGGCGAGTCCAAAAGCGGTGGCCGCCAAGGTCTTAGCCCGGGTTCGCCCCGGGAGCATCGTGGTGATGCACGACGCCGGACGGGGGGGCGAGGTGGCGGCGAACGCCCTTCCCCGCCTTTTGCCCGCGCTCCTCTCCGCCGGCTACCGGCCGGCCCCCCTCGCCGAGCTCCATCCGGTGGTGGCCGGGCTCGGCGAGCTCGGGCCCAAGCTCCTCGCCCCGGTGGAGGCCGTCTTTGCCCGGGTCTACCGGGTCGAGCCCGCCTTTTACGGGGCCCACTCGGTCTTCCGGCTGGCCCCGGCACCCCTCCCCGTGGATCTCCCCGGCCTGCCCCGGGGCACCCCGGGGGCCGAGATCCACATGGACTCCGAGCGGATGCGGCGGGCGGGCGAAGCGGGGAGCCTCGCCGCCTTCCGGGCCGCCCGCGCCTCGATGGCGGACCTCGCCCGGGCGGCGGTGGAGAACCCGCGATTTGCCGGTGTCAAGGTCTTCTTTGGCACCTCGCTCTTTTGGGAGGTGCTCGCCCCCCTCGGTTTCGAAAGCGCGCCCCTGCCGCCGGGGTATGCCTGGCGGGTGGGGCTATGGATGTACCTCCTCCACCGAGCCTACGGAGGGCGACCGCTAAAGCGGGTCGAGGCCCGGCTCGTCTACCTGACCCGGGACGCCCTCCTCCGGCGCTACCGCGAGCCCCGAGCGGACGAGGGCGATGCCCACCGCCACCCAGAAGACCTCGGCGAGGGATAGGCTCGGAACCAGGGTGGGATTGTCCACCAGGCCCATCGCCATGAACCCGAAGAAGATCGCCGCCACCAGGGGCTCCCGGGCCCGCAGCACGGCGTAGCCGGAAAGGAGGTAGAGCACGGCCCAGCCGAGGGTGCCGATCACGCCGGTCTCGCCGAGGGCGTGGAGCAGGACGTTGTGGGCGATGAGCCAGGCGCCGGCGAAGGGCTCGAGCCAGGTGGGGCACTTAAAGCCGAGCCGTTCCGCCCCCACCCACAGGTGGCAGCCCGCCCGATAAAGGTGGTCGAGGTAGGGCCCAAGCTGGTACGGCCCGCTTCCGCCCAAGGGGTGCGAGCGGAAGGCCTCGACCGCCCCTTCCCAGACCTTGTCCCGGCCCGAGAGGTTTTTGAGGTTCAAAAGCCGGGTGATCGCCCCCACCTTGCGCTCGCTCTCGGCGAGCAAGAGGGCGATCCCGAGCGCCACCCCGCCGACCCCGAGCGCCCGCAGGAACCGGGCCCCGCCCAAGGAGGCGGCGGCCATCGCCCCCACGAAGAGCGCAAGGAGCGCGCCCCGGCTCCCGGCGAAGAGGAGCACGACGAGGGCGAGCAACCCGCCGAGGATGCGCACCCACCGGGGAAGGCTCGGCACCCCTACCGCGAGCAAAAGACCAAGGGCGGCAGAGAGCCCCAGCGAGACGGTGGTGTAGTAGGGGTGGACGAGCCGGGCCCATTGGAAGAGGCGCTCGCCCAGGGTGATCCCGCTGGTGAAAAGCGCCACCAGGTAGACCGCGAGGTAGCCGTAGAGAAGAGGGCCGAGCCGCTCGGTGCGGCCGAGCCAGACCCCCACCCCGATCAGGCCCAGCACGAAAAGCGCCCGCAGGAGGGCAAGCGGCAGGGAAAGGAGCGGGCGCGGGGTAAAGAGCGCGGCGAGGAGCTCGAGCCCCACGAAGAGGATCAAGGCGTTCCGGACCGCGGGTTTCAGGTTTCGAAAAAAGCGCAGGCCATAGAACCCGGCGAGGTAAAGCGGCGGAAAGACCGGGACCAGCGCCAGGTAGTAAGCGAGCCAGCGAGGCACGGGGAGCATTCTAAGGCGCTAACCTGAAGGCGTGGCGCGGGAGCTCGTGGCAGTGGTGCCCTCGCTCCGGGTGGACGCGGTGGGGGCCAAGGGGTTCGGCGTGTCGCGGAGCTATTTTCAAAAGGGCATCAAGGAAGGAAACGTCCTCGTAAACGGGCGCGTCGCCAAGGCCAAGGACGAGGTCGGCGAGGGGAGCGTGATCGAGGCCCGGGGGCTCGGCCGGGTAGTGGTGAGGGCGATCCTTGGCAAAACCGCCCGGGGCAACTACAAGCTCGTGCTCGAGCGCAGCTCGTAGCGGGCGAAGGCCTCCTCGTCGAAGGCTTCCTCGGGGAGGTCCCGGGCGTGGAGGTAGCCCCCGCGGATTTTGGGAAAGGGGAAAAAGCCCCCTTCGGCCTTCAGGTGAAAGGCGAGCTCGCTGGGCTCGGTGACCGTGCCCCGAAGCGCGAGCAAAAGCGCGTGGTAGGCGCCAAACGAGGAAAACGCCTGGCTCCCCACCATCGTTCGCTTACCGGCGCGGCGGGCGCGCTCGAGCATCGCGAGGCTCGCGGTGAAGCCGCTCCGGGCGGGCTTGACGTTCAGCACGTCGAAGGTGTCGAGGGCGAGCTCGCGGGCGAGGTCGCGGGGGGTAAAGGCGGAGTCGTCGGCGATGAGGGGAAGGATTCCCCGCGCCTTGAGCGCCGCCCGCTCGCGGACGAGCTCCACCGGAAGCGGCTCCTCGACGTACAAAAGCCCGAGCTCCCGCCAGGCCAAAAGGTAGCGGGGGGCCTCCCCGGGATCGAGGGTCTCGTTGGCGTCGGCGTAGAGCGCCGCGTCCGGGAAGCGGCGCTTTAGCGCCTCGAGCCTTCGGGTATCGGCGGCGAGGTCGCGCCCCACCTTGACCTTGAAGACCCGCACGCCCCGCTCGTAGGCGAAGGCGGCGTCGGCGAGCACCGCCTCCTCGTCGCCCAGGCCGAGGATGTAGGCGACCGCGACCCGGTCCTTTTCCGGCGGGAGGAGCTTTTTAAGCGGCACCCCGGCGGCCGCCGCCCGGGCCGACCAGAGGGCGAGGTCGAGCCCCCCCTTGGCGGCGAGGTTGCCGGGGAGCCGTCGGAATACCTCGGCGATGCCGGCCGCGTCGTCGGCCCGCCGGCCGAGGAGCCCGGGCTTCAGGTAGCGAAGGGCGCCCAAAACACTCTCCTTGGTCTCGCCGTAGATCGTGGGGCGGATCGCGATCTCCCCGCGGCCGACGGCGCCGCCCTCGAGCTCCACCTCGACGAGCGCGTGCTCGAGCGCCGTCATCCGGCTCGCACGTCCCCAGGCGAGCTCCCCGGAAAGGGGGATCCGGAAAAAGCGAAGCCTCAGGTCAACGATCCGCACCGGCCCCCTCCAGCCAGGCCCGGGCCTCGGCGACGAGCGACTCCACGGGCCGTCTCGCGTCTAAAAAAAGCGCCCTCGGGTTCTGCCCGAGCACCCGGCGCACTCCCTCGTAGCCGTAGTTCTTGGCCTCCTCGACGACGATCCGGAGCTTTCTTCGGACCTCCTCCACCGGAGCCACCCGGAGGGCCTCCCGTAGCGCCGCCTCGGGGACCACCCCCCGGGCCAGGGCGAAGAGGTCCCCCTCCTCTGCCTCGGCCCGGTCGAAGGCGTCCCCCCGGGCGAGGAGGCGGAGGAGGCGGGTGCCGTGGTCGAGCTCGAGCACCAGAAACCGCGCCCGGGGCAGGTGGGAAAGGGCATAAGCGAGCTCCCCCTCCCCCCTGAGCCCGTCGAAGAGCCATAGCGGCCTCGGGGGCGCGTACCCCCTCGCCAAAAGCTCGGCGATCCCCCCGGGATGGCGCCTTCGCCATTCGGCCACCCGGCGAAACCGCTCCACCCGGTCGGCAACTGGCTCGCCGAGCACGTAGCGGTCGGTGAGCGCGCGCCGGTTGGGGAGCGTGGGAAGCCCAAGCGCCCGGGCGAGCGTGGTCTTCCCCGCCCCGGTGAGCCCCACCAGCACCACCAGGTCCTGCTCCACCAGCGGGCGGTAGCCGTCCCGGGGCTCGAGCGCAAAGACCTCCTCCGGCATCGGGCCTTAGCATAGAGGCGTGAACCCCGCGCTGGCCACCTTGTGGGCCGTGGCGATCGCCTTCGCCTTCGGCCTCGCCTGGTTCTATAACCGCCTGGTAGCGGCGAAGAACGCGGTGCGGGAGGCCTGGGCCGGGGTCGAGACCCAGCTCAAGCGCCGCCACGACCTGATCCCCCGCTTAGCGGAGGCGACCCGGGCCTACGCCGACTTCGAGCGCACGCTGCTCGAGCGCGTGAGCGCCCTACGCACAGGCTTTGACCCCGAGGGCGAGGAGGCGCTCTCCGAGGAGCTCGCGCGGCTCCTCGCCGTGGCCGAGGCCTACCCCGAGCTCAAAGCGAGCAAGAACTTCCTCGCGCTCCAAAACGCCCTCGCCGAGGTCGAGGAGGACCTCGCCCTCGCCCGCCGCTACTACAACGGCGCCGTCCGGGTCTACAACACCCTGCTCGAGTCCTTCCCGGCAAACCTCGTCGCCCGGGCGTTCGGGTTCACCCCCGCCCGCTACTTCGAGGTGGCCACCGCCCGGGAGCGGCTCCGGCCGGAGGTGCGGCTTTGAGGCGGCTTTTCCCGCTTTTTTTACTCCTCGTCCCCGCCCTGGCGGCGGAGGTCGTCCAGCGCTTTGCCGCCGAGCTCCGCCTCGACGCAAGCGGCGTGCTTACCGTGCGCGAACGCATCGCCGTCACCGCCGAGCACGAAAGGATCCGCCACGGCATCTACCGGGACCTCCTGCTCACCCCCGCCGACCCCTTTGCCCGCGGGCGGATCCGGGTACAAATCCTCGGGGCCCTCCTCGACGGCCGGCCGGTACCCTACCGGGTCGAGCGGAGCTTCCGCGCGCTCCGGGTCTACCTCGGCGACCCCGCCCGCTACGTGCCCCGGGGCCGGCACGTCTACGAGCTCCGCTACCGGGTGGAAGGCGCGCTCCGGCCGGGCCCCGAGCTCCTTTGGAACGTGACCGGAAACGACTGGGCGTTCCCCATCGAACGCGCGGAGGCCGTCTTCAATAGCGCCGTCTCTCCCACCCGGCTCGCCGCCTTCGTCGGCGCCTACGGCAGCCGCGCCGAGGTACCGGTGCAAGAGGAGGGCGGGGCCTACCGCGCCCGGGCCCGGAACCTTCCCCCGGGAAGCGGCCTCACCCTGCTCGCCCGCTTTCCCCCGGGAAGCCTGCCTGTCCGGGCAGGGGGCGAACCGGTGGGAGCCCTCCTCCTCGCCTTTGCCGGCGCCCTGTTCGCCCTTTACCTCTTTGCCTGGCGCCGGCTTGGCAAGGACCCCGAAGGGCCCCCGGTCATCCCCCGTTTCCACCCGCCCCAGGGGGTGAGCGCCCCCCTCGCGCGCCTTTTGGTGACGGGAAGAAAGGACGACCGCGCCTTCCTCGCCGGAGTCTTAGAGCTCGCCCAGAAGGGCCACCTCACCCTCGAGAGGGGCCTCACCGGCTACCGGATCCACCGGAAAAACCCCGAGACCAGCGCGCTTTTGCCCGAACTCCGCGCCCTCTTCGAGGCGCTTTTTCAAAACCGGGCGAGCCTCGCGGTCGAAAGGGAAGAAGCCGCGGCCCTCTCCGCGGCCCAAAGCGCGCTCTTTGGGGCTCTGAGCCTTCGCGAGCGGGACCACTTTCGGAAAAACGGCGCTCCTTTTTGGGCCGGCACCCTCCTCTCCTCCCTCCTGCTCGGACTCCTCGCCTACCGTGCCGCCGCGGGTTCTTTCAGCTTTGCCCTCGTTGCCGCCCTCTATAGCCTTACCGCCGCCCTCTTTGGCCAAAGCCTTCTTCACCGCGCGGCGCTCGCCTGGGAGGCCTACCGCCGGGTTCCCGGCCTCGCTCCCTTATCGCGGCTCTTCGCCGCCCTTTGCTACCTCACCCTTCTTCTCGCTCTGCCGCTGCCCGCGGGGTTTTTCGCGCTCTTCCTGGTAGGGCCCAAAAGCGCGCTCGCGGTCTACACCCTCTTGCTCCTAAACGCCGTCTTCGGCTACCTCCTCCCCGCCTACACGAAAAAGGGCGCGGCACAGAGGGCGCATCTTCTCGGGCTCGCCCGCTACCTGGCGGTTACCGACGAAGCTGAGCTCAGGCGGATCGGGGCCCCCGAGGACACCCCCGCCCACCTCGAGGCCCTATTCCCCTTCGCGGTGGCGCTTGGGCTCGAGGCCCCCCTCGCCCGCCGGCTCACCCGGGCGCTTGCCCGGGCGAGGGCGCACGAGGAAGCCGGCCACACCCCCGTCCTCACCTGGTACCGGGGCCCCGAACTTTCCCCGGCCGACCCCGCGAGCCTCGCCCGGGTGCCCACCCTCCTCTCCCGGGACCTAACCCGCGGCTTCCTCGCCGCCTACCGCCGCGCCACCGCCCCCGAGAGTAGCGGCACTGGCGGCGGCTTTTCCGGCGGCGGCGTGGGCGGGGGCGGAGGCGGGGGCTGGTAGCTGGCAAGGGTGTGACGGATTCCCTGAAATCTTTTCCAAAGTTTCCTAAACTAGAATTGCCCTACCGGGCACAAGGAGGTATGCGATGAGGAAGGAAGGAAAAGTTATAGGAGTTTTTGGGGGTTTTGGGGTTTATTGATAGGCCTGGTCCCCGTGCTAACGCTGCTTTTAGCCGCTTGCGGCAGCCAGGAGCCATCGAAGATTTCGCCAGCTGAAGTAAAAGCCCTTGCCTTAAACAACCCTCTATCCCAACAAGCGCTTTCATTGCTTGTGCAGAACGGTGCCCATCCTGACTGGAACCGCGAAACCGTCGAACAACAAGCAGAGCTTACGGTATGCGCCGCCCAAACAACGGGGCGACCAGGAATGCTCACGATCAGCCTGAAAAACGGAAAAGTAGTCAGCGCGTCGGTGACACTCGTCAACGATCAAGGGGTCGCAACCTATCTGGACCTCGGTGGGCGCTTTGGCGCACGCATACGGGTCGCCGACAAAGCGATCCTCGAGGCCGGCAAGGTCCCAGATCTCCAGACGCTAAGCGCCACGCCCATCGATGCAATCCATTCCATTCACGAAGAACCCGTCCTCCCGCAGGGATATTACGATCCCACGGGCTGCGTCCCGGATGCGATGTACGAACGATGGATCGACGCTCAGGAAGCCTACCAAAATGCACGGGAAGCCGCAGCTTTGGCGGCTGCCAACGCCGCCAGAGCCGCCTACAGAGCGGCCGCCGCTTGCGCAACCGCCGAAAGTGGGGTCACAGCTCCGGCTTGTATTGCAGCCAGCGCGGATGCTGCCGCATCAGCAGCTGCCGCCGCGTACCTTGCTTACAAAGCCCACCAGGCCGGGAAAAAGTCCAGCGGATACGCCAAATGATCATCGAAAGGCAGCAACAATGCGCCAGAAATCTCCTAAAACCCATTCACTTCTTCAGCGGCCGGACATTGGTTTTGGCGGCCTCCTAGGGCTGCTTACCGCCGCGATCGCCGTCGTGCGAGGACTCAACGCGCCAGAGCTTGGCTGGTGCCTATCAGCTACGCTTGTGTACGCACGATTTGTGTCCGCGGTTTCTGCAGCCCTCAACGGTGTCTGGAACTCGCGTCTAAGCCAACTTACGATGATCTATGGCGTTCTTACGCTGCTGATATTCTTAGCCTCTTCGGCAATACTCCAAATCAATCCCCTTTCGGCCGCTGTACTCGTTGCGCTAACTTCATTTCCAATCGACCTGCTCATTCAGAGCCTTCGAAAAAAAGGCGCTACCCCCCGGTGAAAGAAGAGTGCCACTCCGAAACAGCGCAAACTTCAACGGCTTCTCGGGGACAACCTCTCTAGGGGCAAAGGCGCCGGCATCGCGAAAGGATCCAGCAATGCCGAGGAAGCCTAGAAGAACTCAGGTCACCAAGCACCCCGAAATCGCGCTGGGCGTCTCGATCGTGCTTTTCACCTTGATCGTAGAGCTGGCCTACGGCTTCGCCTCACCCGCGCTTGGAACGTCGCCACGGGAAGTGCCTATTGGGCTTTCGCTCTTCCCATCGTTGTCGCGCTAAAGGGTGGCTGGGGGCCTATGACCGAGCTAGCGACAGCAGCCCCGGCCTGGATGCTTGGCTCTAACCTTCTAACGCACGGCAATGCCGGGACCTCCTCAAGCATTTTGGCCCTCTTCTCACTCTGCATCAGCACCGTGATCCAAGCGCTCCGAAAAAACGCGCGGCCTATGGACTTTGGACAGAGCGCCAAGCGCTAACCCGTTCGCGGGGCTTGACATCCCCGGGGTCGCCGCATAAGCTTGCAGCCAAGATGGCGCGGTTCGCGAAAAAACCCGGTGCCGGAGG
>CAYYAB010000004.1:18260-49410 GCA_964469895.1 uncultured bacterium | reverse complement strand
AGACCTACGTCTGCGCCATCAACGACTACATGGGCCGCGGCGGCGACGGCTACACCATGTTCAAAAACGCTCCCCGGGTGATCGACGAGCGGAGCGGCACCCTGCTCGCCCAGGTAGTCATCGACTACATCAAGGCCCACTCGCCGGTGGCCCCCAAGGTCGAGGGCCGGATCGTCATCAAGAAGTAACCGCTCGAATATCCAAGGCCCCCCGGGCACCCGGGGGGCCTTGGGTTTTAGGGACCGGCGCTTAGAGGTCGTAGTACATCTGGAACTCGATCGGGGTGGTGCGAAGCCGGACCTGCGCCGCCTCCTCCCGCTTCATCGCGATCCATTCCTCAAGCAGCGCCTCGGTAAAGACCCCACCCTCGAGCAGGAAGTCGTGGTCCTTTTCCAGCGCGTCCAAAGCCTCGTCGAGGCTCTTCGGCAGGGTCTTGATCCGCCGGGCCTCCCGGGCGGAAAGCGCGTAGAGGTTTTTGTCCACCGGCTTCGGGGGCTCGAGCTCCCGGCGGATTCCGTCCAGGCCTGCCATCAACATGGCGGCAAAGGTCAGGTAAGGGTTCCCCGAGGGGTCGGGCGCCCGGTACTCGATCCGCTTGGATTTTTTGAACTTGGGGCCCGTGAAGTACATGGGAATCCGGATGATCGCCGAGCGATTCCGGCGCGAGATGATCAAGTTCACCGGGGCCTCGTAGCCCGGCACGAGCCTGCGGTAGGAGTTCACCGTGGGGTTGGTGATCGCCGCAAGCGCGGGCCCGTGGGCGAGAAGCCCGGCGGCGTAGTGCATCGCCAGCTTGGAGAGCTCGGCGTACCCCTTCTCGTCATAGAAAAGCGGCTCGCCGTTTTTCCAAAGCGACTGGTGGGTGTGCATCCCCGAGCCGTTGTCGCCAAAAAGCGGCTTGGGCATAAAGGTGACCGTCTTCCCCGCCCTGGCCGCGGTCTGGCGCACCGCGTACTTGTACTTGAAGACGTTATCCCCCGTGCGGGTGAGGGTGTCAAAGCGGATGTCGATCTCCGCCTGCCCGGCGGTAGCCACCTCGTGGTGATGGAGCTCGACCTGAACCCCGGTGGCCTCCAGGTTCTTCACCATCTCGCTCCGCAGATCCTGGTACTTGTCCACCGGAGGCGCCGGGAAATAGCCCTCCTTCGGACGGATCCAAAGGCCGTCGCCCCCCTCGTAGGAGTGCCAGTGCCCCTCCTCCGACTCGATCCAAAAGCCCGAGTTGTGGGGCTCGATGGAGTAGCCAACCTGGTCAAAGATGAAGAACTCGATCTCCGGACCCCAGTAGCTAACATCCGCGATCCCGGTCTTCTTGAGGTATTCCTCCGCCCTCTTGGCCACCCCGCGGGGATCCTTGTCGTAGTACTTCTTCTCCACCGGGTCGTAAACGTCCGCGATCACCACCAGGGTGGGGTGCTCCGCGAAGGGGTCCACGAAGGCCGTGGAAACGTCGGGGAGAAGCAGCATGTCCGACTCGTTGATGGCCTGGAACCCCTGAATCGAGGAGCCATCGAAGCCCGCGCCGAGCTTGAAGAAGTTCTCATCGGCCTCGTGCGCGGGCACGGTGAAGTGCTGCCAGCGCCCGGGAAGGTCGGAAAACCTTAGGTCCACGTACGCGATACCTTTTTCCTTGATGAACTTAACGGCTTCCTTCGCATCTTTGAACACGGCACACCTCCGTGCGTAAACTTACGCGGCAAAGCGTACTCAAGATAGCGCACGCTTGTCAATAGGATGCGGCACATCTCGCCTGAAAAGGCGGGAACAACCTTCCAAGAAGCCGAGAAGTCATACCAAGCGTTCCGCTGAGTCGGAACATCTGGCGTCAAGATACGCCCGCCCGCCTTCGCATGAATATGCCGCACTACCTCGGTAAACTATCCGCATGCCTCTCAGCAAGGCGGAGATCCTCAAAGAACTCAAGCAAAACCAAGTCCGCTTTCTTCGGTTGCAGTTCACCGACATCCTGGGCGTGGGCAAGAACGTCGAGGTCCCAGTAAGCCAGTTCGAGAAGGCCTTAGACGGCGAGATCATGTTTGACGGCTCCTCGATCGAGGGCTTCACCCGGATCGAAGAGTCCGACATGCTCTTAAAGCCCGACTACCGCACCTTCGCCATCTTCCCCGACCTCATCGAGGACCCGGCCCGGGGGCGGGTGGCGCGGTTGATCTGTGACGTCGCCTATCCCGACGGCACCCCCTTCGAAGGCGACCCGCGCCAGGCCCTAAAGCGCCAGATCGAGGAGCTCCAAAAGCTAGGCTTCGACCACATGTACGCGGGGCCCGAGCCCGAGTTCTTCCTCTTTCTCCGAAATTCAGAAGGGCTTCCCACCACCGAGACCCACGACGACGCCGGCTATTTCGACCTCGCCCCCCTGGACAAGGGCGAAGAGGCCCGGCGCGACATGGTGAACGTGCTGGTGGAGATGGGCTTTGAGATCGAAGCCGCTCACCACGAGGTCGCCCCGGGACAGCACGAGATCGACTTCAAGTACGCCGACGCCCTGACCACCGCCGACAACATCGCCACCTTCAAGTTCATCGTCAAGCGGGTAGCGCTGCTCCACGACCTGCACGCCACCTTCATGCCGAAACCCATCGTCGGCATCAACGGCTCGGGGATGCACACCCACCTCTCGATCTTTAAAGACGGCAAGAACGCCTTCTACGACGAGAAGGCCGAGTACCAGCTCTCGGAGACCGCGCTATCGTTCATCGCCGGGCTACTTACCCATGCGGCCGGCATGGTGGCGGTCACCAACCCGCTGGTGAACTCCTATAAACGCCTCACCCCAGGCTACGAAGCCCCCACCAACATCGCCTGGTCGGTCTCGAACCGCTCGGCGATGATCCGAATCCCGGCCCGCCGCGGGGTGGGCACCCGGGCGGAGTTTCGAGTGCCCGACCCCAGCGCGAACCCCTACCTGGCGCTCGCGGTCATGCTCGCCGCCGGGCTCGACGGGATCAAAAAGGGCCTCACCCCGCCGCCCCCAATCCAGCGAAACATCTTCGAGATGAGCGTGCGGGACCGCCGTCGCCACAAGATCAAGGAGCTACCCGGCACCCTACGGGAGGCCCTCGACGCCTTGGAGAAAGATGAGGTAATGAAAAAAGCGCTCGGCGAGCACATCTACCGCCACTTCCTGAAGGCCAAAAGGCTTGAGTGGGAAGACTACCGCATCACCGTGCACCCGTGGGAGCTCGACCGCTACTTGATCAAGTACTAAACGCTCGTTTTCGCGCGACCGCCGCCCCGGGGGCGGGGGTTTTTATTGACAAGGGCGGTGCATTTTTTTGTAAAATGCCCTCGCGAGCGTTTAGAACTCGCAGAGAAGGAGGGGGATATGAAAAAAGTCCTTTTGGCTCTGGCATTGGCCTTAGGTGCGAGCGCCCTGGCGCAGGGCAACGTGATCAAGATCGCCACGGTCTCTCCGCTTTCCGGCGAGCAGGCGGCGCTGGGTGAGATGATCAAGCTCGGCGCCCAGCTCGCGGTGGAGGAGGCGCAGCCCGAGTTCGAGAAGCTCGGCTTCAAGCTCGAGCTCGCGCCGCAGGACGACCAGGCCAACCCCGACGTCGGCGTCGCGGTGGCCCGCCGCCTGGTGACCGACCCCGAGATCGTCGCCATCGTCGGCCACCTGAACACCGGCGTGGCCATCCCCTCGTCCGAGGTTTACAAGGACTACCAGCTCGCGATGGTCTCCCCGGCCAACACCGGCCCGGCGGTGACCGACCGCTGCTACCTGAACGTCAACCGCTTGGTCGGCCGTGACGACGTGCAGGGCCCGGCCGGGGCCGAGTTCGCGGTGAAGGAGCTCGGGGCCAAGCGGATCTTTATCGTCCACGACAAGACCACCTACGGCCAGGGCATCGCCGAGCAGTTCAAGAAGAAGGCCGAGGAGCTCGGCGCCCAGGTGGTTGGCTTCGTGGGCACCGAGGAGAAGGCCAACTTCCAGGCCCTCATCCTCCAGATGAAGGCCAAGAAGCCGGACTTCGTCTACTTCGGCGGCATCTACAACCAGGGGGCGGTGCTCCTCAAGCAGATGCGCGAGCGCGGCATCAAGGCCACCTTCATGGGCCCCGACGGCCTTGACTCCTCGAAGTTCGTGGAGATCGCCGGCGAGGCCGCCAAGGGCGCCTACTACACCACCGTCGCCGGCCCCATCGAGAAGTACCCCAAGGCCAAGGCGATGGCCGAGAAGTTCGAGAAGAAGTTCGGCAAGAAGCCCGAGTCCTTCGCGATCTACGGCTACGACTCCGCCAACGTGATCATCAAAGCCCTCAAGAACTTCGTCTCTTACGCCCACCGGGCCCCGACCCGGGCCGAGCTCTCGATGCTGATCCGGCAGACCACCCTCGAGGGCGTCACCGGTCACGTCGCCTTCGACTACAAGGGCGACCGGAAGAAGGCGGATTACTTCGTCGTCCACCTGAAGGAGGCCAAGTACCCCGGCGAGGTGGTGAAGGTGATCTCCTTCCCCGCGCCGGCGACCAAGTGCGAGGCGATCAAGTAAAGGTGTGGGCCTAGCGGAAGGGGGCGCAAGGCCCCCTTCCTTTTTTCGCCAAGCGCGGTGGGCTGTGCTAAGTTATTCAACGTTATGCGCGTTTTCACACCGCCGGGAGGTGCGCCTTGCTCGAGATACTGATCCAGCTCCTGCCTAGCGTGCTCCTTGAGGGGCTCATCCTGGGCTTTGTCTACGCGATGATCGCCCTCGGGTACACGATGGTCTACGGGGTGCTCGAGCTCATTAACTTCGCGCACTCCGAGATCTTCATGGCCGGCGCGGTAGCCGGGGCGGAGACCTTCATCCTATTAAAAGGCGCCATTGCCAACCCCTTTTTGCTCCTCGCCCTGGCGCTCTTGATCGGCGGCACGGTGGCCGCGGTGGTGGCGATCCTGGTCGAGCGCCTGGCCTATCGCCCGCTTCGCAAGCGGGGCACCACCAACCGGCTGGTGCCGCTCATCACCGCGATCGGCGTTTCCTTCTTCCTGCAGGACCTGGTGCGTCTGATCGAGGGGCTCTGGCACAACGCCTTCTACCGGCGCTACCCCTCCTTTGCCGTGTTCGAGGCGACCTACAACCTGCCCAACTGGATCGGCGTGCTCGTCATCGCCCTCACCGTATGGGTGGGTTTTTGGGTGCTCGCCTACTTCGGCGACTGGCTCCTCAGGCGCTTTGCAAAACGCGCCCCCGCCAAGGGGCGCACCCTCAGCTGGGTCGCCGCCGGTCTTACCCTGGTCTTCCTCGTGCTTTACCGGCATGTGGTTTTCACCGATCTCGGCATGACCATCCAGATGAAGTCGATCCTGGTCATCGTGGTCAGCCTGGCGATGCTCTACGGCCTCAACTGGCTCGTGCACAAGACCAAGTTGGGGATCGCCATCCGGGCGGTAGCCCAAGACGCCCAGACCGCGAGCCTCATGGGGATCGACCCCGACGTGATCGTCTCCCGCACCTTCCTGATCGGCGGCTTCCTGGGCGGGGTCGCCGGGGTGCTCTTCGGACTGCTTTACACCCTGGTTCACCCTTATGTCGGTTTCATCCCCGGCATCAAGGCCTTTACCGCCGCCGTGCTCGGGGGCATCGGCAACATCACCGGCGCCGCCGTGGGCGGGTTGGTGCTCGGGATGCTCGAGATGCTCGGCGGCACCTACCTCACCTTCCTCACCAACGGCGCCATGGGCACCGAGTACAAGGACATCCTGGCCTTTATGATCTTGATCTTCATCCTGCTCTTTAGGCCGCAGGGCATCATCGGCCAGCAGCTGGGGGAGAAAGTATGAAGAAGCTCCGCGAAAACCCCTTGCTCCTAAGCGCGGTGATCGCGATCGTCGCCCTCGTGGCGAGTTTCTGGCTGCTCGCGAACCCACGAAGCACCCTGCCCTTCCTGCTCACCCTGGGCGCTCTCCTCGCCGCCCTGCTCCAGCCCATTCCAAAGTGGCTCAAGATCCTGATCGGGGGCGCGATTCTACTGCTTGTTATCCCCGCCGCAGGGTTTAAAAACTCCTTCCTCTTTGAGCTCGGCATCCAGACCGGCATCTACGCCGCGATGGCCCTCGGGCTCAACGTGGTGGTGGGGCTTGCGGGGCTACTTGACCTGGGCTACGCCGCCTTCTTCGCGGTGGGTGCTTACACCTGGGCGATCTTCGGCTCACCCCAGGCCAACGAGTTCATGCCCTGGAAGATCTTCCCTTTGCCCGGCGAGTACTTCTACCTCTTCATGCTGATCGCGGTGGTGGTGGCGGCGATCACCGGTGTAGTGATCGGCTCGCCGGCGCTTAGGCTCAAGGGCGACTACCTGGCGATCGTCACCCTGGGGCTCGGCGAGGTGGTGCGGGTGCTTGCCAACAACCTCGACCAGCCCATCAACATCACCAACGGTCCCCAGGGCATCACCCCGATCCAGCGACCGCCGATCGACTGGTTTATCGCGCTGCTTGAAAAGTTTGGGCTCCAACTTTCCCGGGCCGAGGCCTACCCGCTTTTCTTCTATCTCCTGGTACTCGTCATCATCGGGATCGTCACCCTGGTGAATATCCGGCTCGACCGATCCCGCTTTGGCCGGGCCTGGATCGCGATCCGCGAGGACGAGACCGCCGCCCGGGCGATGGGGATTCCCCTCTTCCCCACCAAGCTCCTCGCCTTTGCTACCGGCGCGAGCTTCTCTGGCGCCATGGGGGCGCTCTTTGCCGCCAAGCAGCTTTACGTCTCCCCCGAGTCCTTCACCCTGATCCAGTCGATCATGATCCTGGTGATGGTGATCTTGGGCGGGATGGGCTCGATCCCGGGGGCGATTCTAGGCGCGGCCACGGTGACGATCTTGAACGTGGACCTTTTGAAGTCGGCCTCGGATTACTTGAACAACCTTAGAAACGCCGGCTTCACCCTGGACCTCGGCTTCTTCAAGTACAACTTCGCCAACCTCCCCAACCAGCTCGAGCCCGCGAAATACGAGCGGATGGTCTTTGGGTTGATCATGATCCTGATGATGATCTACCGGCCCGAGGGCATTATCCCCGAGCGCCGCCACGTGCTGGAGATGAAAAAGGAGGAGGCATGAGCGAGGCCCCGATCCTCGAAGTCGAGCACGTCACCAAGACCTTTGGCGGCCTGGTGGCGGTGAACGACGTGAGCCTCAAGATCCCCCGCCGCATGATCTTCGCGGTGATCGGGCCAAACGGCGCCGGCAAGACGACTTTTTTCAACCTGCTTACGGGGATTTACAAACCCGACAAGGGCAAGATCCTCTTTGACGGCGAGGAAATTACCGGCAAGGACCCGGCCTGGATCGCCGCCCGCGGGATGGCGCGGACCTTCCAGAACATTCGCCTCTTTGGCTCGATGACCGCGGTGGAGAACGTGATGGTGGCGCGGCACGTACACACCAAGACGAGCTACGCCGACGCGCTGTTGCGCACCCCGCGTTTCCACCGGGAGGAGAAGAAGGCGCTTGAGCGCTCGATGGAGCTTCTCGAATACATGCAGCTTTCCCATCGCGCTCACGAGCTGGCGAAGAACCTCCCCTACGGAGAGCAGAGGCGGCTCGAGATCGCCCGAGCGCTCGCGCTAGAGCCCAAGCTCCTCCTCCTCGACGAACCGGCGGCGGGGATGAACCCCCAGGAGACCGAGGACCTGCAAGAGCGCATCGTGGGAATCCGGAACGACCTGGGGGTGACGATCCTCCTGATCGAGCACGACATGCAGCTGGTGATGAGCATCTCCGAGCGGATCGCGGTGCTCGACTACGGATCCAAGATCCTCGAGGGCACGCCCGAGGAGGTCCAAAACGACCCGAGGGTGATCGAGGCTTACCTCGGCCGCGGAGCCGCGGAGGGGGCGTCGTCATGAAGAAGGTGCTCGAGCTCAAGAACGTCCACACCTACTACGGCCAGATCCACGCGCTGAAGGGGATCAACCTCGAGGTCTTCGAGGGGGAGATCGTCACCCTGATCGGCGCAAACGGCGCCGGCAAGACCACTACGCTCCGCACCATCTCGGGGATGATCCACCCGAAAGAGGGCGAGGTCCTCTTCGAGGGGGCGGCGGTACACCACCTCCCCGCGCACCTGATCGTGAAGCGCGGCATCGGGCACGTGCCCGAGGGACGGCGGATCTTCCCCCGGCTCACCGTCGAGGAAAACCTCGAGATCGGGGCCTACCTGGAAAACGACCGCCACAAGGTGGAGGAGCGAAAGGCCGAGGTCTTCGACCTCTTCCCCCGCCTGGCCGAGCGCCGCAAGCAGCTCGGGGGCACCCTCTCCGGCGGCGAGCAGCAGATGCTCGCGATCGGCCGGGCGTTGATGCAGGACCCCCGGATTCTCCTCATGGACGAGCCCTCCATGGGCCTCGCTCCGGTGCTCGTGGACCTGATCTTCGAGACCATCGCCGAGCTGAATAAGCGCGGAAAGACCATTCTTCTAGTGGAGCAAAACGCCCTCAAGGCCCTCCAGGTGGCCCACCGCGGCTACGTCCTCCAGACTGGCGAGATCACCCTCTCGGGCCCCGCGAAGGAACTCGCCGAGAACGAAGAGGTCAAGCGCGCCTACCTCGGCGGTTAAAAACGCGCTTTTCCTTGCCGCCCCCGCGGGGGGCGGCATATACTTATCTCGGTAAGAACACGATTTTTGGGAGGTGGTTATGAAGAAGTGGACGGTACTCGGCGTTTTGCTTTTGGCCCTCAGCGGGCTCGGGCTGGCCCAGACCCTGGTCTACGGCCAGTCCGACCTGCCCAAGACCCTCGACTCCGCCGACGCCCAGGACGGGAACTCCCTCCGGGTGGCCAAGCAGGTGGTGGAAACCCTGGTGGCCTTCGAGCCCGGCACGGTAAACCCCATCCCCGGGCTCGCCGAGCGCTGGGAGGCGAGCGAGGACTCGAAGGTCTGGACCTTCTACCTCCGCAAGGGGGTTAAGTTTCACGACGGCACCCCCTTCAACGCCGAGGCGGTGAAGTTCAACTTCGACCGCTGGAACGATAAGCAAAACCCCTACCGGGGCGGCAAGGAGTTCGTCCCCTTCACCTGGGTCTTCGGCGGATTCAAGGGCGAGGGCTCGGTGATCGACCGGGTCGAGGTGGTGGACGAGTACACCGTGCGCTTCTACCTCACCCAGCCGGTGGGCTTCTTCCCCCAGATGGTGGCCGCCAGCTACTTTGGCATCGACAGCCCCAAGGCGGTGATGGCCGACCCCGAGAAGTACGGGACCCCCGAGGTCGGGGTGGTGGGTACCGGTCCCTTCGTCTTCAAGCGCTGGACGATCGGCGACAAGGTCGTGCTCGAACGCAACGAAAACTACTGGAACGAAAAGAACAAGGCCAAGGTTAAAACCCTGGTCTTCCGGGGCATCCCCGAGCCCACCAGCCGCCTCGCCGAGCTGAAGGCGGGCTCGATCCACATCGCCAACAACCTCTCCCCCGAAGATCTGAAGACCATCAAGGCCGACCCCAACCTGGTGGCGGTGGTGCAAAAGGGCCTGAATATCGGCTACGTCGCCTTCCACCAGAAGAATAAGCCCCTGGACAACCTCAAGGTCCGCAAGGCGATCGCCCTGGCGGTGGACTGGCAGGCGATCGTGGACGCCTTCTACGGCGGCCTCGGCGAGCGGGCGAGCGAGTTCGTGCCGCCAGCGATGTGGGGCCGGGCGGGCGATATCAAGCCTTTCCCCTACGACCCCGAAACGGCCAAGAAGCTCCTCGCCGAGGCGGGATACCCCAATGGCTTTGAGACCGAGCTCTGGTACATGCCGGTCTCCCGCCCCTACTTCCCCGCGCCTCAGCCGATCGCCGAGACCATCGCCACCTACCTCGCCGACGTGGGCATCAAGGCGAGCCTCAAAACCGAGGACTGGGGCACCTACCTCTCCGACTACGACCAGGGCAAGTTCCCCATGTACATGCTGGGCTGGAGCCCCGACTACCCCGACCCCGACAACTACCTCTACACCTTCTTCGGTCCCACCTCGATCAAGACCAACCTCGGTTGCGAAACCGACTACTGCAATAAGATCGCCGGCCTGATCCAAAAGGCCCGGGTCACCGCCTCGCTGGAGGAGCGTAAAAAGCTCTACGCCGAGGCCCAGCGACTCGTGCACGAGTACGTGCTCTCGATCCCGGTGGCCCACAACAACCCGCTCCACGCCACTCGCAAGAACGTGAAGAACTACATCCCAAGCCCCTTGGGCTCGGAAGAGCTCTACATGGTCGAGGTGAAGTAGCCCCTTTGGGGCGGCGGGCCGGGGCTTTTTGCCCCGGCCCTTTCGTATACTCAGGGCCGTGGCCGCCTACGCCCTCCGGCGCTTTCTCGGGCTCATCCCGGTGCTCTTCGGCGTGAGCCTCCTCGTCTTCACCTTCGTGCGGTTGATCCCCGGCGATCCGGCGCGGGTCATGCTCGGCCAGCGGGCGACGCCGGAGGCGCTGGAGCGCCTCCGGCGAGAGCTGAACCTTGATAAGCCCCTCTTTTTAAACCTCAGGGCCTACCGCGAGACCGGCCGGATCGAGAAGCTCTTCGAGGCCCAGTACCCCGCGTACCTAGCCCGGATCCTGCGGGGCGACCTGGGCCGCTCGATCTTCACCAAGGTGGACGTCGCCGCCGAGCTCAAAGCGCGCTTTCCCGCCACCTTCGAGCTCACCCTAGGGGCGATGACGGTAGCGCTCCTCGTGGGGATTCCCGCCGGCATCCTCGCCGCCATCCGAAAGAACTCGCTCGCCGACCTGTTGGTGATGACCGGGGCGCTCGTCGGGGTCTCGATGCCGATCTTCTGGCTGGGTCTTTTGCTGATTTACATCTTCGCGGTGCACCTGCATTGGCTCCCCCCCTCGGGACGGCTCGGGATCGGGACCGAGTTCCAGCCGGTGACCGGCCTTCTCCTTCTCGACAGCCTGCTCAAGGGCCGGCCCGATGTCTTCGCCGACGCCCTTAGGCACCTGATCCTCCCATCGCTCGCGCTCGGCTCGATCCCCGCGGCGGTGATCGCCCGCATGATGCGCTCCTCGATGCTCGAGGTCCTCTCCCAGGACTACGTGCGCACCGCGAGGGCCAAAGGGCTTCCCGAGCGGGTGGTGGTCTACAAGCACGCGCTGAAAAACGCCATGTTGCCCGTGATCACCATCATCGGGCTCTGGTTCGGCACCCTCTTGACCGGGGCCATTCTCACGGAGACGATCTTCAACTGGCCGGGGATCGGAAAGTGGCTCTACGACGCGATCCAGGCCCGCGACTACCCAATCGTGCAGGGCGGCACCCTCTTCATCGCCGCCGTCTACGTGATCGTGAACGCGCTCGTGGACCTTTCCTACGGGCTTTTGGACCCCCGGATCCAGTACCGCTAGGAGATGGCCGTGGCTACGCTCGCCCGCACCCCTACCCAGCAAGCGCTGAGGCGCTTCTTGCGCTCTTCCTCCGGCAAGGCGGGGCTTTTCATCGTGGGTCTTTTCGTGTTCCTCGCCCTCCTCGCCCCGCTCCTCGCCCCCTACGACCCGGCCAAGGACCGGAACCTCCGGTTGCGGCTCAAACCGCCCTCGATCGAGCACCCCATGGGCACCGACGAGCTCGGCCGGGACCTGCTGATCCGGGTTTGGCACGGGTCCCGGATCAGCCTTCGGGTGGGCGTGGTGGCGGTGGGGCTCGCCCTGGTCGCGGGCACCCTCCTCGGCCTGGTTGCCGGGTTCTTCGGCGGCTGGGTGGACCTCTTCGTGAGCTGGCTCATCGACATCATGCTCGCCTTCCCCTCGATCCTGCTCGCGATCGCGATCGTGGCGGTGATCGGACCTGGAATCGAGAACGCGATGCTGGCGGTGGGGGTGGTGCAGATCCCGGTCTTCGCCCGGCTCGCCCGGAGCATGGTGCTCTCGCTAAAGGAGCAGGAGTTCGTCGCCGCCGCCCGGGCGCTCGGAGCCACGAACGGCCGGATTCTTCTGCGGCACATCCTCCCAAACGGGCTCTCACCCCTGATCGTCCAGGCCACGCTCTCGATCGCGACCGCCATCCTGGACGCCGCCGGGCTCGGGTTTTTGGGGCTCGGGGCCCAACCGCCGGCGCCCGAGTGGGGGGTGATGATCGCCCGGGGATTCCAGTACTTCGCAACCGCCCCCTGGATCAGCCTCTTCCCCGGGCTTGCGATCATGCTGGCGGTGCTCGGCTTCAACCTGCTGGGCGACGGGCTTCGCGACGCCCTCGACCCCCGCACCGGCCGACTTTAAGCCGCCTTCAAGAACCCTCACCCTTGCGGGGCACGGACGCCCGCTAGAATGAGGCGATGAAACGCCTGAGTCTGGCTTTTCTCCTGGCCGCGCTCTTCCTCGGCGGCTGTCGGATGGTCATGCCCGAACACCCTTACTTCAACGTGCACGAGATCGAGCTCCTCTTCCCCGAGGCCAGCGAGCGCTGGGCCTATTTCTATGGGGACCCGATGGAGGTCCTGCTGGATGGGGAGCGGCTTACGCTCGAGCTCCCCGGCCGCGAGCCCTCGCCCTGGGCGATTCCGGGGGCGCTCTGGGTGAACGGGATGCCGCTTTGGCGCGAGGTCCTGCCCCCGGTTCGCCCGGCGGTAAAGGCGAGCTACGATCCCTTCGCCGAGGCCTACGCGATCGAGACCGAGGTAGACCTGCTCGCGAGCTGGTACTACGACGGCGAGGTCTGGTGGCGGCTTTCGGGACCGATTGAAGCCGGGAAGACGGTGCTCAAGGTGCCGGAGGAGCAACCCTTCCGCCCGCAAAGGCTCACCCCCAATGAAGCCCGGGTGGTCCGGCGGGAGCTCGAGCTCCGCGCCCGCGGCCGCCCCCTCCTTGTCTTCGAGCGGGCGGCGCCGGTTCACCGCCCCTACCGCTTCGAGCCCCGGCCCTGGGTGCACCGGCTCGCCTCCCTCCGGATCCAGCGGGAGATCCGCGAGCGGAGCACGCCGCTTGTAACGTGGAAAGTGCGGGAAACCGGGAGCTACGCCGCCTACCGGGGGCGGACCCCCATGGCCTACCTGGCCTGCAGCCCCCGCGGCGTGGCCGAGCTTTGGGATCTCGCCTACGGGAACCGGCTGCCTAAGGCGCGGCCGCCGGTGCTCGAGCGCGGCCGCTGCCTGGCGGGGTTCTTCTGGGGGATGAAGCCCACCGGCGGGTACCGGATCGAGGTGCTTGGGGGCCGGGTCGCGGGGCGAACCGCCTCGTTCACCCTCGAGCTCAAAACCCCGCCCCCCGGCGCCCTGACCACCCAGGCGCTCACCAGCCCCTTCGTGATCCTCGAGCTCTTCCGGCCGGTGGAGGAGGTCCGCTTCTACGACCCGAAGGGCAAGCTCCTCGCCCGGGCCATCGCCGACTAACCGCCCGAGGCCACCGCGTAGAGCCGGGCGTAGTAGCCGCCCTTTTGGAGGAGGGCCTCGTGGGGGCCCTCCTCGACCAGCTCCCCCCGACGGAAGACCAGGATGCGGTCGGCGTCCTTAACGGTGGCCAGCCGGTGGGCGATCACCACCGTGGTCCGGCCTTGGGAGACGCGCCTTAGCGCCTCCTGCATCCGGCGCTCGGTCTCGCTGTCCACGTTGGCGGTGGCCTCGTCGAGGATGAGGAGGATATCGGGATTGTGGAGGAGGGCCCGGGCCAGGGCGAGAAGCTGGCGCTCCCCGGTGGAGAGCCCGGCGCCCCGCTCGCCGAGCCTGGCCTTGAGCCCCCCCGCCCGCTTGCGGATGCGGTCGGCGAGGCCCACGAGCTCGAGCACCTCCCAAAGCCGTTCCTCGGGGATCGTGGCGTCCCCGAGGCGGAGGTTTTCCTCGATGGTGCCGGAGAAGAGGAAGGGCTCCTGCATCACGATCCCGAGCGCCCGCCGGAGATCGCGCTGACGGTACCTACGCACGTCCACCCCGTCCACCAATACGCGCCCCTTTTGCACGTCGTAAAAGCGGGCGATCAGGTTGATCACGCTGGTCTTCCCCGCCCCGGTGTGCCCGACGAGCGCCACCTTCTCCCCCGGACGCACCTTGAAAGACACCCCCTTTAACACCCAGTCCTCGCCCTCGTAGGCGAACCAGACGTCCTCGAAGCGGATCTCGCCCAGAAGCCGCTTCACCGGCAGGGCATCGGGCGGGTCCCGGACCTCCTCGGGCGCGTCCAAAAGGGCGAAGATCCGCTCGGCCGCCGCCATCGCCGACTGGTAGATGTTGAACTTGTCGGAAAGGTCCCGAAGCGGCTCGAAGAAGTTCCGGGTGTAGTCCAAAAACGCCACCAAGAGCCCCAGGCTCACCGCTCCCCGGAAGACGTCCTCGCCCCCGCGGTAGAGCACCGAGGCCGTCGCCAGCTCGCCGAAGAAGGCGACCAGCGGGAAAAAGGGCGCGAACCAGCGGATCACCTCGACGTGGGCGGCGAGCAGGGCGCGGTTTTTGTCGTCGAACTTGGCGAGCTGTCGCGCTTCCCGGGTGAAGAGCTGAACGGTGACCACCCCGGCGAGGTTCTCGGCGAGGAAGCTGTTCAGTTCGGAAAGCCGCCGCCGCATCAGCCGGTAAGCCGCCCGCATCCGCACCCGGAGCCAGGTGGTGAGCGCGAAAAGCGGCGGGATCACCCAGAAGGCGAAAAGCGCGAGCCGCCCGTCGAGCCAGAGCATGAAGCCCATGATCCCGAAGAGCATGAAGAGATCGGCGGCGAATCCCACCAACCCGCCGGTGATGAACTGGTGGATCGCGTCCACGTCCGAGGTCAGCCGGGTGAGGATCCGCCCGGTAGGGGTGCGGTCGAAGTAGCCGACGTGAAGCCGCATCAACTTGTCAAAGAGGTCGCGGCGGAGGTCGAAGAGGACCTTCTGCCCGATCCAGGCGAGCAGGTAGGTCTGGGAAAAGCGAAAGAGCGCGTCGGCGAGCTTTAGGCCAAGGAAAAAGGCCGCCGCCAAGAAAAGCGCCTGCTCCCGGTCGGGAAGGGGCTTCGGGCCTTTGGGGGCAAGGGCCTCGTCCACCGCGAACTTGAAGACGAGGGGCAGGAGGTTTGCAAGCAGGGTGGTGCCCAGGATCAAGAAAAGCGCGAGCGCGACCTGGGCGCGGTAAGGCCGCACGTAGGCAAGGATGCGCCGAACCTGCCCCTTCAAAGTTCCTCCTCCAGCCGTTGCAGGCGCTCGAGCTCGGCGTATACCCCGCCCCGCCGGAGCAACGCCTCGTGGGTCCCCTCCTCGACGATCCGCCCCCCCTCGAGGACCACGATCCAGTCGGCATGACGAAGGGCGCTCACCCGGTGGCTCACGAGCAGGGTGGTCTGCCGGCCCAAGACCTCCTTCAACCCCTCCAGGATCCTGGCCTCGGTCTCGGCGTCCACCGCCGAGAGGGCGTCGTCCAGGATCAGGATCTCGGGACGGCGGGCAAGCGCCCGGGCGAGCGCCACCCGCTGGCGCTGGCCGCCGGAGAGGGTCACCCCCCGTTCCCCCACCACCGTCTCGTACCCCTTGGGAAAGCGGAGGATCTCCTCGTGGATCCCGGCGAGCCGGGCCGCCCACTCGACCCGGGCGCGATCGGGAGCGTCGAGCCCGAAGGCGATGTTCTCGAAGATCGTCTCGGAAAAGAGGAAGGGCTCCTGGGGCGCCATCCCGATCGCGCCGCGGAGCACCCGGAGGGGGATCTTCTGAACCGGGTGGCCGCCCAGCCGGACCACCCCCTCGCTCGCCTCGAGGAGCCGCGGCACCAGGCTCAGCAACAGGGTCTTCCCGCTCCCGGTGCGGCCGGTGATCCCGAGGGTCTTCCCGGGCGCGACCCGGAGCGCGATCTCGGAAAGGAGCCGCCTGCCCTCGAGGGTGAGCCCGACGTTCTCGAACCGCACCTCCCCTTCAAGACGCCGGATTCCAAAGTCGGTCTCCGGGCCGTCGGCGATCCTCGGGCGCTCGTCGAAAAGCGAGACCAACCTGCGAAACGAGGTCCTTCCCCGCTGAAAGAGCCCGAGCACCCAGGCGATCCCGAGCACCGGCCAGGTGAGGAGGCCGAGGTAGGCGTTGAACTGAACGAAGGCGCCGAGCGTCATGCGACCGGCGATGACCTCGCGCCCCCCAAGGTAGAGCAACACCAAAACCGCCGCTCCCATGATCAGGCTCATCGCCGCGTGCATCGGCCCCTCGACCAGGGCGCGGCCGAGGTTTTTCTGCACGTACTCCCGGTTAAGCGCGAGGAAGCGCGCGCGCTCGCGATCCTCGAGCCCAAACCCCTTGATCACCCGGATCCCGGCGAGGTCCTCCTCCACCCGGGCGGTGATCCGGTCGTAGGTGGCCTGCGCCTCGGCCCAGCGCTTTTCCTCTAGCGCCACGAAGAGCCGGGCGGCGAGGAAGGCGGGGAGGGCAAAAAGGCTCACCCAGAGCGCAAGCCACGCGTTCACCCAGAACATGGCGGCGAAGGCGGCCAGGATGAAAAGCCCCACCCGGAACCCCATGTTCACCCCCGGGCCGAGCATCTCCCGCACCGCCTGGAGGTCGGTGTTGAGCCGGTTCATCAGGTCCCCCACCGAGCGCCGGTGGTAAAAGCCGGGATCGAGGGTGAGGAGGTGGGCGAAGATCGCCCGGCGGAGGTCGGCCTCCACCTGGCGGCTGGCGACGATGGCGACCCGGCGCTGGGCCCAGGAGAAGAACGAGGCCCCCCCGCTCACGAGGAGCAGCCCGAGAAGATAAACGCGGTAAGGCGCCCCCTCCCGGATCGCATCCACCGCGAGCCGCAGGAAAAAGGGCGCGGCCACCGATCCGGCCATGGCCAAAAGGCCGAAGACGAGCCCGAAAACGTACTTCCAGGCGTAGGGGCGAACGTAAGTAATGACCGACCGGTCAGTTCCCACCAAGGGTCATTCTAGCCCGGCGGGCCACCTCCTCCGGGTCTTCGTCCAGGGTCACGGGCAGGGCCGGCTTGGGCAGGCGCTCGGCGATCCAGCGCGCGGCCCGGGCACTTCCCTCACAGGCGCCCTCGTAGAGGAGGACCACCGCCCGCACGTCGTGGCGCCGGGCAAGGGCGTGGGCCGCTCCCGCCCACTCGAGGTCGGTGGGAAGCTTGAGCCTAAGTCCAAGCCGCGCCCCCTCCGCCCGGAGCTCGGCCGGAGCCCGGTCCGCGAGGGTCAGCCCGAGAGGCGAAAGCGCCTCGCGAAGCCCGGCGTATAGCCGTTCCTCCTCGAGCACATAAGGCGGCGCCGCGAGCCCGAGCGCCCCCTCGGGAGCCGCCCAGTCGGGGCGAAAGGGCCCGGGCGGCGCCACCCTCGCCCGGGTGCGCTCGAGCGCAAGCCGCACCCGCTGGGGGTTCTCGACCAGGGTGGCCCCGAGCTCGGCGGCCCGGGCGAGGGTCCCCTCGCGGAGCTCGCCGGGCACGACGAGAAGGGGCGGAACCCCCGGCACGAAAAGCGGAACCACCGCGGCCAGGTCCCGCACCCAGGGGCAGGCCCCGCTCCCCCGCTCGGCCTCGACCCCGAGCTGGATATCGGGGAGGAGGATCCGGTCCACCCCAAGTGCCTTGAGCTCGGCGATCCGACCCAGCGCCGCCCGGCCGGCCTCGCCCACCCCCTCGGCGGGGAACGCGCGCGCCTCGGTGAAGGGTGCCTCAGGAGCCACGAGCTCGGCGCCGAGCTCAGCGAGAAAAGCACGCCAGAAGGGCAGGTAGCGCCGAGGGAGCCAGGTGTCGAGAACGCCGATCCTCACAGGTCCTCCCAGCGTACCCGGTAGGCTTCCTCGGTCTCGGGATCGAAATCGAGCAGGAGCCCCCGCACCCCGGGCAGGCCCTCGGCGAGGGCGGTGGGCTCGGGGAAATAGCCCACCTCGGCGTCGAGCCGCTCGGCCAGCGCCCGCGCCTGTGCCTCGTCGCTGAAGGCGTAGAGGTAGGCCCCGTCCTCGAGCTCGAGGGTGGCGTAGTGGGGCCCCTCGGCCCCTTCCTGGAAGAGGTAGAAGACCCCGTCCCTTCGGATGCGCTCAAGCAGATCCACGTTTCCTATCGTAGCCGGGTGAGAAGCCCCTTGAGCACTCGAAGCCCCTGGGCGAGGGAATCCGGCTCCACCCACTCTTCCTCGGTATGCGCCCCGCCCCCTCGGTAAGCCCCCACCGCGATGGCAGGCACCCCATGGAGGACGGCGGCGGCGGCATCGGTGGAGGCGGCCCGCTCCTCCGGCCGCATCCCCGCCTCCTGGATCGCCTCCCGGGCGGCCTCGAGTAGCTCGGGGCTTGCGGTCCGGCCGGCCGGCCGGCTCCCGAGCACGCGGATCTCGGCCTCGACCCCGGCGTTGCGGGCCGCCTCGGCCACCTCCCGCCGCGCCCGCTCGGCGAGCTCGGCGAGCACCTCACTCCGGGTGGCCCTAAGGTCGAGCCAAAGCCCCGCCTCGGCGGCGATCGCGTTGATCGCGCCGCCGCCCCAGACCCGGCCGACGTTCAGGCTCGCGTCCGGGGGGAGCTCGAGGGCATAGAGCGCGGCGACCACCCGCCCCAAGGCGTGGATCGCGCTCGCTCGCCCGCGGTCGCCCCAGGCGTGCCCCCCGGGGCCCTTGAAGACGACCTCAAGCCGCTCCGAGCCCACCGCCCAGGGCACCACCGTCCCCAGGTAGCCGTCCACCGCCACGAAGTACCGGGGCCGCACCGCCTCAAGGAACGCCCGGGCGCCCCGAAGGTTCCCAAGCCCCTCCTCGCCCACGGTGAAGACATAGCCGGCCCCCGCCCCCACCTCCGCCAACGCGAGCAGCACCGCCACGCCGCTCGAGTTATCCCCGACCGCCGGCGCGTACCAGCGCCTCCCCCGCTCCTCGATGGGGCGGGGCGTAAGCACGGTGTCGTAGTGGGCGGCAAACCAAACCGGCCCCTCCCCGGCGAGCACGTTCCCCACCGCGTCCACACGGGGAGCAAACCCCTTTAGCCTCAGGACATCGCAAATGAAGGCGCGGCGCGCGTCCTCGCCCGCAATCGGGGCGAACTTCGCCAGGAGGGCCTTGGGGTCCACTCAGTCCTCAAAATCGGCGAGCCCCTCGCGGATCGCGAAGAGCGCCGCCTGGGTGCGGTTGTTGAGGTGGAGTTTGGCGAAGATCTCGGAAAGCCGGTTGCGAACGGTCTTCTCGCTGATCCCGAGCTCGTCGGCGATCTCCTGGTTGGTCGCCCCCTGGGCAAGCAGCCTCAGGATCTGCACCTCGCGGTCGGTGAGGTCGGCCCGCCGGGACTTCGGAATCTCGGCCTCTTTTGCCCGGAAGTCCTGGATGATCTGCTCCGCGAGCTCGGCATCAAGGAGCACCTCCCCGGCCGCCACCCGCCGTACCGCGTCGATCAACTCGTCGGCGCTCGCGTCCTTCAAAAGGTAGCCCCGGGCCCCGGCTTTTACCGCCTCGAAGACGTAGGCGTCCTGCCGGTACATGGTGAGCATGACCACCTTGGCGTCGGGCTTTTCCTTGAGGATCTCCTTGGTGGCCCCCACCCCGTCGAGCCCGGGCATCTGGATGTCCATGAGAATCACATCGGGGTTGGTTTCCAAGGCCGCCCGGAGTGCCTCGCGGCCGTCCTTGGCCTCGCCGATCACCCGGAGGTCGCCCTCGGCCTCGAGCAAGCTCTTTAGTCCCTGGCGGAAGAGGGCGTGGTCGTCGGCCAGCAAAATACGGATCATCCCCCCCATTCTAGGACATTTGACCCCAGGCGTGCTAAAATCGGATTCGGCCCCAGGGCCGTCCCCGAGGTCAACGATGACGCATCCCAAGAACGCCTTGAATGCCTATTGCCGAAAACTCGGCCTGAAAAAGCCCCGCTACGACACCAAGGGCACCGGCGATGAAAAGGACCCGCTCTACATCAGCGACGTGGTCATCGGCGACGAGGTAGTAGCCACGGGCCAGGGCTCGACCCGCCGCGAGGCCGAACGCGTGGCGGCGGAGCTTGCTCTGGAGGCCCTCAAGGCCCGCTACGGCGAGTTCGAGGGGCGGAGCACGAGGCGTTCCGGTGGCAACCGACAGACCAAGGGCGAAAACCCCGCGGAACCCGCCCCCGCCGCCCCGCTCGTTCCAGAACTCCTGGTGGAAGCCCTCCGGGTCGCCCATCAACGGGTTCCCCAAGGGCTCAAGGGGCCAGAGGCGGCGGAGCAGGTGGTGCGGCTCGCGGGCGAGATCTACCGCGGCCTGATCGAGGAAGCCGGGCTGGTGACCTAGCATGCGGGTACACATCGTTACCTACGGCTGCCAGATGAACGAGTACGACACCCATCTGGTGGCCTCGGAACTCGTGAGCCTCGGCGCCCAGATCGTGGACACGATCGAGGACGCCGATTTCGTTCTGGTCAACACCTGCGCCGTTCGCGGCAAACCCGTGGAGAAGGTCAAGAGCCTTCTCGGGAAGCTTAAAAAGGAAAAGGAACGCCGGGGCCTTAGGATCGGGATGATGGGCTGCCTGGCGCAGCTCGAAGAGGGTCAGGAGATCGCCCGGCGCTTCGACGTGGACGTCCTCTTGGGCCCGGGGGCGCTCACCGAGATTGAAAAAGCCCTCGCCGCCGACTCAAAGTTCTGGGACGTCGCTTTCCACGAGGAGCTAAACCGCGTGGTCGCGCCGCCCCCGGCGGGGGCACTCTCCGCCTACGTCCCCATCATTCGCGGCTGCAACCACCGCTGCACCTACTGCGTGGTGCCCCGGACCCGGGGCGGGGTCGAGGTCAGCCGCCCCCCCGAGCTCATCCTCGAGGAGATCGAGCGTCTCAAGGCCGCCGGGGTGGTCGAGGTCACCCTGCTCGGCCAAAACGTCAACTCCTACGGAAACGACCGCCCCGACTACCCGAGCTTCGCCGAGCTCCTCCGGATGGTGGGCGAACTCGGGATCCCCCGGGTGCGCTTTTTGACCAGCCACCCGGTGAACTTCACCGAGGAGATCGTCCGGGCCATCGCCGAGACCCCGGCGATCACCCGCTACATTCACCTGCCGGTGCAGTCGGGCTCGGACCGGATCCTAAGGCGCATGGCCCGGGAGTACCGGCGGGCGGACTACCTGAAGCGGATCGAGACGATTCGCCACTACCTGCCCGACGCGGTGCTCTCCACCGACATCATCGTCGGCTTCCCCGGCGAGACCGAGGAAGACTTTGAGGCTACGCTCTCGCTCTACGACGAGGTCGGGTTCGACCACGCGTACATGTTCATCTACTCCGCCCGGCCGGGGACGCCGGCGGCCGAGCACTTCGAGGACCTCCCCCGCGAGGTGAAGGTTGAACGCCTCAAGCGCCTCATCGAGAAGCAAAAGGAGTGGAGCCTTCTGAAAAACCGCGGCTGGGTAGGCAAGGAGGTCGAGGTCTTAATCCGCGGGGACGCCAAGGAGACCGGCTTCGCCGAGGGGCACGATCGGGGGAACCACCCCGTCTTGGTCCCTGGCGATCAGGCCCCCGTGCCGGGGCTTTACCGGGTGCGGATCACCGAAGCGAGCCCCCACCTGCTCTTCGGCGAGGTCACCGAGGTCCTCTACCGCCCCGCTCGGGAGGAGGCGGTGGCCTAGGGTGACGCGTCTCGTCTTCCTACCCTTGGCGCTCGCGGGTTTCGGCCTGCTTTTTGCGCCCCTTTGGTTCCAGTTCCAGAGCCTTCCGCTGGCCCTCTTGGGCGGGGTTTTGGGAGCCTGGCTTTTCTACGCCTGGGCCCAGCGGCACCTGACCAGAGGACCCACGCCGTGGGCGCTCGAGCGCCTGGCCCTCCGCCTGCTCTACCGCCGGGGCTCAACCGACCCGACCGAGCTTGCGAGGATCGGTGGGGTCTCCGAGCTCCAGGCCCGGGAGGTTCTCGATGGGCTCGTCCGTCGCGGCCTTGCCCAAAAGGAGCGAGGCCGCTACCGACGCTAGCGCCGACTTCCTAGTGGTGGGGGCGGGAATCGCCGGGGCGGTGGCCGCCCGCACCCTCGCCGAGGCCGGGCGAAGGGTCCTGGTCGTCGCCGCGGGTACCGGGGCGAGCCACGCCCCCGCGGCGGTGGTGAACCCGGTGCGGGCAAAGCGGGGAAAACCCGTGCCCGAGGCGGCGCGGGCGCTCGAAGCTGCGGCCCGGTTCTACGGCCGCTTCACCCGGCTGCATTTCGGCCTCTACCACCGGGTGCCCGAAGCGGTCAGGCCCCGTTTCGAACGGGGCCTTGAGGATTCGGGGCTCGAATACCGCTGGCAGGGCGAGCGGCTTTCTTTGCCCGGGGCCTTCTGGCTTCGCCCACGCCCCCTGATCGCCGCGCTTCTTGCGGGAATCCCCCGGATCAAAGACCGGGTCCTCTTCCCCGAGCCAGGGGGCCTATGGCTTGCCTCGGGCCGCTACTTAAAGGGGACGGTGATCTGGGCGGCGGGGGCCGAGGGGGCCGGGTTCGTCGAAGCCGACCCCACCCTTACCGCAGGCAGCCTGCTGCTCGTCGCCGAACCCGGGGACGGAGCGATCCAGGAGGTTTTCCACGCCGGCGGAGCGGTGGGCGGGAGCTACCGCCCCCTAGAACGTTACGTCGAGCCCACGCCGACCGCGGGTGAGCTCGCCGAGCTCCGGGAAAAGGCGGCCCGCCTGCTCGGCCGGCCGCCGACGCCGCTCGGGGTCTTTAGCGGGGTTCGCTACCGCCGGAGTGAACCTCTGGCCGAAGCTTCCTTCGGCTTTTTCTTTACCGGGTTCGGCTCGACCGCGTTTTTGCGGGCGCCGATGCTCGCCCGGCGCCTGCTCGACCTGCTCTAGCTCGCCCCCGCCCAGCCCGAGGGTCGCTCGCGCTCGGCCTCGGCCGCCGGGGGCGGAGGAAGGAGGGCGGCTTCCAGCACCTCTTCCACCCGCTCGACGAAGCGGATCCTGAGCCCTTCCTTGACCTCGGCGGGGACCTCGGCGAGGTCCTTTCGGTTCTCTTCGGGCAGGAGCACCTCGTCAACCCCTGCGTTGTAGGCCGCGAGCAGCTTCTCCTTGATCCCGCCCACCGGGAGGACCCGACCCCTGAGGGTGATCTCGCCGGTCATCGCGAGGTCCGCTCGCACCGGGCGGCCGGAAAGGGCGCTCGCAATGGCGGTGGCGATCGTCACCCCGGCGGAGGGACCGTCCTTCTTCACCGCCCCCTCGGGGACGTGGACGTGCAGGTCCCACTTCTCGTGGAAGTCCGGAGCCAGGCCGAAGCGCTCGGCGTGGGCCCGGAGGAAGGTGAGGGCGGCCTGGGCCGACTCCTTCATCACCTCGCCCAGGCTGCCGGTGAGGCTGAGCTTGCCCTTCCCCGGCACCGCCAGCACCTCGACGACGAGAAGCGCCCCGCCCACCGGGGTCCAGGCAAGTCCCTGGGCGGCGCCCAAAAGGGGCTCCTTCTCGGCCCGCTCGGGGCGGTACTTGGGGACCCCGAGCAATCGCTCGAGCTCCCCCGCCTCCACCCGCCTCGCCCCCTCCCAAGGGGATTCGAGATAGGCCTTGGCCAGACGGCGGGCGAGTTTGGCGAGCTCGCGCTCGAGGTTCCGCACCCCGGCCTCCTCGGTGTACTCGGCGATGATCCGCCGGAACGCCTCCTCGCTTACCTCGACCTTGTCCAAGACCCCTGCCCGGCGCGCGACCTTGGGCCAGAGGTGGCGGCGGGCGATCTCAAGCTTTTCAAGGGGCGTGTAGCCCGGGATCTCCACCACCTCCATGCGATCCAAAAGCGGCCGGGGGATCGTGCTCGTGGTGTTGGCGGTGGCGATGAAGAAGACCCGGGAAAGGTCGTAGGGGACCTCGAGGTAGTGGTCTTGGAAGGCCTTGTTCTGCTCGGGATCGAGGACCTCCAAAAGCGCCGCCGCCGGATCGCCGCGCCAGTCGGCGCCGATCTTGTCCACCTCGTCGAGGAGGAAGACCGGGTTCACCGTTCCCGCCTTCTTCATTCCCTGGATGATCTTGCCCGGGAGCGCCCCCACGTAGGTGCGCCGGTGGCCGCGGATCTCGGCCTCGTCGCGCACCCCCCCGAGGGAGATGCGCACGAACCGGCGGTTCATGCTCTCGGCGATGGAGCGGCCGAGCGAGGTCTTGCCCACCCCGGGAGGGCCCACCAGGCAGAGGATCGGGCCCTTGCCCCCTTCCTCCCCGCCGAGCTTTTTCGCCGCCAAAAACTCGAGAATCCGCTCCTTGACCTCTTCCAGCGCGTAATGGTCGGCGTCGAGCTTTTTGCGGGTCTTCGCGAGGTCGAAGACGTCCTCGCTCTCCTCGCGCCAGGGAAGGTCCAAAAGCCAGTCGAGGTAGGTGCGAACCACCCCCGCTTCGGGGCTTCCGGGCTGAAGCCGCTCGTAGCGGGCGAGCTCCTTGAGCGCCTTTTCCTCGACCTCCTTGGGAAAGCCCTTTTTCTGGATCCGCTCCCTTAGCTCCTCGACCTCGGTGAGGTGGTCCTCGCCGCCCCCGAGCTCCTTCTGGATCGCCCGCATCTGCTCCCGGAGGTAGTACTCCCGCTGGTTTTTGTCCATCTGCTCCTTGACCCGGGCGGCGATCTTGCGGTCGAGCTCGAAGCGCTCGAGGTCGCGAAGAAGCAGACCAAGGACCCGCTCAAGCCTCGTCTCAAGGGTTCCCTCGGCGAGAATCGAGGCCTTTTCCTCCGGGCTCCAGGTGGCCACGAAGGCCACCCGGTCCGCGAGCCGGGCGGGATCGGGCTCGGCGAGGATCTCCTCCTGCTGCCCGCGGTCTAAGCGCAGGTTCTTGTGCCCGGTCAGGTAGCGCTCGAAGGCCTCGCGCACCCGCTCGGAGAGGACCCGCACCGCCTCGGGGTCGCGCACCCCGGGCTCGGGAACCGGCCGGTAGCGGGCGAGGAGGGCTTCATCCTCCTCGACCTCGAGGAGCTTCCCGCGCTCGAGCCCGCGGACGAAGATCCGCAGGGTGCCGTCGCTCTGCCGGCTCACCCGGCGGATCTCGGCGACCACCCCCACGGGGTAGAAGTCGGCGAGGCCGGGGTGGTCCACCCCCGCGTCTTGCTGGGTGGCGAGGAAGAGTTTCTTGCCCTCAGCCAGGGCCCGCTCCACCGCCCGCTTAGAGGCGGGCCGACCCACGTCGATCCAGGCCTCGGCCCCCGGGAAGAGCACCAGGTTCCGAAGCGGCAAGAGGGGTAGCCTGGGTTCGCGTTGAAAGATACGCATCCTGATACCTAGCTGGCCTGCCTTAGCTCCGCCTCGGCGAGCGCCGAAAGCGGGTCGTCGAGGTGATGCCGGTCGAAGACGATCCGCTGCACGTTCCGTCCGGGTAAAGCGTACATCAGCTCGTACATGCTCCGCTCGATCACCGCCCGGAGCCCTCGGGCACCGGTCCCCCGTTCCACCGCCCGGCGGGCGATCTCGCGAAGGGCCGCCGGGGTGAACTCGAGCGCCACCCCCTCCATGGCAAAAAGCGCCTGATACTGCTTGACGAGGGCGTTCTTCGGCTCGGTGAGGATCCGCACCAGGGCCTCCTCGTCCAGGGGCTCCAGCTCGACGATCACCGGCACCCGCCCGACGAACTCGGGGATCAACCCAAACTTCACCAGGTCCTCGGGGATCACCTCGGGCCGCCCCTCCTTTTGCTCCCCGGAGGCGAAGCCGATGGGGTTTTGGTCGGTGCGGGCCTTGACGATCGCATCCAGCCCCTCGAAGGCCCCTCCGAGGATGAAGAGAATGTTTTTGGTATTGACCGGAATCAGCTCCTGATGGGGGTGCTTCCGCCCCCCCTGCGGCGGCACGTGGGCCACCGTACCCTCGATGATCTTGAGGAGCGCCTGTTGCACCCCTTCGCCGGAGACGTCCCGGGTGATCGAGGGGCCCTCGGACTTGCGGGCGATCTTGTCGATCTCGTCGATGTAGATGATCCCCTGTTCGGCGGCCTCGACGTCCATGTTCGCCGCCTGCAAAAGTCTCAGCACCACGTTCTCCACGTCCTCGCCGACGTACCCGGCCTCGGTCAGGGTGGTGGCGTCGGCGATGGCGAAGGGGACCTCTAGGAAGCGGGCGAGGGTCTCGGCGAGCAGGGTCTTGCCGGTGCCGGTGGGGCCGATCAGCAGGATATTGGACTTTTGGATCTCGACCTCACTGGCCTCGGCCCGGTGGCGAAGCCGCTTGTAATGGTTGTACACCGCCACCGAGAGCACCTTCTTGGCGGCCTCCTGGCCGATCACGTACTGGTCGAGGAAGGCCTTGATCTCGGCCGGGGTAGGCAGCCGCTCGGGCCCCCGGTAGCCGGTCTCCCGGGACTCGACCAGAAGCTCGTGGGCGCGCTCCACGCAGTCGGAGCAGATGAACACCTCCCCGATCGGGGCCTCGAAGAGCCGGCTCACCTCGGGGTAGCCCCGACCGCAGAAGCTGCAGGTCGCCCTAGTCCGCCTCGCCACGCTTCACCACCCGGTCCACCAGGCCGTATTCCCGGGCCTCCTCGGCGTCGAGCCAGAAGTCGCGGTCGGTATCCCGCGCCACGCGCTCGAGGGGCTGCCCGGTGTGTTCGGCCAGGATGCGGTTTAGGGTGTCCCGCATCTTGAGGATCTGCTCCGCCCGGATGGCGATGTCGGTGGCCTGCCCCTGGGCCCCGCCCCAGGGCTGGTGGATCATCACCCGGGAGTGGGGCAGGGCGAAGCGCCGGCCGGGCTCGCCCGCGGCCAGGATCACCGCCGCCATGCTGGCCGCGAGCCCCACCACGATGGTCGAGACCGGCGGCTTGACGTACTGCATCGTGTCGTAGATGGCGAGCCCCGCGTCGATCTCCCCGCCGGGGGAGTTGATGTAGAGCTTGATCTCGGCCTTGGGGTTTTGGGCCTCGAGAAAGAGCATCTGAGCCACGACGGTGTTCGCCACCTGGGCGTCGATCGGCGTGCCCAGGAAGATGATGCGGTCCTTGAGCAGCCGCGAGTAGATGTCGTAGACCCGCTCGCCGCGGCTCGTCTGCTCGATGACGTAGGGCACCACCATCGCACTATCCATTCTAGGCCGCGAGCTTCGCAAGCGCCTCTTCCAAAGCCTTGTCGTGGAGCCGCCGGCGGTAGAGCCGGCGGAGCCCGTCTTCGCCCAGGGCCCGCTCGAAATCGGCGGGCTTCATGCCGTAGGCCCGGGCGAGCTCCTCGAGGTGGGCTTTCCACTCCTCCTCGGAGAGCTCGGTGCCGAGCTCCTCGGCGAGCTTCTCGAGCGCAAGCCCCCGGCGCACCCGCCGCTCGGCGCCCTTTTTGACCTCGGATTTGAGCTCCTCGAACTTCTCGGGCTCGAGGCTCTTTAGGTAGTCCTCGAGCGGCACGCCCTTTTTCGCCAGGTCCTCGGCGATCTCGCCCCAGATCGCCCGCTCCTCGGCCTCGAGCAGCGAGGGCGGAAGGTCGGCCTTGAGCCCCTCGGCGAGCTTATTGAGCAGGGCTTCCTTCCGGGCTTTTTCGGCCTCGGCCCGGGCGCGGCGGAGGAGCTCTTCCCGGATCCTCTCCCGGGCCTCATCAAGGGTCTCGTAGCCCAAGGTCTTCGCGAACTCGTCGTCGAGCTCGGGGAGGCGGACCGCCTTGACCTCCTTGACCGTTACCTTGGCGGTCTTGCCGGTGGGCTCGCCTTCCTCGGAAAAGAGCGGGAGCTCGGCCTCGTCCCCGGCCCGCTTGCCGAGGAGGGCCGCTTTCACCTCGTCGTAGGCGCGCTCGAGCTCCACCGGGATCTCGCTCCCCTCCTCGGTGACGACGATCACCAGGTCGCCCGCTTCGGCCGGGCCCTCCTTGGGCTCAACCTCGGCGTAGCGGCGGCGGAGGTCCATGAGGGCGGCCTCCACCGCCTCCTCCCCCACCTCGGGCTCTTCCACCTCGAGCGCAAATCCCCGCCAGTCGGGGAGCGCGACCTCGGGGTAGTTCTCGATCTCGGCCTCGAAGACGAAGGGCTTTCCGAGCTCGAGCTCCCCCTCCACCCGGCGGACGGCCACGGGAGTGAGCTCGAGCGCCTCTAGAACCTCCGGGAGATGGCGCTCAATGAGCTGCTCCCGCACCTCCGAGAGGAGCGCCTCGCGGCCGAGGCGGGCCTCGAGCACCCGCTCAGGCACCCGGCCGGGCCGGAAGCCCGGCACCCGCACGCGCTTTTTGTACTCGGAAAGGAGGAGGCGGTAGGCCCCCTCGACCTCTTCCGCGGGCACCTCCCCGCGGACGCGCACGCGCCAACCCTCACGTTCGACGATCTCCGGCATGTTCACCTCGGAAGGAAGGGCGGCCCGGCCTCTGGTGCGAGGAGCGGGACTTGAACCCGCACGGGATAAACCCACCAGATCCTAAGTCTGGCGCGTCTACCAGTTCCGCCATCCTCGCCGGTCGCGGCCGGGCCGCCGGGCCGCCCCGGAGGGCGGCGATTTTGGGGTGAGCGATGGGACTTGAACCCATGACCCCCGGTTCCACAGACCGGTGCTCTAACCAGCTGAGCTACGCTCACCGCGCAGCAAGCCCCATTTTAGGAAACGAAAAGGCCCGCGTCAACGCGACCTAAGGTAGGGTAAGGACATGCGAGGGCTGATTGTTCTCCTGATCCTGTCCCTTCCCGCACTCGCCCAAGGCATTCCGCTCACCACCGCCGCCCGCGAGGGGCTCACCGAGCTCCTGGTAGCCCCTGGCGGGGCCTACCAGAGCTACGCGCTCTACGCCAAGGCGCTCTCCCTCCTCGGCCCGGCCGAACCCTACCGCCACTTCTTAGACGGCGAGCGGACGAAAGTCGAGGCGATCCGGCGCGCGCTTCGGACCTACGGCGTGAGCTTTCCCCAGAAGAACCCCTACCTCGGGACCCTCCGGCTCCCCAAGGACCCCGAGGCCCTCGCCCGGATGGCGCTCGCGCTCGAGGTGAAGAGCGTCTACCTCGCGCGGAGGCTCTCGCGGGTCTTCGCCGACTACGCCGACCTCGACGCGCTCGCCCGCACCCTCGAGGCCGCCGACGAGACCCAAGCGAAACTCCTCCGCATGGCGATCGCCCAGGGCGGAACGCTAGGTCCCGACGTGGTCCGCGGCCTTGCCCGGGATCTGGCGGGCGACCCGATCTGCCCCTTCGTCTTCGGTAAGGGGCTTTGTCCCTAGCGCTGGCAGCGGGGGCAATAGTGGGCGCTTCGCCCCTGGATCACCGTCCGGCGGATCGGAGTACCGCAGCGGGGGCAGGGCTCGCCGCTGCGGCCGTAGACCGAAAGCCTTAGCCGAAAGTAGCCGATCGCCTCGTCCACCTGGCGATAGCTCCTATCCTTCAAGGTGGTGCCCCCGGCCTCGATGGCGGCCTCGAGCACCCTCGGAATCGCCTCCCGGATCCGCGCCGCCTCCGCTCGGGTGACCCGTGTCCCCCGACGGGTCGGCCTGACCCCCGCCAAAAAGAGGGCCTCGTCGGCGTAGATGTTCCCGAGCCCGGCCACCACCGCCTGGTCCATGAGAATCGCCTTCACCGGCCGACGGCTGGACTTTAGCCTTTGCCAGAGGTACTCCGCGGTAAACGCCGGGTCCCAGGGCTCGGGTCCGAGCCGGCAAAGGAGCGGCACCCGGCAGCGCCCGGCCTCGGGCACCGCCCAGATCTTTCCGAACCGGCGGGGGTCATGGAAGTAAAGCTCCTGCCCCTCGAGCCGGAAGACCACCCGGGTGTGGGGCGTCCTTTGGAGCCGAAAGCCCCCGCTCATTCCCAGGTGCACGACCAGAAGCCACCCACCCGAAAGCCGAAAGAGCAGGAACTTCCCCCGCCGCAAAAGCCCCAGGATCCGCCGGCCCAGGGCCCTTTCGGTGTCCCGGTAGCGGGTGGGATCCGCGTGGACGAGATCGAGGATCCGCCGGCCCTCCACGAGCGGCGAGAGCGCCCGCCGGGTGACCTCGACCTCGGGAAGCTCGGGCACTAAAGCCGCACCCGCCCCTCGTATAGCGCCCGCCCCACGATGGCGGCGTCCACGCCGAGGGACTCCATGAGGCGGAGGTCCTCCTCCGAGCCCACCCCGCCCCCGGCGATCAAATCACCGGGCCAGGCCTCTCGCATCGCCTCGAGGGGCCCCGGGTCCATGCCCTTCAGGGTGCCGTCCCGACGGACGTCGGTGTAGATCAGGGTGCGCACCCCTTCCTCCCAGAGCCGGCGGGCAAGCTCGGGGGCGGAAAGCGGGGTGGCCTCCCGCCAGCCCGCGACCACCACCGATAGCCCCCGGGCGTCGACGCTCACCGCCACCCGTTCGGGCCCAAGCTCCGCGAGCATCTGGCGCAGCACCTCGGGGGCCCGCACCGCCACCGTGCCCACCACCACCCGGTCGGCCCCGAGCTCGAGCACCTCCCTCGCCGCCTCCAGGCTCCGGATCCCCCCGCCGACCTCGAAGGGCACCGGCACCGCCTCCGCGATCCGCCGGATCGCCTCGCGGTTATTCCCCTTTCCGAGCGCGGCGTCGAGGTCCACGAGGTGGAGGTAGCGCGCCCCCTCCTTGACCCAGTGGAGCGCGGCCGCGAGCGGGTCCTCGAAGTAGACGGTCTCGCGTTCGGGGTCGCCCTCATAAAGGCGCACCGCCCGCCCCTTTTGCATGTCCACCGCGGGAATCACCAGCACGGCCCCAGTGTAAAATCAACCTTGGGTAAGCATGAAACGTTGTGGACGGATCACCGGGGCCCTTGCATTGATCGGCATGGGGGTCGGCTATCTCTTCGATCGCATGCTCGCCGGTCTCTTTATTGGAATCGGCCTGGGCATGCTGCTCGATGCCTTCCTCCTTTGCCCCGGAGAAAGGGGGCGCGCGTGAAGCGCGTGCTCCCCGCCCTTTTCCTCTTTCTCGCCCTGGCCCAAGGCGGGGGGTACTTCAGTCTTGGCTACCAGAGCGCGGGCGGGATCGAGCTCGGGGGCGGGGGTTTCGGCGCCACAGGCCCCTTTCTCTTTGGCGGGGAAGGTCACGGAAGCCCCGCCGGTTATGGGTATGGGCTCGGCTTTCTCGCCTACGAGCTCGCCCGCTTCGAGCGCAAAGGGCTCTGGGGGCGGCTTTACGCCCGGGCCGCACTCGGCGGTGGAGGCGGCTCCGGCTGGTCGGGCCTCCTCGCCGAGGGCGGGGTCTGGCTCCGCTTTTCCTATGAAGGCTTCCCCGCCGGCTTTTACCTCGCCTATCAGTACGCCGAGCACCACGCGGGCCTTCTCCTCCGCCTCGATCTCGGCGGGCCCTGAGCCCACGCCACTGCACAACGCCGTTTGCAATCGCACCCGCTCGATCCTCGCCGGTCTCTTCCGTCGTAACCGGGGCTAGGTTCGCCCTTCACCGGCGCTTTGGGAGACCACAAGCCCAAGGCAATACCGCAAAGCCAGCTGGCGATCCCGCCCAGGCGCTTCGACGCCGCCACCGCAAGCGGCTCGCACGCTCTG
>CAYYAB010000004.1:0-18160 GCA_964469895.1 uncultured bacterium | reverse complement strand
GCTTCCGCTTTGGACCCGTTCGTCCTAGAGGATGCGTTTTCCGAGCAGACTGGCCGCGAGCTCGACCGCGATCTCGGCGGTGCGATTGCTCCGGTCCAAGATGGGGTTCACCTCGACCAAGTCCAAGCTGGTCACGAAACCCGCCTCCGAGAGCAGCTCCATGAAAAGGTGCGCCTCGCGGTAGGAAAGCCCGCCCGGGACCGGGGTGCCCACCCCGGGAGCGATCTCGGGATCGAGCACGTCGGCGTCGAAGGAAACGTGCACCCGGGGAAGCCCTTGCATTTGCGCGATCACGGCTTCCGCTACCCGGGCGATTCCCATCCGGTCCACCTCGGTCATGGTGAAGACCCGGACCCCCGACTCCCTCAAAAGCGCCCGCTCGCCGGGGTCCAGGCTCCGCACCCCGACGAGCACGACGTCCTCGGGGCGCACCTTGGGGCCCGGCCCCCCGACCCCCACGAGCCGGGGGTCGCCCTTGCCGAGAAGGGCGGCAAGCGGCATGCCGTGGACGTTACCGCTCGGGCTCGTCTCGGGGGTGTTGAAGTCGCCGTGGGCGTCCACCCAGATCACCCCTACGCGCTCGCCTCGGGCGCCGCCCGGAACCGAGCCCAGGGCAAGGGAGTGGTCGCCACCCAGTACCAACGGAAAAACGGACGCATCCAGGGCCACGAGGCGCTCGTAGAGCCGCTGGCAGACCGCCGCGATGGCGCCGGCGTGGTGGGGCGGGGGCTCGGGGGTGAGGGACTCGGCCACCGGGACCTCCAAGTCACCGAGCTCGAGCACCCGGTACCCGAGGGCGGTAAGCTCCTCGTGCAGCCGGGCGTAGCGGATCGCGCTCGGGCCCATGTCCACGCCGCGACGGCCCGCGCCCAGGTCCATCGGCACCCCAAGGACGGCCACACGCCGCATGCACTCATGCTAGCAGAAAGCGGGCGTTTTCGCGCTCATTTCGCTTTTCTTTCTTTATGCATAGAAAGCGCATACCCCTTGACAAAAGGCCAAAGTCCGCCTAAACTTACTCCGATGGACCCGAAGAACGTCCAGAGCATCAACCTCGCCTCCATCCTGAAGGAGCCCGGCACCAAACGTGCCGAGGGCGAGATTCAGGGCCGCGTAGGCCCCGAGGCTGGGGGCATCCCCCTCGCCGAGCCCGCGAGCTGGCAGGTGACGGTCACCCACATGGGGGGCGAGTTCTGGCTTTCCGGCGAGATCCACGGCGAGGCAGTGATGGAGTGCCGCCGTTGCCTGAAGCCCACCCGGGTGCCGATCCACGCCTACTTCCAGCACCTCCTCGCCTACCAGCCCGGGGTCGAGGGGGTGAAGCTGGTCGAGGAGCCCGAGGAGGTCTACTACTTCGGCGAGCCCGAGCTCGACCTCTCCGGTTTCCTCTACCAAGCCTTCGCCCTGGAGATGCCGCTCACCACCGTCTGCCACGAGGATTGCGCCGGGCTCTGCCCGGTTTGCGGCGCCGACCTCAACGAGACCGACTGCGGCCACGGGCACAAGCTCAAGAAGACCACCCCCTTTATCGCCCTCGAGGGACTCTTGAAGGAGCTTTCCTAAGCGAGGGGTCTGCTATAATGGCCCTTCGGCCCGCGCCGGGCCAGGGGAGGAACCATGGCCAAGCACCCGGTACCGAAGAAGAAGACCTCGAAGTCGCGCCGCGACAAGCGGCGGAGCCATCACGCGCTCAGCGCCCCCGCGCTCGTTCCCTGTCCCCAGTGCGGCGCGATGAAGCCCCCGCACACCGTCTGCCCCGAGTGCGGCTACTACAAGGGCGAGAAGATTCTCGAAGTCCCGGAGGCCTAACGTGCCGGCGGGGCTTTTGGCCCTCGGCACCTACGTTCCCGAGAAGGTCCTCACCAACGAGGACCTGGCCTCTTTTTTGGACACCTCGGACGAGTGGATCACCACCCGTACCGGCATCAAGGAACGTAGGATCGCCGAGAAGAACGAGTACGCCTACGACCTCGCGGTGAAGGCGGTGGAAGACCTCCTCCGCCGCCACGGGGAGGAGGCCCTTGCCGAGGTGGATCAGGTGGTGGTGGCCACCAACGCCCCGGACGCCTACTTCCCCAACACCGCCGCCCTTATCCAGCACCGCTTCGGCCTCAAGGCGGCCGCCTACGACCTCCTCGCCGGCTGCCCCGGCTGGCTTTATGCCCTAGCCCAGGCGGCCGGACAGGTCGAGGCGGGGATCGCGCGAAGGGTGTTGGTCATTGGCGCCGAGGTCCTCTCTAAGATCACCGACTGGCGGGACCGCTCCACCGCCGTCCTCTTCGGCGACGGGGCCGGAGCCGCGGTGGTGGGGCGGGTGCCCGAGGGCTACGGTTTCCGCTCCTTCGTCCTCGGCGCCGACGGCTCCGGGGCGCCGGCCTTGCACATGGCCGCCCTCGCCAACACCCTCCCCGACGGCACCCGGATGAGCCACAAGATCTACATGAACGGCCGCGAGGTCTTCAAGTTCGCGGTGCGGGTGATGGACACCGCCACCCTGGAGGCGATCGAGAAGGCCGGGCTCGAAAAACGCGACATCCGCCTCTTCGTGCCCCACCAGGCCAACCTGCGCATCATCGACGCCGCCCGCGAGCGGCTCGGGCTCGACTGGGAGCAGGTGGTGGTGAACCTCCACAAGTACGGGAACACCTCCACCGCCTCGATTCCCCTCGCGCTAAAAGAAGCGCTCGACCGTGGACTGGTGGAGGACGGCGACCACCTGCTCTTTGTCTCCTTCGGGGCGGGGCTCACCTGGGCGGCGGCGGTGCACACCTGGTACGGAGGGAAAGCGTGAGGGCGGCGCTCTTTCCTGGACAGGGCTCCCAGACGGTGGGGATGGGCCGGGCTCTGTTTGAAGGCTCGAAGGCGGCCCGCGAGGTGCTCGAGCGCGCCGAGGCCGCGCTTCCCGGTCTCCTCAAGCTGATGTTCGAGGGCCCCGAGGAAGCCCTCACCCTCACCGAGAACGCCCAACCCGCCCTGCTCGCCGTGGGTTACGCCGCCTACCGCGCCTACCTCGAGGCCGGGGGCACGCCCCCAGGAGCGGCCGCCGGCCACTCCCTCGGGGAGTGGACCGCCCACGTGGCGGCGGGAACCCTTGCGCTCGAGGACGCTCTCCGGCTCGTTCGCCTCCGCGGGCGGTACATGCAGGAAGCGGTGCCGGTGGGCGAGGGGGCGATGGCGGCGGTGTTGAAGCTCCCCCTCCCCGAGATCGAAGCAGCCCTCGCGGGGCTTGAAGAAGTTTGGATCGCGAACCTCAATACCCCCGCGCAGACCGTGATCTCGGGGAAGAAGGAGGCAGTAGAGGAGGCCGCCCGGCGCCTCAAGGAAAAACGCGCTCGGGTGGTCTTCTTAAACGTCTCCGCTCCCTTCCACACACCCCTGATGGCGCCGGCGGCGGAAAGGCTCGCGGGCGAGCTGTCCGGGGTTTCCTTTCAGGACCCTGCCTTTCCGGTCTACTCCAACGTCACCGCCCGGCCGGTCACCCAGGCCGAGGAGGCCCGGCGTCTCTTGATCGAACAGATCACCGCCCCGGTGCGCTGGGTCGAGGTGATGCAGGCGCTTTTCGACGCCGGCGCCCGGGCGTTTTTCGAGTTCGGGGTGGGCAACGTCCTCACCGGCATGGTCCGGCGCACCCTGGAGGGGATACGGGCCCAGCCGGTGACCACCCCTGAAGAGGCACGGGAGGTGGCGCAATGAAGGTTCCGAGGACCGCGCTCGTCACCGGGGCGAGCCGGGGGATCGGGCGGGCGATCGCGCTCGAGCTCGCCGCCCGGGGCTACGACGTCGCCGTGCACTACGGCCGAAACCGCGAAAAGGCCGAGGAGGTCGCGGCCGAGATCGAAGCCCGGGGCCGACGCGCCCTGATCCTGGGCGCGGACCTCACCGACCCGGAGGCCCCCGCCCGCCTGGTCCAAGCGGCCGAGGAGGGACTCGGCGGCCTCGGGGTCCTGGTCAACAACGCCGGCATTACCCGGGACAACCTCCTCATCCGAATGAAGGACGAGGAGTGGGAGGAGGTCCTAAAGACCAACCTCACCGCCGCCTTCAAGCTCACCCGCGAGGCGGTGAAGCGCATGATCCGCCGCCGCGTCGGGCGCGTGATCAACATCGCGAGCGTCTCCGGGCTGCTCGGAACCCCGGGCCAGGCCAACTACGCCGCCGCCAAGGCCGGCCTGATCGGGTTCACCAAAAGCGTGGCGAAGGAGTACGCGAAGCGGGGGGTCACCGTCAACGCGATCGCGCCCGGCTTCATCGAGACCGACATGACCGCCGCCCTGCCCGAGGCGGTGCAAAAGGAGTACCTCGCCCAGATCCCGGCCGGCCGCTTCGGGCGCCCGGAGGAGGTGGCGAAACTCGTCGCCTTCCTCGCCAGCGACGACGCCGCCTACATCACCGGGCAGACGATCTGCATCGACGGCGGGCTGACCCCCCACTAAAACCCCGTGTTAGAATCCCCCTTCGGAGGCAGCCTATGGACGTGTTCGAAAAGGTGAAATCGGTCATCGTAGAAAAGCTCGACGTCGAGGCCGAGAAGGTGACCCCCGAGGCCCGCTTCATCGAGGACCTGGGCGCCGACAGCCTGGACATCGTCGAGCTGATCATGGGCCTTGAGGACGAGTTCGGCCTGGAGATCTCCGACGAAGAGGCGGAGAAGATCCGCACCGTCGGCGACGCGGTCGAGTTCATCAAGGCCCGGCTCGGCTAGGATGCCCCGCGTCGTCATCACTGGCCTCGGCCCGGTGACCCCGATCGGCGTGGGGGCCGAGGCCTTCCACCGGGCCCAGCTCGCGGGCAAGAGCGGGGTCCGCCGGATCACCCGCTACGATCCCGACGCCTACAAGCTCCCGGTCAAGATCGCCGCCGAGACCGACGTCGAGGTCGAGGCTTACCTGGACAAAAGGGAGATCCGGCGGCTCGACCGCTTCGTCCAACTCGCCCTCATCGGCGCCGAGCTCGCGATCCGGGACGCCGGGCTCGACCTCGACGCCCTCGACAAGACCCGGATCGGCACCCTGGTGGGCAGCGGGATCGGCGGGATCAAGACCTGGGAGGACCAGTTCAAGGTCTACTTCGAGCGCGGCCCCCACCGCCTCTCCCCCTTCTTCATCCCCATGGTCATCGCCAACATGGCGAGCGGCCACGTGGCGATGAAGTACGGACTGATGGGCCCCTCGAGCACCGTGGTCACCGCCTGCGCCACCGGCACCGACGCGGTGGGGAACGCCTACCGCATCCTGAAGGCGGGTCTCGCCGACGTAATGCTCACCGGCGGCACCGAGGCAGCGGTGACCCCGATGGCGATCGGGGGCTTCGCGGTGATGAAGGCGCTCTCCACCCGGAACGACGAGCCCGAACGGGCCTCCCGCCCCTTCACAAAGAGCCGCGACGGCTTCGTCCTCGGCGAGGGGGCCGGCATTCTGGTGCTCGAGACCCTGGAGCACGCGAAAAAGCGCGGGGCCAAGATCTACGCCGAGGTCGTGGGCTTTGGCCAGAGCGCCGACGCCCACCACATCACCGAACCCCACCCGGAGGGACTCGGGGCGGTGCTCGCGATCGAGGCGGCGCTCAAAGAGGCCGGCGTCGCCCCCGAGGAAGTGGGCTACGTCAACGCCCACGGCACCAGCACCCCCTACAACGACCGCGTCGAGGTGCTTGCCCTCAAGAAGGTCTTCGGCGCGCACGCGAAGAAGCTCGCGGTCTCCTCCACCAAGTCGATGACCGGCCACCTGCTCGGAGCGGCGGGCGCGGTGGAGGCGATCGCCACCGCCCAGGCGCTCGATCGCGGGGTGCTCCCGCCCACCATCAACTACGACGACCCCGACCCCGAGCTCGACCTCGACTTCGTCCCCAACGAGCCCCGCGAGGCCCAGGTGGAGTACGCCCTCTCGAACTCCTTTGCCTTCGGCGGGCAAAACGCCGTACTTCTCCTGAAGCGGTTTTCCGGCTAACCGGCCGGGTGTATACTCGAAAGTCGCCAAGCCGGGCCCCCCGGAGGGGCCCGTTTTGAAGGAGGTAGGGAGTGAAGCTGGTAACCTCGGAATCGGTCACCGAAGGACACCCCGACAAACTCGCCGACCGGATCTCCGACGCGATCCTCGACGCCATGCTGGCCCAGGACCCGGCGGCCCGGGTCGCCGCCGAGACCCTGGTGACCACCGGGCTCGTCTTCGTCGCCGGCGAGATCACCACCAAGGGCTACGTGGACATCCCCGGCCTGGTGCGCAAGACCGTGAAGGACGTCGGCTACACCCGGGCCAAATACGGCTTCGACGGCGACACCTGCGCGGTGCTCACCGCGATCGACGAACAGAGCCCGGACATTGCCGGCGGGGTCAACCTCGCCTACGAGGTGCGGGTGGAGAAGTCCACCGACCCCAAGGACCGCCTAGGGGCCGGCGACCAAGGGCTGATGTACGGCTACGCCACCACCGAGACCGAGGAGCTGATGCCGCTACCCATCACCCTGGCCCACCGCCTCACCATGCGGCTCGCCGAGGCCCGCAAGACCCAGGAGATCCCCTACCTCCGGCCCGACGGCAAGTCCCAGGTCACGGTGGCCTACGAAGGGGACAAGCCCCTTTTCGTCAAGACCGTGGTGGTCTCCACCCAGCACTCCCCCGAGGTCGACCTCGATCAGATTCGCGAGGACGTGATCGAGAAGGTGGTCAAAAGGGCGATCCCCGAGGAGTACCTTCGCCCGGAGACCGAGTACCTGATCAACCCCTCGGGCAAGTTCGTCCTCGGCGGTCCCCACGCCGACACCGGCCTCACCGGCCGCAAGATCATCGTGGACACCTACGGCGGGGTGGTGCCCCACGGCGGCGGGGCGTTCTCCGGTAAGGACCCCACCAAGGTGGACCGTTCGGCCAGCTACTACGCCCGCTACATGGCCAAGAACCTGGTGGCCGCCGGTCTTGCGGAGCGCGTCCTGGTAGAGCTCGCCTACGCCATCGGCAAAGCGCGGCCGGTCTCGATCCGGGTGGAGTCGTTCGGCACCGGCAAACTGCCCGACGAGAAGCTCACCGAGATCGCCCGCGAGGTCTTCGACCCCCGGCCGGCGGCGATCATCGAGGAGCTCGACCTGCTCCGACCGATCTACACCCCGACCTCGGCCTACGGCCACTTCGGCCGCGCGGGCTTTCCCTGGGAGGAAACCCCCCGGGTCGAGGAGCTAAGGGCGAAAGCCGGGCTCTAAGCGGAAAGCTCGACCCGCCCCTAGCCCGCCGCCTTGGCCCGGTCGGCGCGGGCGACCGGGGACTCCGCATCCTCCCCGGGGCGCAGGACGCTGATCGAAGGGCCTGCCGAAAGGGCAGCTCCGAGCAGGACTTGAGCGCAGGACCGACCCGTCGGGGCCTGGACCGGTCGTCTTGGGCACCGCCGCCCACATAGGCGCGGCGAACCACGCGCTCAACGCCCGTCGGTTTAAGGGTCCAGTGAGCCCATTCTAAAAGCCGTGTAAAAGGCGCGAACGCACCAAGCGGCCGACCGGGCTCACCTCCCGCCCAAAACTCTGGAAGCTGCGTTCCCGCTACCAAGCGCCGAAAGCAAACGGGTTCAACCGCAGTACAGCGCTTAAGTTCCCCTTCTCAAGCGCGCGTCCTCAGGTTGGCCTAAAGCCATCCAAAAGCGGGGCGGGACCGGTTGGCCCCGCCCCACCTACGCACTTCTCCTAATACTGCTTGATCGCCTGCACCAGCTTGGTGACCACGTCCTTGGCGTCGCCGAAGAGCATGCGGGTGTTTGGCATGTAGAAGAGCTCGTTCTCGATGCCGGCGAATCCTTTGCCCCGGCCGCGCTTGATCACGATCACGTTCTTGGCCTTGTCCACGTCGAGGATCGGCATGCCGTAAAGGGGGCTTCCCTCGCGACGGGCGGCGGGGTTCACCACGTCGTTGGCACCGATGACCAGGGCGACATCCGCGGTCTCGAACTCGGGGTTGATGTCGTCGAGATCGAAGAGCTTGTCATACGGCACCCCGGCCTCGGCGAGGAGCACGTTCATGTGCCCGGGCATCCGGCCGGCCACCGGGTGGATGGCAAACTTCACCTCGACCCCGCGCTTTTCCAGCTCGTCCATGAGCTCCTTGATCTTGTGCTGGGCCTGGGCCACCGCCATCCCGTAGCCGGGCACGATGATCACCTTGCTGGCGTAAGCCATGAGGGCGGCGGCGTCCTCGAGGCCGATCTCCTTCATCTCGCCCTCGACCTGGCCCTCCTCCTCCACCGCGCCGAACGCGCCGAAGAGCACGTTCGCGAGCGAGCGGTTCATCGCCTTGGCCATCAGCTGGGTGAGCAGGGTACCGGCGGCCCCGACCACCGTGCCCGCCACCATCAGCGCCGGCTGGCTCAGGGCGATCCCCTCAAAGCCCACCGCGAGCCCGGTGAAGGCGTTGTAGAGGCTGATCACCACCGGCATGTCGGCGCCGCCGATGGGGAGGGTCATGAGCACGCCGAAGGCGAGGGCCAGGAGGAAGAAGAGGACGATCAACGAGATCGCCGGCTTGAAGATCAGCACGATGCCGAGGATCACGGTGACCGCCAGCCAGACCAGGTTGAAGGTCTGCTGACCGGGGAAGGTGATGGGCCGCTCCTTCATCAGGCGCTGGAGCTTGGCGAAGGCGACGAGCGAGCCGGAGAAGCTCACCGCGCCGATCAACCCGCCGAGCACCGCGAGGGCGGCGAAGGCGGGGCTGAGCTCGCCCTTCAAAAGCTCCACCGCCGCGATGGTGCCGGCGGCGCCGCCCCCCATGCCGTTGTAGATCGCCACCATCTGGGGCATGTCGGTCATGGCGACGACCTTGGCCGCCCACCAGGCGACGGCGCCGCCCAAAACCAGGGCCACCACCATCAGCCCGAGGTTTTGCATCCCCGGCCAGAGGAAGGTGGCGAGCACCGCCACCGCCATCGCGATCCCGGCGTAGACCACGCCCTTTCGGGCGGTCTTCGGGTGGCTCATCTGCTTGAGGGCGTAGATGAACGCGACCGCGGTGAGGAAGTAGATCGCTTGGATCAACCAGGTCATGCCGGGCCCCCCTTCTTCTTCTCAAACATCTCGAGCATCCGCTCGGTGACGGCGTAGCCGCCGGCGGCGTTGGCCGCCCCGAGGAGCACGCCGAAAAAGCCGATCGCCTGCTCCAAGGGGGTCTGGGCGTGCCCCAGCGCGAACATCGCTCCCACCACCACCACGCCGTGGATGAAGTTCGACCCCGACATGAGCGGCGTGTGGAGGATGACCGGCACCCGGCTGATCACCTCGTAGCCGGTGAACGCCGCCAGCATGAAGATGTAGAGGGTGGTCCAAAAACCTAGCTCGATCATGCCTCGCCTCCCTCAAGGAGTACCCGCGTGGGCTCGTGCTTGACCTCGCCGTCCCAAACGAGCACGCTTTTAGCCAAGATCTCGTCCTCCCAGTCGGGGGAAAGCGCCTTGCCCCCCTGGGCCAGGAGCGAAACGAAGTTGTAGAGGTTCCGGGCGTACATCTCGGAGGCGTGCACCGGTAGCTCGGAGGGCAGGTTCACCGGGCCGTAGATCGTCACCCCGTGGTGAACGATCTTCTCCCCCGCCTGGGTGAGCTCGCAGTTGCCCCCGGACTCGGCGGCCAGGTCCACGATCACCGAACCCGGCTTCATCCGCTCCACCATCTCCCGGGTGACGATCCGGGGGGCGGGCTTGCCCGGGACCTGGGCGGTGGTGATCACCACGTCGGCGCGGGCGATGGCGTCGGCCACCATCTGCTTTTCTTTCTCCTTTTCCTCGGGGGTGAGCTCGCGGGCGTAGCCGCCCTCGGCCTCGGCGTCGATGTCGAGCTCCAGAAACCGGGCCCCGAGACTCCTAACCTGCTCGCCGGCCGCCCGCCGCACGTCGAAGGCCTCGACGATCGCCCCGAGGCGCTTCGCGGTGGCGATCGCCTGAAGCCCGGCGACGCCGGCGCCGATCACGAAGACGAGCGCCGGGCGGATGGTGCCGGCGGCGTAGGTGAGCATGGGGAAGAACTTCGGGGCGAGGTCGGCGGCGAGCACGCCCGCCTTGTAGCCGGCCACCGAGGCCTGGCTGCTTAGGACGTCCATCGCCTGGGCACGGGTGATGCGGGGGATGAGCTCGAGCGCAAAAGCGTTCACCCTGCGCTCGGCCAGCCGCTTCACCCGCTCGGGGTAGCGGTGGGGCTGCATGAAGCCCACCACCACCGCCCCCTCCCTCATCAAGTCCACTTCCTCCTCGCTCGGGGGCTGGATCTTAAGCACGAGATCAGCCTCCGGGTAGAGGGCTTCCTTCCCATCGACCAGCTTCGCCCCTGCCGCCTCGTATGCGGCGTCCGGGTAGTAGGCCCCCTCGCCCGCGCCCTTTTCCACCCAAACCTCGTAGCCCTCCCGCTTCATGCGGGCCACGACGTCGGGGACGAGCGCGACCCTGCGCTCGCCGGGCACGGTCTCCTTGGGCACCGCCACGCGTATCGCCATTGCTATCCCCTCCTAAAGCACCAGGGGGGATTATACCGGCGGGCTTTGGGGGTACATTGTCCTGGATGGAAGTCCCCGAGTTCCTCACCCAGCGCGCAAGCGTCCGGGCCTATCGCCCGGATCCGATTCCCGAAGCGCACGTGGATGCGATGCTCGCCGCCGCCCAGCAAGCCCCCACCGACGCGAGCGCCCAGCTCTATTCCATCCTGCGAGTCAAGGACCGAACGCTCCGGGCCGAGCTCGCCGAGCTCGCCGGGGGGCAAAAGCACGTGCTCGAAGCCGCCGAGTTCTTCGTGCCTCTCGCCGACGTCTACCGCACCCGCCGGCTGCTCGCCCACCGCGGCGAGACCCTCGGCGCGTTTCCCCGCACCGCGCTCCACTTCGCCCTCCTCGACGCCGCCCTCGCCGGCGCCCACCTGGCGGTGGCGGCGGAGTCGATGGGCTACGGGATCTGCTGGATCGGCGGGCTTTTGAACCGGGTGGACGAGGTGACGCGCATCCTCGAGCTCCCCGAGGGGGTCCTCCCCATCTCGGGGATCACCGTGGGCGTGCCCGCCGAACGCCCCGCGCCCCGCCCCCGGCTGCCCCGGCGAACGGTGGTCCACACCGACCGCTACCGCCGCTACACCGAGGAGGAGCTCGAGGCGGCCTATAAGGCAATGGCCCCCATCACCAAAAGCGGCGACTGGCTCAAGGTACTCAGGCGCTACTTCGCAAAAGGCGGCGCCATGGAAGCCCGGGACGCGGTCTACGGCCGGGCCAAGGCCCTCGCCGGGTTCGCCGACGACCTCAGCCCGGAAGCAGCTCGTACACTTTTCCTCCGGGACATCGAGGCGGGAAGCCTGGGGGAGGCGATCGGCTGGCTCTTTAAGCATGGCTGGCGGGGGGTGCTCTTTTCCGAAGGGCCCTTCGGCGAGAGCGAGGTCTGGATCGAGCAGGAGACCGAGGCCCACCGGGGCGAGGGGAAGACCCCGGGGGAAGCGCTCGCACGCGCGGTGGAGGCTGCTTACCCGAACGAGGGCTGACCGATCACCCCTTCGCGGGCAAGGGTCCTAAGGGTCTCTTCCCCGTACCCGAGCGCTTCCCTCAAGACCTCGAAGGTGTGCTCTCCGAGCAGCGGGGGTGGACCGGCGGGGGCCGCCGGCGTGCGGGAGAAGTGCTGGAAGACGTTCGCCACCGTCTTGAGCGCGCCGATCAACGGATGGTGGAGCGTCCACACCGCCCCCCGGGCCTCGGCCTGGGGATCGGCGAAGGCCTCGGCGAGGTCGTTGACCGGGGTGGCAGGCACGTCATGGGCCCTAAAGAGCGTGATCCAAGCATCCCGCGGCCGTGACCGAAAGACCTCGGCCAAAATCGGGATCAGCGCGTCGCGGTGTCGCACCCGGTCGGCGTTGGTGCGAAAGCGGGGGTCCTCGATGAGATCCGCCCGCCCGATCGCCCGGCACATGCGAGCGTACTGCTCGTCGTTCCCCACCGCCAGGATGAACCAGCCGTCCGCGGCCTCGAAAGCCTGGTAGGGCACGATCTGGGGATGGGCGTTCCCGAGGCGCTGCGGGGGCACGCCGGTGACCAGGTAGCTCTCGGCCTGGTTGACGAGGCTCATGAGCCCCACCTCGAAAAGCGAAAGGTCGAGGTACTGCCCCAGCCCGCTCTTTTCGCGCTCAAGGAGGGCGGCCAAAATCCCCGAGACCGCCGCCCAGCCGGTGAGCACGTCGATGAGCGCTACCCCCACCTTCATCGGGGGGCCTTCGGGCTCACCGGTAATGCTCATCAGCCCGGTGATCCCCTGGAGCGCGGCGTCGTAGCCGGGCTCCCTGGCCCGGGGGCCGGTCTGCCCAAAGCCGGTGATCGAGACGTAGACGAGTCCGGGGTTTTCCTTCCGCAAACCTTCGTAGTCGAGGCCATACTTTTTAAGCCCCCCGGCCTTGAAGTTCTCGATGAAAACATCGGCCCGCTTCGCGAGCTCCCGGACGATCGCCGCCCCCCGGGGGTCCTTTAGGTTGATGACAAGGCTCTTTTTCCCTCGGTTCGCCGAGAGGTAGTAGGCGCTCTCCCCCTTCGCGAAGGGCGGGCCCCAGCGGCGGGTGTCGTCCCCTTTTGGGCTTTCCACCTTCCAGACCTGGGCCCCGAGGTCGGCGAGCACCTGGGTAGCGAAGGGTCCGGCGAGGACGCGGGAAAGGTCCAGCACCTTGAGGCCAGCGAGGGGTCCCATGGCCCGATGCTAAAGCGCGAGGTCCCGCCCGAGGAGGTAGCGAAGTCCCGGGGCGATCCCCTGGCGCCAGGTCACCCAGTTGTGACCCGAAGGCCGCTCCCGGTAGGCGTGGACTACCCCGAGGTCCGATAGCCGTGCGGCGAGCCTGCGGGTGGGGGCGAGCAGCCACTCGAGCACCCCCACCTCCAGGTACACCCGGCCCCCGTGGGGAACGAGCCGCTCGGTCAGCCACTCGGGCTCGGCGTAGGCGTCCGCGCCCCCGGGGAGGGCGCGGAGCGCCGGCGAGTGGGCCATGGCGAAGCTTGCCCCGGGGTCCTGGTTCCAAAGCCAAAGCGCGGCGAGCCCCCCGAGCGAGGCCCCCCAAAAGCCGAAGGGAAGCCCCCCGCCATATTGGGGCAGGACCTCCTCGAGGACGAAGCTCCGGTAGCGGGGGTCCATGCGGTACTCCCGGTCGCGGTCCTCGGGCTCCAAAAAGACGATTCGCACCGGGTGGATCTCGCCCGCTTCGATAAGCGCCTCGGCCACCTCCGCCATCCGCCCGAGCCGAAGAAAAGCCACCCCGTCCTGTACGAAAAGCACCGCCCGGGGCTCGGCCGGTGGCTCGTAGACCCAGAGCTTGCGCTCAGAGAAAAAGGGTTCGGAAAAGACGCGCTCCCGCGCAAGCCGGGCCCGGGGCACCGGCGCCCGGGGCGGCGCCTCATAGCGCCAGGCCCCGGTGGTGAGGGCCCGGGCGTAGGGCCACCAGGGGTTTTCCGCCGGCCTCGGCGCCTCGGGGTCGGCGAAGGGGCGGCCTTTTGCATCCAAGAAGGCGTACTCGACGTAGGCGTCTAGGGGGAGCTCGAGGGTGAGGGGGCCCTCGATCGGCAGGGGCATGCGCTTCCAGTCGGTGAAGTCGCCGATGAGCGCCGCCGCCCCCGGCGGCGGGAAAAAGGTCGCGAAACGCCCCTCGACCCGTACCACGGGGCCCATTCTCCCACGCTTTGTGCCCGCGGCCCCATTGAGCCTCACGGACTAAAGGGTAAAGTGGCCCGGGAGGGATCGGTATGGCGATCGGTATCGGCGAAAAACTTCCCCACGCGACCGTCTTTGACCGCGAGCTGAACCCGGTGGACCTCGCCGAGTACGGACGGGGAAAGCCCTTGGTCCTGCTCTTTTTCCCGGGTTCCTTCACCTCGGTCTGCGAGAAGGAGCTCTGCACCTTCCGCGACCAGATGGCCCGCTACAACGAGCTCGGCGCCCAGGTGGTGGGGATCAGCACCGACACCCCCTTCTGCCAGGCCGCCTTCGCCGAGAAGAACGGGATCACCTACCCGCTTCTCTCCGACTTCAACAAGGAGGCGATCCGGGCGTTTGGGGTGGTGCTCCCGGAGCTCAAGGGCCTCAAGGAGCTCGCCCAGCGGGCGGCCTTTGTGGTGGATGGGGACGGGGTGGTGCGCTGGGCCTGGGTGGCCGAGCACCCCGGGCTCGAGCCCCCCTACGACGAGGTCGCCCGGGCGGTCGCCGAGATCGCCGGCTAGAGGCAAAAAGCGCCCCGCCCCGGCGCTCGCCGGGGCGGATATCCTTGGGACATGCGGGCGGTCTACATCGAGGGTTTTGGAGGACCGGAGGTGCTCCGGCTGGGCCCCCGCCCCGATCCCGAACCCGGGCCGGGAGAGGTCCGGGTCCGGCTCCACGCCGCCGCGGTCAACCACCTCGACGTCTGGGTGCGCAAGGGCGTCGCGAACCCTAGGCTCTCCTTTCCCCACGTCCTGGGCGCCGACGGGGCCGGGGTGGTGGACGCGGTGGGGCCAGGGGTAAGCGAGGATTTATTGGGCGAAGCAGTGGTCTTAAACCCCGGAATCTCTTGCGGACACTGCGAGGCCTGCCTCGCGGGGAGGGACAACCTTTGCCCCACCTACGGCATCCTCGGCGAGCACACCGACGGCACCTACGCCGAGTACGTGGTGGTGCCCCGGGCCAACCTGGTGAAAAAGCCCGGGAACCTGAGCTTCGAGGAGGCGGCGAGCTTTCCCCTCGCCTTCCTTACCGCCTGGCAGATGGTGGTGGACAAGCTCAGGGTCCGGCCGGGCGAGCACGTGCTGGTGATGGCCGCCGGTAGCGGGGTGGGGGTGGCGGCGCTCCAGATCGCGAAGCTCTACGGCGCCCGGGTGATCGCCGCCGCCGGCAGCGAGGAGAAGCTCCAGCTTGCCCGCGAGCTCGGCGCCGACGAGACCGTGAACTACCGCGAGGAGGGCTGGCACCGCCGGGTGCGCGAGCTCACCGGGGGCCAGGGGGTGGACGCGGTCGCCGACTCCACCGGCCGGGAGTTTTGGGAAGGGGTGATCAAGGCGACGAGGTCGGGCGGCCGGATCGCCCTGGTAGGCGCGACGAGCGGCTACGAGGCGACCACGCCGCTCGCCCACGTCTTCTACCGGCAGCTCACCATCTACGGCTCGACGATGGCCTCGAAGTCGCGCCTTTTCCGGATCGCGCGGTTTTTCGAGGAAGGCAGGCTCCGGCCGGTGGTCGGCCTCACGCTCCCCTTGGAAGACGCCGCCCTCGCCCACCGGAAACTCGAAGAACGCGAGGTTTTCGGCAAAGTCGTGCTTCGTGTAAGCTAGGGCGCATGGAAAGGCTCGGCATCTTCATCGACGGCTCGTTCATCTACTCCGCCTCCCGGCGCATGGGCTGGAACGTGGACCACCGCAAGACCCTGGCCCACTTCCGTGAGGGCTACGCGCTTTACAACGCCTTCTACTACGCCCCGGTCACCGACCTCACCGACGAACGGCAGAAGAAGTTTTTAAACGCCCTCGTCTTCATGGGCTACACCGTGCGCTGGCGGGAGGTACACGCCGAGCCCCGGTTCGACGCGGTCATCGCCACCGACCTCCTGCTCACCGCCCCCCGCTGGGACGTGGCGCTTCTTGCCGCCGGCGCCGCCGGGCTCGCGGCCCCGGTGGAGGCGGTGCGGGGGATGGGCAAGGAGGTCTGGATCCTGGGGCTGGATGAGAGCGTGGACCTCGAGCTCCGCTCCGCCGCCGACCGCTTCCTCGATCTTCGCGACTACCGGGATGTGCTCGAGCGCGAACCCGGAGGCCGCCGGGTCTACCCTGCCCCGGCCACCGAGGAGCCCCTCGAGGTCGAGGAAAGCGCAGAGCTGGAATAAAAAAAGCGCGGGGAACCCCCGCGCCCTAGGGCCGAGGCCCTCAGGCCTCGGCCTTTTCCTCTTCCGCCCCCTCGGCGCGCCCAAGACCCACCAGCTCGATGATGGCGAGCTGGGTCCCGTCGCCCTTGCGGCGCTTCGCGAGCTTTAAGATGCGGGTGTATCCACCCGCGCGGTCGGACATGAGGGGCGCGATCTCGTCGAAGAGTTTCCGCACCACCTCCTTGTCGTGGATGTCCTCGAGCACCCGCCTCCGGGCGGCGAGGTCGCCCCGTTTGGCCACGTGGATCAGAGGTTCCACGAAGCGCCGGAGCTCCTTGGCCTTGGGAATCGTGGTCTCGATCCGCCCGTGGCGCAAAAGCTGGGTCGCCTGGTTCCGAAGCAGCGCCAGGCGGTGGCTCGAGTGACGGTTGAGTTTGCGTCCTGCCTTGCGATGGCGCATGCTCTCACTCCTTTAGCGCAAGCCCCCGCTCCGCCAGGGCCTCTTTGATCTCCTCGATGCTCCGCTCGCCGATGCCCGGAACCTTCTTGAGGTCGCGCAGGCTCAAGGCAAGCAAGTCCTCGACGGTGTGGATCCCCTCCTCCTTGAGGTTATGGAGGACCCGAGTGGAAAGGCCAAGCTCCTCAAGCGGGAGCCGCTCCTCCGCCTCGGGCTCCGGCGCGGGCTCCGCCGGTGCCTCCTCGGCCACCTCACCGAGGGGCGCGAAGAAGTCGAGGTGCCCTTTTAGGATCTTTACCGCCTCGGCGAGCGCCGCCTGGGGGCTCACCGAACCGTCGGTCCAGATCCGGAGGGTGAGCTTATCCAGGTCGGTGCGACGGCCGAGCCGGGTGTTCTCGACGTGGTAGGCGACCCGGCGCACCGGGGAAAAGAGCGCGTCCACCGGGATCGAGTTGATCCGGTCCTTGATGTTGTGCTGCTCCGCCGGAACGTAGCCCACGCCACGGTCCACCCGGACCTCCATGACGAGCCGAGCCCCTTCGGCGAGGGTGGCGATGTGGAGGTCGGGGTTGATGATCTCGGCGTCGGAGGGCACCTCCAGGTCCCCCGCCTTGACCTCGCCTGGCCCCTCGGCGCGGAGCCTTAAGGTCACGGTCTCGACGTCGGGGTCGAGGATCTTGACCACGAGCTCCTTCAAGTTGAGGACGATCTGCACCACGTCCTCCCGGATCCCGGGAAGGGTCTGGAACTCGTGGAGGGCATCCTCGATGTAGACGCTGGTGACGGCGGTGCCGGGAATCGAGGAAAGCAGAACGCGCCGGAGTGGGTTCCCGAGGGTCACGCCAAAGCCGCGCTCGAGGGGCTCGAGCACGAACTCGCCGTAGTTCCCCTCGACCTTGGCCTCGAACTTGGGCGTGCGAATGCGGGTGGTCTCCAATGCCTCCATGCTCACCTCGAGTAGAACTCGATCACCAGCTGCTCGTTCACCGGCAGCGCGAGGTCCTCGCGGTCGGGGTAGCGGAGGAACTTACCCGAGAGTTTCTCGGCGTCGAACTCAAGCCAAGGTACGCCCTTCCGGCCCTTGGCCAGCTCGACGTTGGCCTGAATCACCCCGAGGTTTTTCGACTTCTCATGCACCGCCACCACGTCGCCGGGCTTCACCCGGAAACTCGGGATGTCCACCCGTCGGCCGTTCACAGTGATGTGGCCGTGGCGGACGAGCTGACGGGCCTGGCGGCGGCTGGCGGCGATGCCAAGCCGGTAGACCACGTTATCCAGCCGCGACTCGAGCAGGTGGAGGAAGACGGTGCCGGTGACGCCCTTTTTCTTGGCCGCCTCCTCGAAGAGGTTCCTGAACTGTTTCTCGTTCAAGCCGTAGATGCGGCGGAGCCGCTGCTTCTCCCTGAGGCGCACGGCGTAGTCGGAGGGGCGGCGAGCCCGCTTCTGCCCGTGCTGGCCGGGCGGGTAGGGCCGGCGCTCGAGGGCGCACTTCGGCCCGTAGCAGCGTTCCCCCTTCAAGTAAAGCTTGATGCCTTCACGCCGGCACAGCCGGCAGACCGGTCCGCGGTACTTACCCATGCTCCCTTACCCCCGCTTTTTCTTCTTGGGCCGGCAGCCGTTGTGCGGCACCGGCGTGTCGTCGACGATCGAACGCACCTGAAGCCCCGAGGCCTGCAACGCCCGGATCGCCTGCTCGCGGCCGGCCCCGGTGCCCCGGACGATCACGTCCACCGAGGTCATGCCGAAGGCCTGGGCCTTCTTGGCCGCGTCCATGGCCGCGAGCTGAGCCGCGTAAGGGGTCCCCTTGCGGCTTCCCTTGTAGCCGATCACCCCACCCGAAGACCAGGTGAGGGGATTGCCGTCGGGGTCGGTGATGGTGACGATGGTGTTGTTGTAGGTGGCGTGGATGT
>CAYYAB010000003.1:0-54038 GCA_964469895.1 uncultured bacterium | reverse complement strand
GATGCTAGAGAAGAAGGAGTCGGAGATCCTAGGCGACTGAGATGGCCGACCCCCGTCACGTGGCCATCATCATGGACGGCAACGGCCGCTGGGCCGAGGCCCGCGGGCTGCCGCGCGCCGCCGGGCACCTCGCCGGGCGGGAGGCGATCCGCCGCACGGTGCGGGCGGCGGTGAAGGAGGGGGTTCCCTGGCTCACCCTCTACGCCTTCTCCACCGAGAACTGGCGCCGCCCCAAGGAGGAGGTTCGGCTGCTGTTCAACCTCTTTGAGGAGGTGCTCTGGGAGGAGACGCCCAAGCTCGTCACGGAAGGGGTCCGCATCCACGTGATCGGCGAACGGGAGGGGCTCCCCGAGGAGCTCAGGGCGGCGATCGAGTACGCCGAGAACGCTTCCCGCGAAGGCCGCAGGCTCCGCCTGGTGGCGGCGCTCAACTACGGGGGTCGGCGGGAGATCCTCCGGGCGGTGGAGCATCTGGTGCGCTCGGGGCTCCCGGTCAGCGAGGAGAACTTGAGAAGGGGATTTTACCTTCCGGAGATGCCCGACCCCGACCTAATCATTCGCACGAGCGGCGAGCTCAGGGTCTCGAACTTCCTGCTATGGCAAGCGGCCTACGCCGAACTTTGGGTGACCGAGAAGTACTGGCCTGACTTCAGCGAGGAGGACTTTGTCGAAGCCGTCCGCGCCTACCGAACCCGGGAACGGCGCTTTGGGGGAATCCCTCAGCGCCAGGGTTAAGACCGCCCTCGCCGGGCTGGTCGTCATCGCGCTCGCCATCGCGGTGGGCTGGCCGCTCTTATTGCCCTTCCTGGGGACCTTGGTCTGGCTGGCCGCGGGCGAGCTCCACCGGATGTTTCAAAACCGTGGAATCGAGCTGAACCTCTGGGCCCTGCGCATCGGAGGGGTGCTCTTTCTCCTTGCTTCCCTCCCCCAGCTTGAGAACGTCGGCCACTACACCGGGGTACCTTGGCGGGAGATCACGCTAGGGCTTTTCCTCTTTTACCTGCTCGTCTACGAACTCTTCACCCAGCGGGAAGTGGAGCGGGCGGTCTACACCGCCTTCGGCTTCCTCTACCTGCCCTGGACGCTCGGGTACGCCCTCCTCCTCCGCTACGCCCCGGACGGCAACGTCGGCGCCTGGACGCTGACCCTGCCGGTGATCGCCACCTTCGCCACCGACATCGGCGCCTTCTTCGTGGGTACGAAGTGGGGACGGCGCAAGATCGCCCCCAAGATCAGCCCCTCCAAGACGCTGGAGGGAACGATCGGGGGGATTTTGGCCTCCTTTGCGGCGCTTTTCTTCTACACCGCCTTGGTCCATCGGGCGTTTCCCTTCGGTTGGGTGGAGCTTTTGCTGGTGAGCTTTTTGATCTCGCTCGCCGCGCAGCTCGGGGATCTCACCGAATCGATGCTGAAAAGGCACACCGGGGTCAAGGACTCCGGCGACCTCCTGCCCGGCCACGGCGGCGTGCTCGACCGGCTCGATAGCCTGATCTTCTCGCTACCGGTGACCTACTACCTCTGGGAGCTCTTCGGGAAATGAGGATCGTCGTCCTCGGTTCCACCGGCTCGATCGGAACCCAAACGCTGGACGTCGCGCGCTGGCGGGGTCTCCAGGTGGTAGGGCTTGCCGCCGGGAAGAACGCCCGGGTCCTCGGCGAGCAGATCCGGGAGTTCTCCCCAGAGATCGTCTACGCCCACGAGGAAGCCCGGGCCGAGCTCGAAGACGCCTTTCCAGGCCTGCGCTGGGCCGAGCGACCGGAGGAGGTCGCCGCCCACCCTGCGGAGGCGGCGGTGGCGGCGATTCCCGGCCTGGCCGGACTGGGCCCCACACGAGAAGCGGTCAAAAGCGGTAAGCGGGTGGCGCTTGCCAACAAGGAGGCGATGGTCGCCGCCGGTCCTTTGATCTGGGCACTTGCCGAGGAAAGCGGGGCCGAGCTCTTGCCCGTCGATTCCGAGCACTCGGCGCTCTTTCAGGCGATGCGGGAAGAGCCAAGGGAGGCGATCGCCGAGCTCATCCTCACCGCTTCGGGCGGGCCCTTCCTAAAAGAACCCGAGGACCTCTCGAAGGTCACCCCGGAGATGGCCCTTCGCCATCCACGCTGGCGGATGGGCAAAAAGGTGACGGTGGACTCCGCGACGCTTTTCAATAAGGGCCTCGAGGCGCTCGAGGCCAAGGAGTTCTTCCGCATCCCGCTTGAGAAGATACGGGTCCTGGTGCACCCCGAGGCCTACATCCATGGCCTGGTGCGCTTCCGGGACGGAAATCTAAAGGCCCAGCTTGGACCTACGGACATGCGGCTTTTCATTCAGTACGCCCTCACCTACCCCGAGCGGCCGGAGACCCCCTTGGTTGGGGCTCCGATCCCCGAGGCGCTCCACCTCTTTCCGCCGGATACCGAGCGCTTTCCCGCGCTCGAGGTGGCCTTGGAAGCGGGGCGGAAAGGACCCCTTGCCCAGGTGGCGGCCAACGCCGCCGACGAGGTGGCGGTGGAGGCCTTCCTTTCGGGTAAGATTCCCTTTACCAAGATCCCCGAGCTCCTCGCTCGGGTGGTCGCCGAAGCCCCGAGCGGGCCGCTGGATTGGGAGCGGCTTTTCGAGGTCGACGCCTGGGCGCGTGCGCGCGCGAGGGAGCTTGTATGAGTCTTTTCTGGTTCGTTGTCATTATCGGCGTCTCGATCTTCGTCCACGAACTCGGCCACTACCTGGCGGCGAGGCTGCAGGGCGTGCGGGTGCCGGTCTTCTCGGTGGGGTTCGGTCCGCCGCTCTTCCGGTTCCAGGCCGCCGGGACCGAGTGGCGAATCGCCCTCATCCCCCTCGGGGGCTTTGCACTGGTTGAGGGAATGTCCGAGGAGCCCGACAAGCCACCCCAGGGCTACGCCCGGCTTTCCTTTCTTGGTAAGGCCGCGGTGCTGCTCGGCGGAGTGGCGATGAACCTCCTCCTTGCCTGGGCCCTGCTCGCCTACGTCTTCCAGACCGAGGGCCTGCCCCGCCCGGTGGAGACCGAGGCCCAGATCCTCGAGGTGCTTCCGGGGAGCCTCGCGGAAAGGGTGGGGCTAAGGCCTGGGGACGTGGTGGTGGCGATCGACGGGAAACCCCTTCGCCACTTCACCGATCTCGGACGGATCAAGGAACGGCCCGGGCTCCACCGGATTGTCGTGGTGCGGGGGGGAGAGCGGCTCGAGCTCGAGCTCCCCTGGGACCCCCGGGAGGGCCAGATCGGCGTCCGCTACGGGCCCCGGGTGGAGCGGGTCAAACTCCCCTTCTGGAAGGGTTTCCTCGAGGCGGCGATCTTCTCGGTCCGGCTCATCCCGCTCATGGCGAAGAGCTTCGTGGTGGGGATCGCCGGGCTCTTCGTGGGCAGACCGCCCGCGGACCTGGTGGGGCCGGTGGGCATCGTCAGCATGGCGGGCGAGGCCGCCCGGCAAGGCCTCGTTGCCCTCGCCCAGCTGGCCGCGACGATCAACCTCTCGCTTGCGGTCTTCAACCTGCTGCCGATCCCCGGGCTCGACGGGGGCCGGCTCTTTCTCCTCGTGCTCCGCCGGGCCCTGGGACGGCGCTTTACCGCCGAGAAAGAGGCTTTCATCAACTTGGTGGGGCTCGCCTTCGTGTTCTTGCTCCTCGTGCTCATCACCTTCCGCGACCTGGCCCGGCTGGTGGGAGGGGGCTAGTGGCCGAGGCGACGGTGCTCATCCCCGCCTACAACGAGGAAGCCACCATCGGGGAGGTGGTCCGCGCCGCCCGGGAAGCGGGATTCCCGGTCGTGGTCGCGGACGACGGCTCCAAGGACGCCACCGCCCGCCGGGCGGCCGAGGCCGGGGCGAAGGTGGTGAGGCTCCGGGAAAACCGCGGCAAGGGCGGGGCCTACGCCGCCGGGCTCGATGCCGTAAGCACCCCCTACGTCATCCTTCTCGACGCGGACCTCGTGGGACTAAAGCCCGAGCACCTAAAGGCGCTCCTTGAACCGGTCGCGCGGGGCGAGGCCGAGATGAGCGTGGGGGTCTTCAAGGGGGGGCGGTTTTTCACCGACCTCGGCAACCGGATCACCCCTTTCCTCTCGGGGCAGCGCGCCCTGCCCGCGGCGCTCTTGCGTCAGGTGCCCGGGCTCGAGCACGCCCGCTACGACGTCGAGCTCCTCCTCACCCGCACCGCCAAGGAGAAGGGCTGGCGGGTGAAGTACCTGCCCCTTTGGGGCCTCTCCCAGGTGATGAAAGAGGAAAAGCGGGGGCTTTGGGCCGGGTTCTGGCACCGGCTCCGGATGTATCGCGAGGTCCTCCGCTACGCCCTCAGCGGGAAAACTCGACGAGGTCGATGACCCCGCCGTCGGCGGTGGCGTAGCGCACCACCCCGACCCCGGGAACGAAGTAGAGGTCCACCACGTTCTCGGCGCCCCCCTCGGCCTTGAGGCGGCTTTGGATGCGAAAGGCGTTGAAGCGGCCGGCGGGAACCCGGACGCCGGCGACGCCGAGCACCTCGGCCTTGAGCACGAGCGGCTGCCCCCGGAGCCGGGTGGTCTGCCCCCAGGTGAGGCCTTTACGCAAGGGGGCAGGAGGATAGAGGAGCAACGGGGGATCGTAGACCAGGGTCTCGCCGCCGGAGTCCACCGCGAACACCCAGACTCCGTCGTCCCGGAAGGCGATTGCCTCGGTCATGCGGGCGCCGTCGGCGTAGCGGTGCTCGAGCATCCAGACCTCGGCCCCGGCCATCTCCCGCACCTCGACGAACTTCTGGACCTCGCCGCTGGTATAGCGCCAGGTCATGCCGAGGGCGTGGGGGTAGTAGTCGGGCGGGGCGGCGTAGGCGAGCAACCCGAGGAGCGCAAAGGCGAGCCAGCGCCTCATCCCTCTCCCAGCTCCTTCCCCCGGCGGGTGGCCTCCTCCACCGCCTCGATGAGCGCCGCCCGAAAACCCCGGGCCTCGATGGCGGCGAGCCCGTAGATCGTGGTGCCGCCGGGGCTCGCCACCTCGTCCTTCAAAGCGGCGGGATGCTTCCGTTCAAGCAAGAGCCCCGTCGCCACCAACACCTCGGCGGCGAACTTGAGGGCCTTGTCCCGGGGAATCCCCATCTTGACCCCGCCGTCGGCGAGCGCCTCCGCCACCAGGGCGAGGTAGGCGGGGGCGGAGGCGCTCATCGCGGTGAAGGCGTCGAAAAGCGCCTCCTTCAAGGGGTAGACCGAGCCCACGGTAGCGAAAAGCCGCTCGGCAAAAGCCAGATCCCCCGCCTCCCGGGCCTCGGGCAGGGCGGTTAAGACCGTCGTGCTCCGCTTGATGGTGGCGGCGAGGTTGGGCATCGCCCGCACCACCCGCCGGGTCCCGAGCCGATCGGCCAGGGTGCGGGTGGAGACCCCCGCCATGATCGAGAGATAGCCGGTGTTGGCGTGGGCGATTTGGGGAGCGAGGGCGGGAAAGTCCTGGGGCTTGACCGCGATCAAGATCCGCTCGGCCCCGGAGAGGGCCTCGAGATCCAGGGGCCGCACCCCAAAGCGGGCGGCCCCTTGCTGGGTGAGCTCGGGCGTCGCGTCGAGGACGCCGATCTCCTCCGGGGAGAGCAACCCGGCGTCGAGCACCCCCTCGAGGATGCTCGCGCCCATCTTCCCCAGGCCCACGATCGCGAGCTTCATGAGGCCGAGTCTAGCACGAAGCGAACCCGGTCCCCGGGGCGGAGCTGGGCCGCCTTGGGGAGGTCCTCAGGGCGGACGAGGGCGGGTTTTGCGTAGCCTCCGAGCGTCCCTCGGTCGGCGAGCAACAAAATCGGCTTTCCCGAGGGGGGCACCTGGATCGCCCCCAGCGGCACCCCCTCGCTCGTCACCTCGCCGCCCGGCACCGGCTCCCCGGAAAGGCGCACCCCCATGCGATCGGCGTCCTCAACCTCGAAGGCCTGGGCGGTGAGGGCCGCGAGCGCCTCGGGGCTCGCCTGGGGGCCCGGACGGAGGCGGATTTGAACCCGGGGGCCGGGCACGTAGCGGGGGCGGAAGGCGCGCCCCGCAATCCGCGCGGCAGAACCGGCCAGCCCCAACCGGTCGCCGGCTTTCAAGGGGCGGCCGATGCGGCCCCTTAAATCCACCGAGGCGCTCCCGAAAAAACGCAAAAGCGCAAACCCCCCGGCCACCGCCAAATAGCCCCGTATCCCCATACCGCTCGGCGGAAACGCGAGCCGGTCGCCGGCGCGGGCGAAAAAGCTCGTCCAGGCCGGAACCTCCTCGCCGTTTTTCCGAACCCGCACGCCGAAGCCGGCGAAGGCAAAGACCGCGTTCTTCAAGACCAAAAGCTCAGGGCCTACGAGGTTGAGCTCGAGCACCGGCGCCCCCGGCGGATTCCCCACCAGGCGGTTCGCTATTTGAGCAGCGTAGGGGTCGGCGGGGCCGCTCCGGGCGAGGCCAAAGCGGCCGGCGAGGAAGCGGCCGGCGTCTAGGGGGAGATCGAGGAGCCCGGGCGCGAGGACCTCGAGCACCGGATCGCGGGGCTCCCCGGGAATGAGCTCGAGCGGCTCGGGCGGCGGGGGCACCGGCCCCTCCTCGGGCACAAAGCGCACCCGGTCCCCGGGCTCGAGGAAGAAGGGTTGCTCCCGATGGGGGTCGAAGATTCGCACCCGGGTGCGCCCGATCAGGTTCCAGCCGCCGGGGCTTTCCTGTGGGTAGATCCCGGTCTGCCGCCCGGCGATGCCCACGCTGTGGGCGGGGACGCGCTTTCTTGGCTCGGGGCGACGGGGCTTTGCGATCTTCGGGTCCACCTCGGCCATGAAGGGAAAGCCCGGGGTGAAGCCGACGGCATAAACGCGGTAGGTCCGCCCAGCGTGCCGCCGAATGACCTCTTCTCGCGAGACCCCCGCCCACCTGGCGAGCTCGTCGAGGTCGGGGCCGTCGTAGACCACCGGAATCCGGATCTCGCGCCCTGCTTCCCCGGCCGCTTCCGGCACCCCTTCCGCCCAGGCACGGACCTCGAGCTCGGAAGCCCTCTCCTCGTCGAACTCCACGAAAAGGCTCGCGTAGCCCGGGATCAGGTCGGTGACCGCCGGGTGTGGGTCTTTGAGAAGGGCACGGAGACGAGCGTGCACCCGGCGGTTCGCCCCCTCGTCAAGCCCCTCGCCATAGCGCAGGTAAAAGCCGGAAAGCCGCACCCCTCTAGCTTATCCGGCCGGTTTTTGCTAGCCTATTTCCCGGCAGGGAGAGGTGCCCGAGTGGCTGAAGGGGCACGCCTGGAGAGCGTGTGTACCCCTACCGGGGTACCGCGGGTTCGAATCCCGCCCTCTCCGCCAAGAAGGGGCCGCTAGGCCCCTTGCGCTTTTAAAGCAGCCCGGGCTTCCTGCGCGAAGGTTTCCAGGTAATCGAAGAACTCAGGCCCAAAGTGGGCGAGTTCGTCGCCACGGGTCACCACGTAGGGGTAGTCCCATCCCCTAGCCGCAAGCAGCCGTCTCGCGTTTTCCAGCTGCTTCTCCCGATTGCGAACGCGCTTGGGCTCGAGCACCACCAAATCCGGCGAAAGCCGGGGGACCTCCTCCAGGGGTGGCGGAAAGTAGGCCTCGGGTCGGTCCTTGAAAAGGGGCTTGAGTCCCAGGTGCAAAAACGCCGCGTTCAAGTAGCTTCCCCGCCCGATCGTGATCGGCCCGCCCAGGTCGAACTCGAAGTAAATCCGCTCCCCGGAAAAGACGCGGTATAGCTCCCCGTAGCGCCGGGCGAGCTCGGCCTGGTAGGGGGCGGCGTCCACCCCCATCAAGGCGCCGACCATGCCCACGTTCTCGATGATCCCGTAGGGGGTATTGGGAAGCGGTACGGGCCAGACCGCGTAGCCCCGCTCCCTTAGCGCCTCGGTGAGTTCCCGCTGCACCCCGGTGGTGGTAAAGACGAGCTCGGGGGCAAGCTCGGCGAGGAGCTCCCAGCGCACCTTGGTGTAGCTCGCCACCACCGGGAGCCTTTCGGCCTCGGCAGGGCGCCAGCAAAACGCGCTCCGCCCCACCACCCGCTCCCCGAGCCCCAGGAAAAAAAGCGTGTCGGTCACGCTCGGAGCGAGCGAAACCACCCGAGCGGGACGATCCGGGATCTCGATCTCGCCGAGCCAGTCGTGCCTGAGCTTCATGGTTTCACCTCCAGAAGCCAACGGAGCACCTTTTCCTCTAGCTCCGCCCGGCTGCCCGCGTTCTCGATCACCCAGTCGGCGCGCTCCGCCTTGACCTCCGGGGGAAGCTGCGCGGCCTCCCGCCTTTTCGCCTCCTGCTCGGAGATCCCCCGGGCCCAAAGCCGCTGGTAGCGGAGCTCGGCGGGAGCGGTGACCACCAGCACGCCGTCCAGGCTCTTCTCCCAACCGGTCTCAAAGAGCAGGGGGATCTCGAGCACGACGAGCGGCGCCCCCTCGGCTTCGAGTTTGGCGAGCGCTTCCTCGAGCCGCCTGCGCACGTAGGGGTGGAGGATCGCTTCGAGCTTCTTTCGGGCGGCGTCGTCCTTGAAAACGATCGCCGCGAGCTTTTTCCGGTCGGGAACGCCCTCTTCGCAAGCCTCGGGAAAGGCGGCGCAGATGGCCTCGCGTTCCTCAAAAAGCCCCTCGTGGGCGATTGCATCCGCGTCTAAGACCGGCACCCCGGCCCCTCGTAAAATCTCGGCGACGGTGCTCTTCCCCCCGCCGATCGGCCCGGTGAGCCCGATGCGCTTCACCCTGCCACTATAATCCGGGCGTGCGGGCGATCGGGAAGGTGCGCCTTCGCCTCCCCTACTGGCCCAGGGAGGGCTACCTGGTCGGCGGGGCGGTGCGCGATCTTTACTACCGCCTATCCCCCACCGACCTCGACTTCCTGGTTCCCGACCCCGCTGCCGAGGCCGCGCGGGCAGCAAGCGCGCTAGGCGGCGCCGTCGTCCCCTTGAAGGAAGGCGTGGTACGGGTGAACACCGGCACCCTCGTGCTCGACTTCGCCCCCCTGCCCGAGGAAGGCCTCTTCGCCGATCTTTCGCGGCGGGATTACACCGTGAACGCCCTCGCGGCGAGCGGCAGCGGGGCGGTGTTTGGCCTGCCGCCCGCCGCCCACGATCTTGAACACCGGGTGCTCCGGGCGATCTCCTACACCGCTTTCGAGGCCGACCCCCTGCGCTCGCTAAGGGGAGTCCGGCTTTGGACCACCCACGGCCTACGCCCCGAACCCAGGACCTGGCGCTGGATCCGCCGCCACGCGCATGCCCTTCGCTTTGGCAAAAAGCCCGCCTGGGAGCGGGTCTTCGACGAGTTCAAGAAGATTCTGCAAAGCCCCCACGCGGCGTTTGGGGTACAAAAGCTCCGCGAATCGGGCCTGCTCGCCGCGTATCTCCCAGAGCTCGCGAACGCCAAAGACGTGCCCCAGGGGGGCTACCACCACACCGACGTCTTTGGCCACACCCTCGAGGCCCTCGCCTACCTGACGGAGGCCTTTCCCCAAAGCCCCCTCTCGCTGAGGCTCGCGGTGCTCTTACACGACCTGGCGAAACCCCTGGTGCGCCAGTGGGACGAAAACCGGGACTACTGGCGGTTTTTCTACCACGACGAGGACGGGGCCTGGCTCGCCCGGGCGGTGCTTAGAAGGCTCCGGGCGGGAAAAGCACTTGAGGAGCGGGTCTTCGCCCTGATCCGCCACCACATGAAGACGCCCCCCGAGGGCGAGCGGGCGCTTCGCCGCTGGGTCTACCGCTACCGCGGGCTCCTCCCGGACCTCCTCCTGCTCCAGATCGCCGACCGGGCGGCAAGCCGGGGCCCCCGCGCAAACCCAGAAGAGGTGCACCGGCTTAAGCGTACCCTTCACCGCGTGCAGCAAATCCTGAAGACGCTCCCCGAAAAACCCCTCCTTTCCGGCCGGGAGATCATCGCGCTGCTCGGGATCGAGCCCGGGCCGCGGGTGGGCGAGGCCCAGCGGGCGCTTCTCCTCGCCCAGGCCGAGGGGCGGGTACGCTCACACGAAGAGGCTAAGATTTTCCTATTATGGTGGTATGAAGCCAAAGCTCAGGACGCTTGACATCCAACCCACCCCCGAGGGCTACCTCCTCCGCGACCCCTACGGCGTGAGCCAAGAAGCCCTGGTCCTCTCGCCCGAAGCGATGTACCTGGCGAGCCTGATGGACGGCACCCGGACCCTCGAGGAGATCCAGGCGGAAATCCTCAAGGGCTCGGGGAGCGTGGTCCCCAGGGAAAAACTCGAGGAACTCCAAAACGCCCTGGAAAAGGCGGGTTTTTTGGAGACCGAGGAGATCCTAGGAAAAATCGCCGAGGCCGAACGCGCCTTCCTTTCCAAACCCCGCCCCATGGCCCTCGCCCAAGCCAGCTACCCCGGGACCCGGGAAGGCTTCGAGGCTTTTTTGAACGGGATGCTCGCCTTCGCTCCCGAGGTGGAGGAAAGGCCCCTCCAAGCCCTCTTGATGCCCCACCTCGAGCTCAGGCGGGTGCCCGAGGCCTACGGCGCCGCCTACCGGGCGATGCAAAAAACCCCGGCCCCCGAGCGGGTCCTGATCCTCGGGGTGGCCCACCGCCCGATCCGGGGACCGGCGGCGGCGCTTCCGCTTTCGATCGAGACCCCCCACGGCGTGCTCGAGGCCGACCTCGAAGCCCTGCAGGCCCTCGACGCCCTGGTGGGCTTCGAGCTCTTCCGCGAGCCGCTCGCCTTCAAGGAGGAGCACTCGATCGAGTTCCCGGCGATCTTCGTAAAAGCCGCCTGGCCGAGCGCCAAGGTACTGCCCCTGATCGTCGCAAGCGAGGACGAAAGCGCCCTTAGAGAGCTCGCGGAGGCCCTCCGGCTCCTGGCCAAGGAGCGGCCCTTTTTCCCACTGCTCGCGGTCGACCTCTCCCACGTCGGGGGCCGCTTCGGCCACGGGCCGATTGGCCCCGAGCTCAAGAACAAAGCCGAACGCACCGACCGAAGCTACCTCGAGCTCCTCGCCCAGGGCCGGTTCGAGGAGGCCTTCCAGTTCCTGAGCGACCGCGAGAACGATACCTATATCGACGCCCTTGGGGCCGCCCAAGCGGCGAGCCGGGTGATCGCGGGCGAGGGCCGGGTGCTCGCCTACCGACTCTCCCCCGAGCTCGAAACCCTCTCCGCCGTGGGGGCGGGGGCGGTGGGATGGTACTAGAGGACTTGTAGCTTGTGGCTCGTGGAAAGTTTTCCACGGGCCACAGGCCTTCATCGCACCCTCGCCCCCGCCTTCACCTCGCCCGAAGGGGTGAGGAGGGCAAGGCGGCCCTCGTCGTCCTCGGCGGCGAGGATCATGCCCTCGGAGACGATGCCCCGGAGCTTCCGGGGCTTTAGGTTCGCGAGCAGCACCACCTTTTTACCCACGAGATCCTCGGGCCGGTAGTACTCGGCGAGGCCACCGACCACGGTACGCTCCTCGTCGCCGAGGCGAAGTTTTAAAACCAAGAGCCGGTCGGCGTTCGGGTGCTTTTCGGCAGCGATGACCTCGGCGATCCTGAGGTCGAGCTTGGCGAAGTCCTCGTACGCGATCGAGTCAACACGTTCCTTTTCCACGGGGGGTTCCTCCTTCGCCCGCTCTTCGATCTTGGGAAAGAGGACCGGCGCCTCCTTGGGCAGCTCGGCGCCCGCCAGGGTGCCAAAGCGCTCGGCCTCGGCCAGGGTGGTCTTCGGGAGACCGAGGGCGGCCCGGAGTTCGCCCATCTTTCCCGGCATCGCGGGCTCAAAAAGGGCGCTCGCCACCCGAAGGCCCTCGACGAGCTCGTAGAGCACCCGGGAAAGCTTAGTGCTTTCACCTTTCTTCGCAAGCTCCCAGGGCTTTTCCTCGTTGACGTAACGGTTCAGCCGCCGCACCCACTCGATCGCGACCTCGAGCGCCTGGTGGAAGCGAAGCCCGCGGGCCCGTTCGCGGTAGCGGGCCACGGCCTCCTTCGCCTCCTTAAAAAGCGGCCCTTCCTCCACGCCCTCGGGCCGCTCGACCCGGCCGCCCGCATACTTCAGGACCATCGCCCGCACCCGCTGCACCAGGTTGCCCAGGTCGTGGGCGAGTTCGGAGACGTAGCGCTCTTTTAAGCCCTCCTCCCCCACCGGGCCATCCTGGCCGTAGGGGATCTCGCGGAGGAGGTAGTAGCGGACCGGATCAGGGCCATACTTCCTCGCAAGCGCGAAGGGATCAACCACGTTGCCTAGGCTTTTCGACATCTTGCGCCCGTCGGGCCCGAGCAAATAGCCGCCGACGTTCAGGTGGCGGTAGAGGGGGATCCCCGCCGCCTTCAGCATCGTCGGCCAGAAGACCGCGTGGGGCTTTAGGATGTCCTTTCCGATCATGTGGTTCGCCGCCGGCCAGTAGCGCCTGTAACGCTCGCCCTCGGGGTAGCCGAGCGCCGAGATGTAGTTGATCAGGGCGTCGAACCAGACGTAGGTGACGTGGGAGGGGTCCCAGGGCAGCTCGATCCCCCAGGGCACCCGGGACTTCGGGCGGCTGATCGAAAGGTCCCCGATCGGCTCGGAGAGCATCGCGAGGACCTCGTGACGGTAGCCTTCGGGGCGGATGAAGTCCGGGTGTTGCTCGATATAGTCCCGAAGCCAGGGCCGGTATTTTTCCATCTTGAAAAAGTAGTTCCCCTCCCGCCGCCGCTCGGGCTCGATGCCGTGGTCGGGGCACTTGCCGTCCACCAGCTCTTTCTCGGTCAGAAAACGCTCGCAGCCGACGCAGTAGAGCCCCTCGTACTCGCCGTAGTAGATGTCGCCGGCGTCGTAGACCTTCTGCAGCACGTACTGCACCACCTTCTTATGGCGCGCTTCGGTGGTGCGGATAAAGTCGTCGTAGGAGATCCCTAAAAGCTCCCAGGCCGCTTTGAACTTCGACGACATCTGGTCGACGAACTCCTTTGGGCTCATCCCCGCTTTCTCTGCGGCCTGGGCGATTTTTTCCCCGTGCTCGTCGGTGCCGGTGAGGAAGAAGACGTCGTAGCCGTCCAGGCGATGAAAGCGCGCGAGAAAATCGGCCACGATCGTGGTGTAGGCGTGGCCGATGTGGGGCGCGGCGTTGACGTAGTAGATCGGGGTGGTGACGTAGAAGACCTTGTCCATGACCTTGGATTTTAAACGATCCCCGCCTCAGAGACCCGCCGGCCCCGCGCAAAGCGGGCAAGCGAAAAAGCGGATAGTCCTTCGGCTGCCCCTTCCAGCATCCAGCCGGCAAGCCGTCTGCCCACCGCCGGGGCGTGTTGGGCGCCGTGGCCGGAAAACCCGGTGGCGACCCAGGCCCCCTCGAGCCCCGGCACCGGTCCGAGGATCGCGTTTTTATCGGGTGTCTCCGCGTAGTAGCCCCACCAGGCGCCTTTGAGGTCGAGGCCGAGCGAGGAAAACCAGGGAAAGCGCCGGCCCATCCTAAGGGCTACCTTCTCGAACCACTCCCCGTCCACCCCCTCAAAAAAACCGGGCGGCTGGTCGGGGCGGGAGGCCCCGAAGAGGTAGCGGGGTCCTTCCGGCCGGAAGTAGACGCCGGTACCCGCGTCCACCACCAGCGGCCCGGGCCGGGCGCCCACGGGGGCGGTGAGGTAGACCGAGCGGCGGTAGGGCGCGACGGGGAGCCGGTATCCGGCGCGCTCGGCGACGCGGGCGGACCAGGCGCCGGCGGCATTCACCCAAAGAGGGGCCTCGAAGGTCTCCTTTGGGGTCTCGATCCACCAGATTCCTCCCGAAAACCGGGCCTTTAAAAGCGGCGATTCGGTGAAAAGAAGCGCCCCCTCATCCCGTGCCGCCTTCAGGTAAGCGAGGGCGACCGTGGGGGGATCGAAGACCCCGTCTTCGGGGCCAAAGCTTGCGCCCATAAGCCCCTCGGGATCGAAGTCCACGAGCTTGCGGGCCTCTTCCAGCGACAAAAGCTCGACCGGGTAGCCAAGCGCCCTCAGGCGGCGCATCGCCTCGGACCAGGCCGGCCAGGAAGACGGGGGGTGCAGGAAGAGGTAGCCCCGGGGGCGGTAGCCGGCGTCCACGCCGAAGGTTTCGGGGAAGGCCTTTAAGAGCTTGAGGCTTTCCGCCGAGAGCTCGGCGTTTCGGGGGTTCGAAAACTGCAGCCGGATGCCGCCCGCGCTCTTTGCGGTGGCGCCGGTGGCGGGGGCGGGGGCGGCCTCGAGGACCGCCACCCGCGCCCCCCGCTTGGCCAGGTGGTAGGCGAGGCTCGCGCCGACGATGCCGGCGCCCACCACGACCGCGTCAAAGGTCCTGGCCAAGGGTCGCCTTCCAGTCGGTGGGCGCTTTCGGCGCCACGTACTCGGTGTCCATCTGGGCGAGCTGGAGTTTACCGGAGTATTCGTCGTTCACCGCCTGCCAGACGGTGTACTCCTCGAGCACCCAGATCCCCGACTCGCGGGCGCCGTTCCCCGAGGCGCGCACGCCGCCAAAGGGCATGTGGGCCTCGGCCCCGACGGTGGTGTTGTTGATGTTCACCATGCCTGCCTGGATTCGGTTTCTAAACTGGTAGGCCCAAAGGCGGTTTTGGGTGTAGATCGCCGAGGAGAGGCCGTAGGGGTGGTCGTTCGCGGCCTCGATCGCCTCGTCGATGCCGTCCACCTTGATCAGGTTGACGGTGGGGCCGAAGATCTCCTCCCGGGTCTGGGTCATGCCGCGCCGCGCCTCCCAAACGGTGGGCCAGCCGAAAAGCCCGGCCTCGGGGTCGCCCTGGAAGTGGGGATAGGGGTTTTCTTTGGTGATGCGTTTTTTGCCGAGGAGCAGCGTCGCCCCCTCGCGCGCGCCCCAGTCGTAGTGCTCGAGCCAGCGCTTGAATAGCCGCTCGTTGATGAAGGGGCCGTAGGTGACGTCCTCAAAGAGCAGCGGGTTTCCGATCCGGGTCTCGGCGGCCATCTCCAAAAAGCGTTTCTTGAACTCGTCGTAGATCGGCGCGTCCACGATGAGGTTCCCCGCCGAGGTGCAGCGCTGGCCGCCGGTGGCGAAGGTGCTCCACCAGGCGCCGTGGAGCGCGTTTTCAAGATCGGCGTCCCGCATGACCACGAGCGGGTTCTTACCGCCGAGCTCGAGGGTCGCCTTGATCAGGGCCCGGCCCGCCTTCTCGCCGATGATCCGGCCCACCTTGGTGCTGCCGGTGAAGGCGAACTTATCGAGGAGCCCCTCGTCGATGAGGTTCACGAGGGCCTCGCCGGTCGAGCCCTTGCCGCCGCCGAAGACGACGTTGATCACCCCGGGAGGAAGCCCCGCCTCCTCGAAGAGCTTGACGAAGAGGAACGAGAGCACCGGCGAGTCGTCCGAGGGCTTCCAGACCACGGTATTGCCGGTAAGCACCGCCGGGATGAGCTTCCAACTCGGTACCGCGATGGGAAAGTTGCCGGCGGTGATCATCCCCACCACGCCGAGGGGGCGACGGAAGGTGAAGAGGTCCTTGTTGCGCATCTCGCTGGGGACGGTCTGGCCATAAAGCCGCCTCCCCTCGCTGGCGAAGAAGACCGCGGTGTCGATCGCCTCCTGCACGTCCCCCCGGGCTTCCTTCAAGGTCTTTCCCACCTCGCGGACCATGAGCCGGGCAAGGGTTTCCTTCTCCCGCTCCAGGATCTTCGCCAGGTTCAAGAGCACCCCGCCCCGGACCGGGGCCGGCGTCGCCGACCACTCGGGAAAGGCCGCCCGGGCGGCGGCGATCGCCTTTCTGAGCGTTGCCGCGTTGCCCTCGGGGAAGATCCCCACCAGGTCCTCGAAGTCCGAGGGGTTTCGGTCCTCGAACTCGGGGCCCTCATACACCTCCTCGCCGCCGATCAGGTGGCCGGCGATCAAGGTGTTGCCGTACTTGGAACGCTCCGTCCGCATGGCTTTCCCCCTTCCCCCGGAGCTTACCCGATTCAACGGGGCGCCCGCCGCCCGGCGGGCGCCCCGAAAGGAGCATGCCTTATCCGAGCCGTACCGCGGTGCCGCTCGCGGTCACCATCAGCATGCTCTGGCCCACCACCTCGTAGTCGATGTCGATCCCCACAACCGCGTCGGCACCGAGTTTTCTCGCTTCCTCGGCAAGCTCGGCGAGGGCGATCTCCCGGGCCTTTTTGAGCTCGGCCTCATACGCCCCCGAGCGGCCGCCGAAGAAGTCCCGGACCGAGGCCATCAGATCGCGAATAAAGTTCGCACCCACGATGGCCTCGCCGTGGACCACGCCCCTGTATTCCAGAATCCGCCTTCCCTCCACATTGGGGGTCGTGGTTAGGATCACGCCGAACCTCCCTCCTCGGCAAAGCGCCGGTAATAGGACTTTACCGCCTCGATGCCCTTTTCGAAGTTCTCGAGCTCAAACTTCTCGTTCGGCGCGTGCAGGTTGTCGTCGGGAAGGCCGAAACCCATGAGCACGACCGGCAGACGGAGCACTTCTTTGAGCGCGCTCACCACGGGAATCGTGCCCCCCTCGCGGATGAAGACCGCGTCCCGGCCAAAGGCCTCCTTTAGCGCCTCGGCCGCGATCTGCATCGCCCGGGTCTTCCGGTCCACGAGGACGGGCTTTGCCCCCTCGAAGACCCGCACCCGCACGCGGTAGTGCTTGGGGGCGACCTCCTTAATGTAGCGCTCGGCAAGGGCGGCGATCTCGTCCGGGTCCTGGTCGGGGACGAGGCGCATCGAGAACTTAAAGCTCGCCCGCGCGGGAATCACGGTCTTGGGTCCGGGACCGGTCCAGCCCGAGGAAAAACCGTTCACGTCGAGGCTCGGCCGGGCCCAACGGCGCTCGAGCACCGAATACCCGGGCTCGCCCTCGAGGGCCTCGGCCCCAAGCGCCTCGCGGTAGGCCGCCTCATCGAAGGGGAGACGCGCCCACTCGGCCCGCTCCTCGGGCTCGAGGGGCCGGACCTTGTCGTAAAAACCCGGGATTCTTACCCAGCCCTCGGGCGACTTCAGGCTCGCCGCGATGCGGGCGGCGGCAACGGCCGCGTTGGGGGCGGCTCCGCCGTGGACCCCGGAGTGGAGGTCGCGCTTCGTGCCCTCAACCTCGACCTCGAGGTAAGCAAGCCCCCGGAGGCCATAAACCAGGGTGGGGAGCCCGCGGGTGAACATCGCGGTGTCCGAGATAAGGGCAGCATCCGCCTGGAGGCGGCTTTGGTTTTCCTGGAGAAAGGCGAAGAGGTTTTTCGAACCGACCTCCTCCTCCCCCTCGATGACGAACTTGAGGTTGAGGGGTAGTTCCCGCGTCTCGGCCGCGGCGGCCACATGGATCCAAACCTGGCCCTTATCGTCGGAGGCGCCGCGGGCGTAGACCTTGCCGTCCTTGATCGTGGGCTCGAAAGGCGGGGTCTCCCAGAGCTCGAGGGGGTCCGGGGGCTGGACGTCGTAGTGGCCATAGACGAGCAGGGTGGGGGCCTTCGGATCCTTCCGGCGCTCGGCGAAGACGATCGGGTGGCCCGGGGTGGGCACGAGCTCGACCGAGAACCCGATCGCCTCTAGCCGTTCGGCGAGAAACCGCGCCGCCCGTTCGACGTCGGCCTTGTGGGCGGGGTCGGTGGAAACCGAGGGGATCCTTAGAAAATCGAGCAGGCCTTCAAGATGAGGGTTCATACCTAAAGGGTATCAAGCCCCCTGCTCGAGCACCCGCGCCACGTGCTCGATCTCAAGCCGGATCCGCGCCCGCATCTCCTCGATCCGCTCCCTGAGCCGCATGATCTCCTCGACCCCGGCGAGGTTCACCCCGAGCTCCTGGGTCAGCCTCCGGATCTCCCGGAGCCGCTCGATGTCCCGCTCCGAGTAAAGCCGCGTCTTCCCCGCCGAACGCTTCGGACGAATCAGCCCTTTTCGCTCGTAAAGACGTAGCGTCTGCGGATGCATCTCCACCAGCTCCGCCGCCACGCTGATCACGTAGACCGGGCGCTCTTCCCGGGGCGGCTCGGCGGGCGCGGGAAGCGCCGGGGCGGCGAGGGCCTGGCGGTAGCGTTCGCCAAAGCGCTCGATGAGCTCGCGGCGGCGGGCCTGGTACTCGGCCTCGAGCTTCTCGAGCTCCTCCCTGAGCCGCATGATCTCCTCGACCCCGGCGAGGTTCACCCCGAGCTCCTGGGTCAGCCTCCGGATCTCCCGGAGCCGCTCGATGTCCCGCTCCGAGTAAAGCCGCGTCTTCCCCGCCGAACGCTTCGGACGAATCAGCCCTTTTCGCTCGTAAAGACGTAGCGTCTGCGGATGCATCTCCACCAGCTCCGCCGCCACGCTGATCACGTAGACCGGGCGATCCTTGCTCATCGTTTGCCTCCCGAGGCTGCAACCATCTTTACAACTTTATTATAAAGTACGCATACCCGGCGGGGGCAAAACGGGTGCGCCGGGCTCCGTGGGGAACCCGGCGCGGAAGCGGGACAAGTTATTGCATAGCGCGCACGTAGGGCAGGTACTTGGGCTCCCAGAACCGCCCACGGACGTAGTCGAGAAGCGCCGCTTCGTCGAGCCCTTGCACCCGTTCGTCCTGGGCGAGGCCCTCCTCCACCGCGTGGCGGATCACTCGGGCGGCGACGTGCACGCTCACCTCGCGCATCTCGCGGATCTCGGGGTAGACGAGGCCCTTCTCGAAGTGGCGCTCCCCGACCTGCTCGTCGAGGGCGTAGGCGGCGCCCAGAATCATTCGGTCGCTGATCTCCCGGGCGCGGGCGAGCACCGCCCCAAAGCCGATCCCGGGGAAGACGAAGGCGTTATTCCCCTGGCCGATGTGAATCCGCCTCCCGCCGCACTCCACCGGCGGGAAGGGGCTCCCGGTGGCAACGATCGCCTTGCAGTCGGTCCAGGCGAGAATGTCTTCGGGCACCGCCTCGGAGTTCGAGGTGGGATTGGAGAGCGGGAAGATCACCGGCCGCTCGGAGAACTCGAGCATCGCCTTGATCACCGGCTCGGTGAACGCCCCCGCCTGGCCGGAAAGCCCGAGCAGCACGGTCGCCCGGGCCCCGCGAATGGTCTCAAGGAGGCCCGGGGCCTTGCCCGAAAACGCCCAGCCCTCGACCACCTTGGGGTCGTGGGCGAACTCCTCTTTGTAGTGCTCCATGTGGCGGTTTTTGAGGAGAAGCCCTTTCGAGTCGAGGACGAAGATGCGGGAAAGCGCCTCCTCCTCGCTGAGCCCCGCGTCCATCAGCCCGGCCTTGATCGCCCGGGCCACCCCGACGCCGCCGGCCCCCGCGCCCAGGATGACGAAGCGCTGGTCGGTGAGCTTTTCTCCCTTCATTCGCATGGCGGCGAGCAGCCCGGCGAGCGTCACCGCACCGGTCCCCTGGATGTCGTCGTTGAAAGAGGGAATCTGTTTGCGGTAGCGATCAAGCACGGTAAACGCCGCGTCCTTCGCGAGGTCCTCCCACTGCAGGATGACCTTGGGGTAACGCTCCTTCAAAGCCTCGACGAAGCGGTCCATGAAGCGAAGGTAGGCCTGGCCGCGAAGTCGCTTGTGGCGCACGCCGAGGTAGAGGGGGTCGGAGAGCAGGTCGTCGCGGTCGGTGCCCACATCGAGCTCGACCGGGAGCGTCTTGTCCGGGGCCACCCCACCGGCGGCGGTGTAGAGGGAGAGCTTCCCGATCGAGATCGCCATCCCCCCAAACCCCTGGTCGCCGATCCCGAGGATCGCCGAGGAGTCGGTCGCCACCACCAGCCGCACGTCCTCGAGGGGAACGTTCTCGAGCACCTGCTCGATGCGCCCGATGTTATCGGTAGAGACGGTGAGCCCCCGGGGCAGCCGGTAGATGTGGGAAAAGAGCCGGACCGCCTCGCCCACCGTAGGGGTGTAGATGATCGGCATCATCTCTTCGAGGTGGTCGACCAAAAGGGCGTAAAAGAGCACCTCGTTCCGGTCCTGCAGGTCGCGGAGGAAGATGTGCTTATCGAGCGGGGTCTGGAGCAGGCGGTAGCGGCGGTAGTTCCGCTCCTTTTGCTCCTCGATGTCGGCCACGTGCGGGGGAAGGAGCCCATCTAGGTCGAGGAGCGTTCGCTCGTCGGCGGTAAAGGCGGTGCCCTTATTCAAAAGCGGGATCCGGGTGAGCAAAAAGCCGCTGACATAGACTTCGAGGTAGCGGTTCCCGCGTTCGTCGCGCTTGACGTCGTAATACTTGCTGACTCGGGCCATGCGCTCATTGTAGAGGCCCGGTCAAAGACGCCTGTCCCGGCCCCTTGGGGGCAAAATAGGGAACGGGAAAGGAGGCGCCTATGGCACTTACCGGAAGGCCCAAAGTCAGCATCATCGGCGCGGGGAACGTCGGCGCGACCCTCGGGATGCGCATCGCCGAGAGCGCGCTCGCCGACGTGGTGATGGTGGACATCGTCGAGGGAATGCCCCAGGGCAAGGCGCTCGACCTCTCCGAGGCCCGGCCCATCGTGGGCAACGACGTCACCATCGTGGGCACCAACGACTACGCCCTGATCGAGGGCTCGGACATCGTGGTCACCACCTCGGGGGTCCCCCGGAAACCCGGCATGAGCCGGGACGATCTCATCGAGATCAACGCGAAGATCGCAAAAGACGTCGCCGAGAAGATCAAGCAATACGCCCCCGACGCGATCATCATCCAGGTGGCGAACCCCCTCGACGCGATCACTTACGTGATCGCCGAGATCACCCAGGTCCCGAAGCACAAGATCATGGGCATGGCCGGGGTACTCGACACCGCCCGCTACCGCTACTTCATCGCGGAAAAGCTCGGCGTGAGCGTGAGGGACGTCTTCGGGGTGGTGCTCGGCGGGCACGGCGACAGCATGGTCCCGCTCCCCCGGCTCACCACCGTGGGCGGGGTACCGCTCCCGGAGCTCCTGCCCGAAGACGAGATCGAGGCGATCGTCGAACGCACCCGGAAGGGCGGCGCGGAGATCGTGAGCCTTTTGAAGACGGGCTCCGCCTACTACGCCCCCTCGGCCGCCACCTGGGAGATGGTGAAGGCGATCCTCAAGGACGAGAAACGCATCCTCCCGGTGGCCGCCTACCTCGAGGGTCAGTACGGCATCGAGGGGCTCTTCGTCGGCGTGCTCGCGGTGCTCGGCAAGGGCGGCGTCGAGAAGATCTGGGAGGTGCCCTTGAAGCCGGAGGAGCTCGAGGCCTTGAGGCAAAGCGCCGAGCACGTGCGGGAGCTTGTCAAGAAGGTCGACGAGCTCGGAATCCTTTAAGCGAAGTCTTCCTCGCCGCGGCCGGCGCTCTCGGCCGCGGCTTCCTCTTCTCCGTTTTGCGCAGCCGGGTAGGAGCCGAGCACCTTGACGAAGGCGGCCCGCCGCAAAAGGGAAAGGAGCGCCCTCGAGGGGGCCGCGTCCTCCACGTGGCCCTCGAAGTCGAGGTAGAAGACGTAGCTCCAGGGCCGGTCCTTTCTGGGTCGGGACTCGATCTTGGTGAGGTTCACCCCGGCCTCGGCAAAGGCCCCGATCGCCTCGTACAGCCCCCCGGGCCGGTGGCGTACCGCGAAGACGACGCTGGTCTTGTAGGGGCCTTCGCGGCGGGGATCCTCTTCCCGCGAAAGCACGAAGAAACGGGTGTAGTTGAAGGCAAAGTCCTCGATCCCGCACTCGAGGACCCTAAGCCCGTAGCGTTCCGCCGCCCGGCGGCTCGCGATGGCGGCGAGGCCGGGTCTTGGGTTTTCCGCCACCATCCGGGCGGCGCCGGCGGTGTCCGAGACCGGAACCGGGGTGAAGCGGTGGCGGGCCAGGAAGCCGTCGCATTGGGCAAGCGCCTGAGGGTGGCTCGCAACTTCTCGAATCTCCTCGAGCTTCGTCCCAGCCGGGGCTACCAGGCAGTGGCGCACCCTCAGCACCACCTCGCCGACCACGTGGAGGTCGCTTTGGAGGAGGAGGTCGTAGGTCTGGTTAATGCTGCCGGCGACCGCATTCTCCACCGGCACGATGCCGCGCTCCGCCTCCCCCCGGGCCACCGCCTCGAAGACCTGGTGAAAGGTGGGAAGCCCCACCGGGGTGGCTTCAGGGGCGTACTTGAGCGCGGCCTCCTCGCTGAAGGCTCCTTCCTGCCCTTGGTACGCGATCCGCATCCGCTCCACTATACTGAGCCGCGTGCTACGGCGGGTTCGGGGCGAGGTAAGCGCGGTGGGCGAGGACCGGCTTTGGCTTTGGGTCGGGGGGTTTGAGCTCGAGCTCCTCGCCCCCGCCCCCACACTCAGCGCCCTCGAGGTGGGCAAGCCCGCCACCCTCTTCGCCCACCTCCACTGGCGGGAGGAAGGCCCCCTGCTCTTCGGATTTTCCACCGAAGCCGAACGCGAGGCGTTTCTCCGCCTCCTCGGGGTGAGCGGCGTGGGCCCTAAGGTCGCCCTCGCCCTCCTCGGCACCCTGGGGGCAGAAGGGCTTTTCCACGCGGTGGCGGCAGAGGACGCCGCCGCCCTCACCACCGCCCCGGGGGTGGGGAAAAAAGTGGCGGAGCGAGTGGTGCTCGAGCTCAAGGGCAAGCTCCCCCTCCCCGAAACCGACGCCCCCAGCGCCAGCCCCCAAACCCAGAACGAAGCGATCGAGGCCCTCTTGCTCCTCGGCTTTCGGGAGGCGGCGGTGCGGCGGGTGGTGCCCGCCCTCGCCCGCGCTCACCCCGAGGCCAGCCCCGAGGAGCTGATCCGGCTCGCGCTCAAGGAGCTCCGCTAGATGAAGCTACGCGAGGTACAGGACCCCACCGAGTGGAACGCCCTCGTCCGCGGGTTTCGCCACCACGCGAGCCTGCAAAGCTGGGGTTGGGGCGAGGTAAAGCGCCTTTCCGGCTGGCGGCCCCGGCGCATGCTGATCGTGGAGGGGGAGCGGCCGGTGCTCGCCGCCCAGGTTTTGGAAAAGGGAAAGGGCCCCCTCGCCCTCGCCTACGCCCCCCGGGGGCCTGCCTTCGACGAGCTCGCGGCGCTCCCCGAAGCCCTCGCCCTGCTCGCCTCCAACCTCCGGGGCGGCTACCTCAAGATCGAGCCGCCCCTATTGCTCCAAGAAGGCGAGGCGCCGCCCCGGATCCCGGGCCTCGTGCCCGCGGAGACGATCCAGCCCGAGTACTCCCTCGTCCTCCCCCTCGACGACGAGGAGAGCCTCCTCAAGCGGATGAAGCCCAAAACCCGCTACAACATCCGGCTCTCGGGCCGAAAGGGGGTGAAGACCCGCCTCGTCTTTCCCGGGGACACAGAAGCCGAAGCCGCCTTCGACGCTTTCTTCCGGCTCTTTACCGAGACCAACCAAAGGGCGAGGCTCCGCCAGCATAGCCGCGCTTACTACGAAGCGGTCTTTTGGAGGATGCACCAGCCGGAGGGCGAGGCCTTCCTCGTGCTCGCCGAGCTCGAGGGCTCGCCGCTTGCCGCCGGGCTTTTCGTTGCCTTCGGCGAGCGGGTGGATTACCTCTACGGCGGCTCCACCCGGGCCCGCCGCGAGGTCATGGCCCCCTACGCGATGCACTGGGCGGCGATCCGCTATGGGCTCGAGCGCGGCTACCGCTACTACGATCTCTGGGGCGTGCCCCGGGTACCGAACCCCGAGAGCCACGCCTACGGCATCTACCGCTTCAAGGAGGGCTTTGGCGGGAGGCGGGTGCGCTTTCCCGCCTACGACCGGCCGCTTTCCCCCCTCTACCGGCCGCTGGTGCGCGCGCTTCGGCTTTACAAGGACTTCCAGAACTGGCGGGCTCGGGGCACCCGGCGGGACGTGCTTTAACCCTTTCCTTACCCCACCGGCTTAGGGTGGGGGCGTGGTCCGGGCCTCCCTCGGGCTGTTATTAGCCCTCCTCGCCGCCGCCTTCTGGCTCACCCGGGCGGGCGCGCCCCCGCCTCCCCCGGCGGTGGGCGAGGGTGTCTTCGAGAACGTCGAGCTCCTGCTCTTTCCCAAGGCCGACCCCGAGGCCCGCTGGCGGTTTTCCGCCCGGGAGGTCCGCTACGACCCGAAAACCCGGGTCGCCCGGGTGGAAGGGCTTTCCGAGGGAGCGCGCTACGTGGGGGATGCCCTCGACCTAACACTCCAGGCGAAAGCGATCGAGATCGACCGCTACGACAACCTGAAAACGCCCCAGGCGGTGGTGGAGATCCCCAAGGAGTGCTGGAAGCTCTATCTCGAGGGCGAGGGCACCAACCCGGTTCGGATCGATCAAGCGCGGGGGTTCTACGCCCCGCGCTTTCGCCTCGAGGGGCCCGGGGTTCGGGTCGAAGGAAAGGGTTTTCGCGCCGACTTCGGACTGGAAAACGCGAGCTGGCGATCGGGCCGCGAGGAGTGGCAAACCGGAGGGGAAGATGCCTGTGAAACGACTCGCTAAGACGGCCCTTGCGGGCCTTTTGCTGGGCCTCGCCCTGGCCGCGGCGGCCGGGCGAATCATCGTGATCGAGTACCCAAACGGTACCCGGAGCGGAAACCTCCGCTACGGACCCTGGGTCTACACCGCGAACGAACCCGGAGGGATCCGGGGACGGGTGGGAAACCTGGAGATCCTCGCCACCAAGGCGGTGCTCGAAGCCCCCAAGGGCAAGAGCATGCAGGCCGCGAAGGGCGAACGCACCGCCACCTTCGAAGGCGAGGTCGTGGTGCGCCGGGGACGGATCGAAGCCCGGGGGAAAAAGCTCGTCTACCAGGAGGCCACCGGGATCGGGAAGCTCTTCGGCCCCGCGGTCATGGTCCAGCGCCCCGCCAAGGAGGGGGAGGACCCGGTCCGGGTGGAAGCCGAGGGCTTCCTCGCCTTTGACGTGGACGACGACACCTCGGAGAGCGAGGGCCGCGTGCGGCTCGAAAGCGGCCCCCAGGAAGGCTTTGCCGAGCGGGTCTATTACGAGGAAGAACGCGCCCTCGCGATTTTTAATACCCCGGGAGGGCGGGTTCGCCTGGTCCGCCACCGGGAAAAGGGGGGCGACCTCGTGATCGAGGCCGAGGAAGCCCGCATGCTTGCCCGGGAGAAAAAGCTCCTGGCGAAAGGAAACGTGGTCCTCACGGACGGAGACCTGGTGACCCGCGGGGACGCGCTCTACTACGACGACGAGAAGGGCGAGGCGATCGTGATCGGAAAACCGGCGGTGAGCGAGGACCGAAAGCGAGGGCGGAAGCTCTCCGCGGGGACCCTTCTCCACGACGTCCAAAAGCACCGGGTGCGGCTATACGGCAAGCCCTTTTCCCTGCCCGAAGCGGAGTTCGCCGCCAAAAAACGCTGATGCGGCGTGCCGCTTTCGCGCTCTTTTTCATCCTCCTGGCGCTCGCCCAGGTCTACCACCCCACCGCTACCCTGATCCACGGCGAGACCGAGGTGGTGGTGGAGAAAACCAGCCCCGACACGGTCGGGCTCGCTTGGATCGAGGAACGGGAGGGCGGGGTGCTCTTCATCTTCTACGACCCCCCACCCCACCGGGTGAAGGTGCGCTTCGGCAAGGACGCCCGGGCCTACGCCGCGCTCGCCCTGGTGGACCAGCCCGACGAAGGGGGCGGCACCGTGGCGCTCGGTGCGGGCGAGGCCCGCTACCTGGAGGGGGAGGACCGGGTGGAATACGCCTTACGGGAGGAAGCGGGGGCCGTGACCATTGAGAAAGGGCGTTTCCGGGCCGAGGGGAGACGCCTGGATTACGACAATAACGAAGGCCTCGCCCGCATCCTCGGCCCCGTTCGCTTTCGCCGGGAGGGGAAGCGTGCGCTTTCGGGGGAAGCGGGAGCGCTCCTATACCGGGTGGACGCGGGGGAGCTTTGGCTTTTGAACGGGGTGAAGCTCGTCCAGGAAAAACGCGAGACCAGCGCCGAAAGGGCGCTTGTCGACGAAGAATCGGGCCTTGCTTTCCTTGAGGGCGATCCGGTAAGGAGTGTGGCGCCCGATGAGCGGATCGCCGGCCGGCGCTTGGTCTACGACTTAGAAAGCGGGGCGCTTTGGGTGCTCGAGCACATCGAGGGCACTTTAAGTCAAGATTAAGCCCGATCCCCCCAACATCGAGGCGTGGGAGGAAGAGAGGGCCGTTGGCTACAATGGAATACGGAACCACCCATGCGGCTCGGCCGCCCGCTTCCGCCCTCGCTCTATCTCTCCCGGCCGCGGCTCTTAGAAAAGCTGCCCCGGGAGCCCGGTTATCTGGTCCTCTTGGAAGCCCCTTATGGCTATGGCAAAAGCGTTTTGCTCGGGCAATGGGCGGAAGCCCTTGAGCACTTCCGTCGCCTTTGGATCGCGCTTTTGCCCGGGGAGGACCCCAAGGCCCGGCTGATCGAAGCCCTCGAGCTCCCCCCCCAAGCTCCCTGGCGAGCGATCTACCGGGAACTGGAAAAGCGTCCCACCTTGTTGATCTTCGACGATCTTGGGGACGCCGAGGGTATGGATCCCCTGCTGGAAGACCCTCCGGCCCTCGTGGGCATCGCCCGCCGCGAACGCCTCGTCCACCCCGCCCTCGCCAAGCTCGCCGCCGCCGGAAGGCTGGTGCGCCTGGGTGCAAACGAGCTCGCCTTCACCCTGGAAGAGGCCGTCCAGCTGGTCGGGGAACGCGAGCGGGGCAAAAGGCTCTGGGAGCAGACCGGGGGGTGGCCGATCGCCCTCCACCTGGCCTCCACCACCGGCGAGCCCGACTGGCCCTCGTTGGTCGCCGGTTTAGAAAAGAGCCTTGCGCCCGATCTTTACCAGGAACTCCTCCTGCTCGCCGCCGTCCGCGAGCTCCCGGAAACGGCGGCGACGGAGGCCACCCAGAGGCTTGCCGCCATGGGCCTGGTGCAACGCGCCGAGAACGGCTATCGCCTCCACGCGGCGCTTGCCGAGGCGTTACCGAAAAGCGCAGTCAAGGCGGCGCTCTTGCGCGAGCGCGCGCGGATACCCGGTGTCCTTTTGGGCCGGGCCTACGAACGGCTGGGCCTCTTTGAAGAGCTCGCCGTCCTGCTCGAAGCCCCGGCCGGGGAAGGCCCCGTGGGAGCGGATCCGGAGGACGTCTTGCGCTGGGATCGAAGGGCCCCCGGTCCCAAAGGGGTCCACAGGCGGATGCGGGTCGCGATCGCCCGACTCAACGCGGGCGATCGGCCCGGGGCGATCCAGGACCTGCTCTCCCTCGCCCGCGACCCGAGCACCCCGCCGATGATCGCACTGGAAGCCTACGGGGTGGCGTTTTACGAGCTCGCGAGCCAAGGAATGGGCAAGGCGGAGGAAGCGCTCTCCCTCGTAGAGGAGGCAAGGCGGCTCGAGCCCTTTGCCGAGAACGATGCCGGCTTTTACGCCCGCTACCTCTCCAACGTCGCGAGCGTCCACTACTACGCGGGCAAGCCGGAGAAGGCTACCGCCATCCTCGAGCGCGCCCTCCGCCTGCTCTCCCCCGAAGACCCCTTCTTCTTTGTACTGGCCGTCAACTTGGGGAGCTTGCGGTTTGAGCTCGAGGGCGATCTGCTCGGTCACCACGAAGCCGCCCTGAAAGCCGTCGAAGCCGTGCGGGCGGGAAAAATCCCCGCCTATGTCCTAGACGGCAGCGTATGGGTTGAGCTCGCCCGGGACTGGGAACTCCTTGGAAATCGGGAAAAGGCAATCGCCGTCTTGCGGGAGTTGCCGCGATTCGCCCGCGAGCGGCTGGCCAAGATCGCGGCCGAGCTCGAGCTCGCCCGGCTCGAGCGCGACGAGGCAAGGTTGCGGGAAGGGCTTTTCACCGCCGAACTCCTAGGCGATCGGGAACTTGCCGACCGCGCGCGGGGCTACCTGGGGATCATGCTTAGGGAAGAGGGTCGCCTCTCCGAGGCCGAAGGGCTTCTCGAGGGCGCGGAGGGCTTTTTTACCCAACTCGCCTACGCTCTTTTGAAAAACGACCCCGCACGCCTACCGAAGGCGAAGACCCGCGAGCAAAAGCTCCACCTGCTGGCCGCCCGCCACCGGCTCGGCGACCAAACCGCCCTCGCCTCCCTGATCGAAGCCACCAACGCGAAAACCCGCGTCCTCCCCGCCCTCGTACCGCTTGCAGACCTTCCCCAGGAACGCCCTGAGCTCGCCCGGCCCTACCCGATCCAAGAGCTTCTTCGTTCCGGCTGGAAAGCCGCAATCCGGCTCCGGCTTGCGGAAATCCCGCCTCTAGCGGTGCGGGTACTTGGCACCTTCGAGGTCGAAGGGCCGCTCGGACCGGTTTTGCTTACCGGACGGGCCCGGGAAGTTTTTGCCCTCCTGCTGATCGGGCTCGATCGCGACGCGCTCATCGAAGCCGTTTGGCCGGGGGTGGACCGGGAACGCGCCCGCAACAACCTCTACGTCCAGCTCAATCACTTGCGAAAACTTTTGGAACCATGGGGGGTCCCCACCTATCTCACGGAGGAAGGGCTCACCCGGGTGGAAAGCGACTGGCACGCGCTCAAGGAAGCGCTAGACGCGGGGGAGATCGCGCTTGCGCTCGAGCGCTTCCGGGAACCCGCCTTCCCTGGCGTGGACAACCCGCGCCTTGACGCCGAGGTCGCGGCCGTGCGTAGCCGGCTGATCCAGTCCGGGCTCAAGGAGGCGAAAGGCCAGCTCCCGCTGCTTGAGAAGCTTTTCGAGCTCGATCCCGCGAACCCCGAGGTCTTTGCCGCCCTCGCCCAGGCGCTCGAAGCCATCGGTGCCCGAAAACGGCTTGCCGCCAGCTACCGGCGGTTTAAGCAAGCCTTCGAAGCCGAAGTGGAGCTTCCCGCACCTGCACTCACCGAGTTTTTAAGACTCGCTTAAGGCCCCACCTCCTAAAACCCAAGGAAGAGGAGGTGAAGGATGCGAAACGCCCTCGGATTGCTCCCCTTCTTCCTTGCGGCCCTGGCTCAGTTCGCTCCCCCTTCCACCCCAGCGGGCACCCTGCCCCGCTGGCTCCAACCCGGAGCGGTCTACGTCTACAGAGTGGAAACCCAGGGCCCAATGGGAACACAAGAAGCAAAGGTCGCTTACCTGGTCGAAGCGGTTGGAAAGCAGTGGGCGGCGGTGAAGATGATCACGGTCGGGGACCGCCCGCCCCAACTCGCCACGATGATGTTGGCGGTGAATGCAGCCCAAAGCCCCTTCTTCGTCACGCCCACGCTCCGCCAGCAGGTGGCTTCGGGCCAGGTTCCTGGCGCGCGCCTCGAGGGCAATACCCTGATCCTCAGCCAGCAGGGCTCCGAGATTCGCACCACGTTCGATCCCCAAAACGGGCTCGTCACCGCCTCCGAAACCCGTATGCAAGCGATGGGACAAACGCTACGGACGGTGATGCGCTACGAGGGCTCCACCCGGGTCTCCCTACCCGATCTCCCGCTACCCCAAGCGGCGAGCGCGAGCCCGCACTACCGCTTTTCCCAGCAAAGTCCAATGGGGCAGGTAAGCGGGGAAATCCGCTACCAGCGCATCGCCGTGGACGGAAACGTCGTGGTGTACCAGGTTTTCAACAAAAGCGATCTAACCCAGGGAGCCGAGATCCCCACCGGGATCATGGCCGGTAGCCCCATCGAGGGCCCCTTCTACGTCCACCCCGCCCTGTTTCAAGGGAAAACCCCAGGGGCAGTGCTTCAAACAATCCCCGAGATCGGCTACCGGCTCGAATACCGGAGAACGCAAGGAGGGGAAGCCCTACTTGCACTGCACCGTGGACCGGTGGAGATCACCCTGCACGCGGACCCCCAAACCGGAGTCCTGAACCGGGTCGAAACCCGCGCCCCCTCGGGCAGCGGGGTGATCGAACGCGTCGCGACACCCGGTGGCCAGGGGCTTCCCCCTTCCGGCACCACCGCGCCCCTACCGCCGGTGCCAAGCGGCGGAGGCGTAGGAACGCCGCCGCCCACGAACGCTCCCCTTCCGCCAGCCCCAGGCCCCGGGGGAAACCAGGGGCCGCCGACCCCAGGACCTTCCGCGGGAACCCCGACCGCTCCACCCACACCCCAAAGCCCCCTGCCCCCCTCACCGGCCAATGGCCCGGTGCCTGCGGCCTCCCCGCCCACGCCAACCCCTCCGCCAACGCCGTCTGCCTCCAGCGAGTCCCCGTCCCTTCCCCCTGCGGCAGGGCAGGGCCCGGCTCCACACGCGGGCAACGCGCTGGCTGAGGACCCATTGGAGTTCCTCAGCCGGCTCGAGGCTCCGGCCCCCGCTAGCCTTGCCCCCGGCACCTACCTGGTCAAACGCATCGCCTATCGCTTGGGTTCCGAAACCACGCCGGCCTTGACCTACTGGGGAGTCGTGATCATCGCCCAAAACGAGAAGGGTCGCGCCGCCGGCCTCACCCTGATGCTGGACCCCGTTGAGGAAACCTTCCTCTTTCTCCCCACGGTCGCCGCGCTGCACGGCCTGAACCAAGCGGCGGTGAAAAAAGCGCAGGCAGCGGGATTTGCCGTAAAGGGCGCGCGCGTAATCGGCGAGAGCGCGGATACCTCCCTCGAGCTCCTCCTCGATCCCAACACCGGATGGATCCAAACCCTGCGCTACCGGGAGAAGGGGGAGGAGGGGAGCACCCTCGAGCTCACCACGGTGGCAAGCGGCAAGGTGCCCTGGCTATGCCCCGGCCCCTCCCTGCCGAACGCCGCCCGGCTTAAGGAAACGCAAGCGGGCGATACGCTGAACGAGCGCCTCGTCCTGGCTCCGATCGCCCAGGGAATCTACCTCGCCCAGGGAGACTGGGAACTTTGGGGGATGTACGGAACCGGAGACGCCTTCCTGCTGGCCGCAGGACTCTCGCCCTTCAGTGCGTGCCCGAAACTCAAGGAAAAGGGTGTTCTCCTCAAGCTCCAGCAGCCGGAGCTCGAGCTCCGCGCCGAGCCGAACCCCCAAGGCTTTGACCTCGTCCTCATCTATCAAGGCAAGGCCAAGGCCCGGCTCCGCTTCGACGCCGAAGGGCGGTTGCAAACCTACGAAGGCCTGGACATGGGCGAACCCTACCGAATGGAGGTGCAGTGGTGAAAACCGCTCGATACCTTCTTGTCCCGCTCATCCTAGGTACGCTCGCGTGGTCCCAGTTCGGCATTCCAGGTCAAGGGGGACTGCCACCGGCTCCCCCCGGAGGGGGCTACGCGGCCCCGCCTCAGGGGGGCGCCCTACCCCAGCTCCCCCAACCCGGCCTGCCCATGGCCACCGGCAAGCGCTACCCCCTGCCGGCCTGGATCCGACCCGGTGTTGGCTTCGTCTACCAAGACCCCACCGGGCAGATCACGCTGCTCATGCTAGTGACCGACACCGACGGCACAAACGCCTACGGGCTCTTCCTCAATCTCATCCAAACCCAAGGTGGGCCCATGCTCATGGTGAAGCCCCAAGCCTTGGTGCAAAACGGCCAGGGGCTTTTCTACCTGAATCCCCAAGCGGTGGCCGACGCGCTCGCGGCGGCGCGGGCGGAGCCGGATCCGAACCTCAGAGTGTTCGGCGGTAACGGTAGCTTCGCCTACGAATACCAAAGCCCCAACGGCCGGGTTGCCTTCGCCGCCCGCTACGATCCCAAAACCGGAATCATCACCGAGCTCAACTCCCTCATGGCGAGTGCCGGCGCGCCCGGGCAGCCACAACCCCACCGCGAGGGCATTCAGTACCACTATCGAGGCTACGAGACCTTCACCTGGCAAAGCCCAACCGACTTCCCGAGCGCGGCCCGCGAAGCCCATACCTACCAGCTGATCTCCCAGATGCCCGATTACCTCTACGGCGGGAGCATGGCGACCCCCATCGGGAACATGGAGATTCGCCCCTTGCACGTAGCCCGACCGCTTGCCCGCTACCAAATCCGCGCAAACCAAGGGGGCATTCCCATCACCCAACCGGCTTTCGGCCTCACCGCGCTGGGCCCCCACTACCTCCACCCCGCGCTCCTTGGCCGCGGAACCGTTCTGCAAAGCCGTTACACCGGACTTAGCCTCACCTTTACTCAAGAGGGGCTCGTTTGGACCGTTGGACAACTTCCCTTGAGCCGGACCCGGATCGATCCCCAAACCGGGCTGCTGCTCGAAGAGACCGACCAAACCCCCCTCGGAGCGCAGGTGATCATGCGGTTGGTGCACTGATGCGGGTTTTTTGGATCGTCCTACTGCTGCTCCCGGGGTTCGCCGCAAAACCCGAGTTCTGGGTAGAGGGCCGGGCGGTGGGCGCGCTCGCGGTGGCGAGCGACGCAACCGGTCGGGCCTACGCCTGGTACACCCTGGTCCAAACCGAAGGCAAGGACGCCCCCTGGGATTGGGTCGTGGTCCTGGGAAACCAAAAGGAACCGGACCGATTCCCGGTGGTTCCGGCCGGGAGTCGGGTCCACCTACTCGTGCGCGAATACCGCTCCTACCCTTATCTGGTCCCTCCACCCGGCCCACCGCGCGTCATCGTGGTCCAGGGAAAACCCGCTGGGGAAGGCCACCTTCCCAAGAAACTCGGGGAAGCCCTCTGTTTCAAGAACCTAGCGGCGTTCCCTGACTTCCCCCCGCCCCTAGACCGCATTCCCCTCGCTTGCAAGGGGGAAACCCCGCCCCTCGGGCGCCCCGGCGAGGCGGTGCGGTATTGGATCGAAGATCCTTTCTTTGGAAACGGAGAGCTTTGGGCCTGGTACCAGCAAGACCACGCGCTCGTGACGATCGTGGGCTCCGAACTCGCCCTGTTCGGCGCGTTGCCCAAAAACCAACTTCTCCCAAGGGCGCGGGCCCTGGCCCTAGGGAGCGCTCCGCGGCTCTCGTTGCCGTTTCCCGAACCGGCAGCGCGGCCAGCGGCGTTTCGCCTCCGCTACCCAAACCGCCGCTACTTCAAGCCCCACGCGTTTCGGCTCGAGGTGGTACCCGAGGGAAGAAGGGGAGCGCTTATGCGCTTCCGAATCATGCTCTACGACCTGGCCGAAGGAACGCTCCGAGAAACCAGGATATACGGTAGCGGGGTGCTCGGCCCCCATTACGCCCACCCCAAACTTTGGAGCGCGTTCACCTGGAACGAGCTCGGCTGGATCTGGGAGGGCAGTGCGGGCCAGCTCGGCTATGGCTACCGAAGGCCCAACCTGCTCGTAGCCCGCTACCGGGAGGACGGGGGACTCGAGCGGCTCTCCGTGCGGGGTGGACCCGAGCTTTTACGCATCCCCGAAAAACCTCAGCGGCCCTAGCTGGCTTGGTCAGGCGGAAGCCGCCTCGGAAACCCCGGCCATCAGGAGGCCAAGCTTTTCCTCGGTGGCCTCTTCCGGCAGCAACTCGCCCACGATCCGCCCCTCGTACATGACGAGAATGCGGTCCGAAAGGCTCATCACCTCGTTGAGATCGGCGGAGACGAGGAGCACCGCCATCCCCTGGTCCCGCGCCTCCACGATGCGGCGGTGAATGAACTCGATGGCCCCGATGTCCACACCGCGGGTGGGCTGGGCCGCGATCAAGATCCGGGGGCGGCGGTGAAGCTCGCGACCAACGATGATCTTCTGCGCGTTGCCCCCGGAATAATGACGGGCGGAGAGGTGAATGCTCCGGGGCCGCACGTCGTACGTCTCCACCACTTCCCGGGCGTAGCGATCGATCTCGGGATCCCGGAAAAACCCTAACCGGTCCACGAAGGGGGGCTTGTAGTGGTCTCCCAGGATGATGTTGTCGCGGGTAGAAAAGTCGAGCACCAAACCGCGGGCGTTCCGGTCCTCGGGGATGTGGGAGACCCTGTGTTCCCGCACCTTGCGGGCGTCGGGAATGGCGATCACCTCGCCCTCGTAGCGAATCCGGCCGCGGTAGGGCCGGAGGCCGGTGAGCGCCTCGACGAGCTCGGTCTGCCCATTCCCCTCGACCCCGGCGATGCCCACGATCTCGCCGGCCCGAACCTCGAGGCCGACCCCGGCCACCCGGGGTTTCTTCCCCGCCTCCTCGACCCAAAGATCCTCCACGACCAAAAGGGGCTCGCCGGGCTTCGCGGGGCGCTTTTCCACCGTGAGGATGACCTCCCGCCCCACCATCATCCGCGCGAGCTCCTCGACCGAGGTCTTGGGCGTTTCTACGGTCCCCACGACCTTCCCGTCCCGGATCACGGTGACCCGGTCGGAGACCTCCATCACCTCGGCGAGCTTGTGGCTGATGAAGATCACGGTGTTGCCCCGAGCCACGAAATCCCGGAGGAAGCGGAAGAGCTCGGAGGCTTCCTGCGGGGTGAGCACCGCGGTGGGTTCGTCGAGAATCAAAATCCGCGCCTTGCGGTAGAGGGTCTTCAAGATCTCCACCCGCTGCTGGAGACCCACCGGAAGATCCTCGATTTTGGCGTCGAGGTCGAGCTCGAACCCGATCTCTTCGAGGAGCGCGGCCACCTCGCGCCGCGCGGTCTCCAAATCCAGCGCGAGCCCGCGCCTCGGCTCCCCCCCGAGCACGATGTTCTCCAGCACGGTAAAGACCTCCACCAGCATGAAGTGCTGGTGGACCATGCCGATTCCGAGCCGGATCGCATCCGCCGGCGAATGGATCTCCGCCCGCTCGCCGTCCACGTAGATCTCGCCCGCGTCGGGGCGGACCATGCCGTAGACGATCTTCATCAAGGTGCTTTTGCCCGCACCGTTTTCCCCCACCACCGCGTGTACCTCGCCCCAGCGCACGTCGAAGCTGATGCAGTCGTTGGCGAGCACCAGGGGGTAGCGCTTGGTGATGCACTTGAGCTCGAGCGCGACCTCAGCCACGGCCAAAGTATAAGGCCGGGGCGAAGGCCCCGGCCAAAACCGCTACCGCAGGTTTAACGCCCCGCGGGGACCTGGATTTCGCCCTTGACGATCTTCTGCTTGAGGAGCTCGAGATTGGCGACCACCGCGTTCGGGATCAGGGCCTTGTTGTACTCGTCCAACGCGTAGCCGACGCCGTTGTTCTTGAGGCTGAACTCGTGAATGCCGCCCTTGAAGGTGCCCATGACCACCGACTTGATGACGTCGTAGGTGGCCACGTCCACCCGCTTCATCATCGAGGTCAGGCCGTGGTTCAGGGTCTCGGGGTTGTTGTCGGTATCGCCGAGGTAGTTCTGGTTGGCGTCCACGCCGATGAAGAAGATCGGCCGGGTATCCCCCTTGCAGGCCTTCTCGTAGGCGGGGTACTTGGGCACGTCCTTGAAGGGATCGCGGATGAACTTCACGCCGGCGGGAAGCTCGCTCGCCTTCAGGCACTTCTTCTGCTTGACGAAGTCAATGAGCCCAAGGCCCGAGGCGCCGGAGGCGTGGTAGATGATGTCAGCGCCCTGGGAGGTCTGGGCGGCGGCGATCTCCTTCGCCTTGCCCGGGTCGTTCCAGGCCTGTGGGGTGTTGCCCACGTAGTTCACCAGCACCTTGCACTGGATGCCGTCCTCCTGGCAGGCGTACTCGACGCCGGCCCGGTAGCCGGCCTCGAACTTGTGGATGAGCGGGATGTCCATGCCGCCGATGAAGCCCACCACGCCGGTCTGGGTGAGCTTGCCGGCGATGTAGCCCACCAGGAAGCTGCCCTCTTGCTCGCGGAAGATCAGGCTCGCGACGTTGTCCTTCTCGGGGCTCACCGAATCGATCACCGCAAACTTGACGTCCTTGAACTCCTTGGCGGTGGCGGTGATCGCAGGCTCGTTGGCGAAACCGACCCCAATCACCAGATCAAAGCCCTCTTCGGCGAAGGCACGGATGCCCTGGCCGACCTGGCTGGGGTCGTTGGGCTCGAAGTCGTAGAGCTCGATGCCGAAGTCCTTCTTCGCCCGCTTTGCCCCTTCCCAGGCCATTTGGTTGAAGCTACGGTCGTTCTTGCCGCCGGCGTCGAAGGCGATCCCCACCCGGACCTGGGCGAGGCCCAAGCCGGCGAAGACCAGGGCAGCAAGGCTTAGGGTTACCCAACGCTTCATAATCCTCTCCTCCTTTCGGCACACGTGGCGTTCACGCCAGACCGCATTATAGCCGCTATAGTGAACCCGATGGGGCGCCTCCTTGCCGCTGCCACGCTGCTTCTGCTCGGCGCTGCTGCCCTCCTCGTGCCCTACCAGGGGGGCCCGCAGGTCAAGCTCTCGGGCACGGTGCTCAAAAACCCCAAGCCGGCGCCGGACTTCACCCTCTATACCGCCGGAAACCGGCCCTTTTCCATGCACGAGCTACGGGGCCAGGTGGTCCTCCTCTTCTTCGGCTACACTCACTGCCCCGATATCTGCCCCATGACGATGTACCGGCTCGGCGAGATCTACCGGGCGCTCGGGCGCCCCAAGGACCTCCGGGTGCTGATGATCACCGTGGATCCCGAGCGCGACGACCCCGACACCACCGACCGTTACGCCAAGCTCTTCGACCCAAGCTTCATTGGACTCTCGGGCAGCCCAGAGGCGATCGCCGAGGTGGCGGCGAAGTACTACGTCTACTCCAAAAGGGACGAGCGCGGTTTCATCGACCACACCGCCACCGTCACCCTAGTGGACTCCAAGGGGATGATCCGCATTTACTACGGCCAAAAGGACATCGACCAGGTGGAGCGGGTGGTCGAGGACCTCCGGTTCATCCTGGCCAATGGGGGGAGCTTTTGAGGCGGGTTCTTGGGCTTTTCGTTCTCCTCTCGGCTTTAACTTTTGCCCACACCTCCGACCTCGAGGTGGACCACATCCGGATCTTGACCGGGGAGAAGGGCACCTTTCTTGAGCTCCAGGTCAGCTACCCGTTGAACGACACCCTCTGGCTCAAGGTGGTCCGCACCGACCGCTCCCGGGGGGTTTTCGAGGCCCTTGCCGAGGGGGGCTACCGCGAGGTCGAAGCGCTACCCATCCCCCACGGGGTAAGCAACTTCGGCCTCAAAACCCCCTACCGCATCCGCCTGGTAGGGGGGCGCTACCAACCCGGCGAGGAGGTGCCGGTCACGCTCCTCTTCCCCGCCGGCGCCCTTCTCACCCTTCCCGCCCCGGTGGAGGCGATCCACACCCCGCCCTACCGGTTACTTTTAGCGCTTCTTCTCGTGCCCGTCGCCGCATTCGCTACCCTGGCCATCCGAAGGCGGCGAGGAGGGCGGAGAGCTGCCGGTGCTCGATGAGGAAAGCGTCGTGCCCGTGGGGGCTTTGGATCTCGGCGTACTCGGCGCCGGCCAACCGGGCGAGCTTTTTCACCTCGGCCGCGGGATAGAGCAGGTCGGAATCGATACCCACGAAGAGCGCGGGAATCCCCCGGAGCCGATCCAGGGCGGCCGCCAGTCCGCCCCGGCCCCGGCCCACGTCGTGGCGGTCCATCGCGTCGAGCAGGGTGAGGTAGGTGTTGGCGTCGAAGCGCTCGAGGAAGCGTCGCCCGTGGTAGTCGAGGTAGCTGGGGCCCTTCTCGGGCTCGGTTCCAAAGCGGCGCTCGAAGCTCTCCGGGTGGCGGTAGCCGGCCATCGCGATCGCCCGGGCGAGGGCGAGGCCCTCGGGTTGCTTCGAGTAGAAGCCGCCCGCAAACCCGGGGTCGCTCAGCACCGCGCGTCGGCCGAGCTCGGAAAGCGCCCTTGCCCAGGGCCCGTGGCGACCGGGGGCGGCGATCACCACGAGTGAGCGGACCCGCTCGGGGAAGAGCAGGGCGAACTCGAGCGCCTGCATTCCCCCCATGCTGCCCCCGATCACGTCCACCTCCTCGATCCCGAGGAGGTCCAAAAGCGCCGCCTGGGCCCGGACCATGTCCCGGATCGTGATCTCGGGAAAGCGAGGTCCGTAGGGGCGGCCGTCGGGCGCCGGACTCACCGGCCCGGTACTGCCGTAGCAGGAGCCGAGGACGTTCGCCGCCACCACGAAACGGCGTTCGGTGTCGATCGCCCCGCCCGGAGCCACCACCGGGTTCCACCAACCCCGGCGCCCGAAGGCCCGCTCGAGCGGCGAGAGCCGGGCGAAGGTGGCGTCGTCGTAGGTGCCGGCGACGTGGGCCGATCCGGAAAGGGCGTGAAAGACGAGCACCGCCCGGCGGGCATAGCGCCCGTAGGTCTCGTAGCGAAGGTCTACGTGAGGGAGACGGCCGCCAAGTTCCAGGGCCATTCCCTCGGGGAAAACCCGGGCGGTGCGGGGCTCGGGCGGGGAGACCTCGGGGCCCCTGGGTTCCGGCACCAAGAGCAGCGCCTCGTGCTCGCCCCACTCCTCGTAGACCAGGGTCCCCATGCCTAACCCCCAAGCGCCTGGTCGAAATCCGCCTTCAGGTCCTCGAGATGCTCGATCCCCACCGAGACCCGCACCATCTCCGGCCGCACCCCGGCGGCGGCAAGGGCGGCGGCGTCCAACTGGCTGTGGGTGGTGGAGGCGGGATGGATGACCAGGGTTCGCACGTCGCCCACGTTGGCGAGATGCTTGGCAAGCCGCACCCGTTCGATGAAGCGCTTGGCCGCCTCGAATCCGCCCTTAGGGCCAAAGGTCAAGACCCCGCCCGGGCGGCCGCCGAAATAGCGCTCGGCCCGGTCCCGGTGGGGGTGGTCCGCAAGCCCGGGGTAGTTGACCCAAGCCACCTTGGGGTGTTCTCGCAACCACTCCGCGAGCGCCCGGGCGTTTTCGGTGATGCGCTCGGCCCGGAGCATCAACGTCTCGGTGCCGAGGAGGAGCAGGAAGGCCTCAAAAGGGCCAAGGGCGGCCCCGGCGTCGCGAAGCAGGTCGGCCCGCACCCGGGCGAGGAAGGCCCCCTCGCCGAAGGCCTCGGTGAAGACCTTGCCGTGGTAGCTCGGGTTCGGCTCGGTGAGGGCGGGATAGCGCCCGTTATCCCAAGGGAAAACCCCTGAAAGCACCGCTCCGCCGAGCACCGCTCCGTGGCCCCCGATCCACTTGGTCGCCGAGTGGACGACGCCGGCGGCCCCGTGGGCCAAGGGGTTAAAAAGCGCGCCCCCCATGCCGAAGGTGTTGTCCACGAAGAACGCGACCCCGACCTTCCGCGCAGCCTCGGCGATGGCTTCGAACTCGGGGATGGTGAGGGCGGGGTTGCCGATCGCCTCGGTCCACCAAAGCCGGGTGCGGTCGTCGGTCAGGGCGAGGAACTCCTCCGGTCGTTCTTCGCGCGATACAAAGCGAACCTCGATCCCCAGCCGGGCGAAGAGCACCTTGAACTGGTTCACGGTGCCGCCGTAGAGGTTCGGGCTCGCCACCAGGTTGTCCCCGGTCTCCGCAAGGGCCAAGACCGCGAGCATCTGGGCAGCGTGGCCGCTCGCGGTCGCCACCGCGCCGAGCGCCCCCTCGAGCGCGGCCAGCCGGGCCTCCAGGGCGGCCACCGTGGGATTCCCGATCCGGGAATAGATGAAACCTTCGTCCTCTAGGGCAAAAAGGCGCTGGGCGTGGGTAGTGTCCTTAAAAACGTAGCTGGTACTGGCGTAGATCGGTACCTGGAGGGCCCCAAAAGGATCCCGCCCGGGCTCGAGCCCTACGTGTACGCTTTTCGTCTCCTTCCGCAAAACAAACTCCCCCTTCCTGGCGACGAGAAGGGGGGCTAGGCCACCCCTTCCCTTATCGCTCCCGCGTCGCGCGGGCCGGCATTGGCACCGGACGTGGGCCTTGCCCACCGGTTGCCGCGGCTTCACAGGGCCGGTTCCCTCCACCGCTCTGGATAAGAGAACGGGGCTCGTTCTCTTTTTACCGGGCGCGTAGCGCGCTTGGCGGAGAGCGTAGCAAAAACCCGGGGCTCGCGCAAGCGGCCCCGGGGCTTTAGAGTGAGAAAGCGAGGGGGTGATGCCAGTGAAATGCAACGTGGGCAATACCGATCGGATCGTGCGCTTCATCGTAGGGATCCTGCTTTTGCTCTGGGCCTTCTTGGGGCTTAGCGGGACCGGCGCGTGGATCGCCGGGATCGTCGGGGTCATTTTGATCGCGACCGCTTGGATCAAGTTCTGCCCGCTTTACGTAATCTTCGGGCTCTCCACCTGCGAGACCTCAAAAAGCTAGCAATGCCCTTCGTTCTCGGTATCGCTGGGGGTTCTGGCAGCGGCAAGAGCACCGTGGTGGCCCGGGTCGAGGCCATCGTCGGCCCGGGCCGTCTCGCGCTCCTGCCGATGGACAACTACTACAAGGACGCAAGCCACCTTCCCCTCGAAGAGCGGGCCAAGACCAACTACGACCACCCCGACGCCTTCGACCTCGACCTCCTGGTCGAACACCTCAAGGCCCTGATCCAAGGGAAGGCCGTGGAGATGCCGCAGTATTCCTTCGTCGAACACGCTCGACTGCCCGAGACCAAGCGGGTGGAACCCGCCCCCGTCATCGTGGTCGAAGGAATCCTCGCGCTCTACGATCCCAGGCTCCGGGAACGGATGGACCTCAAGGTTTACGTCGACGCCGACCCCGACGTGCGCTTCATTCGCCGCCTCCGGCGCGACATCGCCGAGCGGGGGCGCACGGTGGAGTCGGTGATCGAGCAGTACCTCTCCTCGGTTCGGCCCATGCACCTCGCCTTCGTGGAACCCACCAAGCGCTACGCCGACCTGATCGTTCCCGGCGGGGGGATGAATACCCCCGCGCTCGAGGTGCTGGCCTCGCGGCTTTTGGGCGCGCTGGAGGCGGCCTAGGGTGGAAAGAGCGCTCAAGATCCTGCTGCTCGTCGCCGGGATCCTCACCCTTCCAGCTATTTTGCCCCGGCTCGCTTACGACCGGCCGGGGCCGGTGGCGCTGGTGGTGGACGGGCGGGCGCTCGCCGAGGAGGCGGCCCAAAGGGGCGCCCCCCTGACCGAGCTCCTCCGGAGCTACCGGAGCCTAGGGGTGACCGGGATCGCGTTCTACGAGGAGCGGGTCGAGGAACGGGCGCGAAAAGGGCTCGGGGCCTACCTCGAGGGGGGCATGCTTAGGCTTTTGGCCCCGGAAGCTGGCTTTCTCGCCGGCTGGTACTACACGAACGTGCCCGGGGCGAGCGCCATCCCCCTCCCTCAGCACCGGGTGGTCTGGCGGGGAAAAACCTGGATAGGTTTCCCCAAGGACGTGGCCCGAGTTCCACTCGGCCCGCCTGTGGGGCTCGAGGAAGCCTATCGCCTCGGCTTTTGGATCGCCTACCGCCCCGAGAACCACCCCCTTCACCCCTGGCCGCCCGCGCTTCCCCCGCAGGCGGGGCTTTTCGTATTCGCCGGGACCGAGGCGCTTGGCTACCCCGACCGCCTTCCGGAGGTCGCCGAACGCCTTTCGGCCCCCGTCGCCCTGATCGAGGGAACCCGTCAGGCGGGGGTGGCCTACCTGGCGAAAAGGGTCGGGGCGATCCGGCTTTTTAGTCTGCGGGCGGAGTACCAGCTCAAGCTGGCCCCCGAGGTCGCCGCCCGAAAGTACGTGCTGGCAGCCCGGGAGCGCGGGCATCGGGTGCTTTACTTCCGCCCCTACCCCTACCCCGAAGCCACCGAGCGCTTCCTCAAAGAACTGAACCGGGGACTCGCCGCCGCCGGGATCCCCCTCGGGGTCCCGGAACCGAGGAGTTTCACCCCCTCGACATTCTCGGCCTTCGCCTGGCTGGGGGCGGCCGCGGGGCTCTTGCTCTACCTCTTACGCCTGCCCCGGGCGTTCGCCCTTCCGATGGGCCTCTTTTTGGCATTGCTCGCCTTCGGCTACGGAAAAGACCAGGCGGGTCCCCTCCTCGTAGGTTTGGTCTTCCCTGTGCTCGGGCTCCTGGAACCGGCCTCAGGGCTCCGCCGCTGGGGGCTCGCGCTTGGTTATGCGCTCTTTGGAGCCCTATTCCTCACCGCGCTGGGAAGCCGGGAGGCGACCCTGCTCGGCCTTTCGGCCTTCCGGGGGGTGGGGCTTTTGCTCGTGTTGCCCCCGCTCCTTTTCCTCCTCGGGCTTTTGCCCAAAGAAGATTGGAAAGGCACGCTCGAGGCCCTCTTCAACCATCGTCTCCGACTTGGGGAAGCGGCGCTCGCAGGACTTTTGCTCCTCGCGCTCCTCGTCGCCTTTCTTCGAAGGGGAAACGATGCCCCCTTCGTGCCCGGGCTCGAGCTCACCCTCCGCGACCAGCTCCAAGCCCTGATGATCCGCCCCCGTTTTAAGGAGGTCTTCGGCCACGCCGCCGCCGTCTTCGCCCTCACCGTCGGCCTTCCGCGCTGGGTGACGCACGCCCTCCTCGCCTTCGCGGTCATCGCCGAGGCTTCGATCCTCGACTCCTTTGCCCATTACCACACGCCCCTTATGGTCAGCCTGGTGCGCACCCTGAACGGCGCCCTGCTCGGCGGTATGCTAGGGGGGATCGGCTGGCTTATCTACCGGGGGATCCGGCGATGGTGGTGGGCATAGGCGGCTACTACGGGTACAAGAACGCCGGCGACGAGGCCATCCTCCAGGCGATGGTCCAGGAGCTTAAAGCCCGTAGCCATTCGGCTTTGGTACTTTCCGCCGCCCCCCGAGCGACCGCGGGCGAGCTCGGGGTCGAGGCGGTACACCGCTACCACCCGCTGGCCGTACCCGCGGCGATCCGCCGCGTGGACCGGTTCGTCCTCGGTGGGGGAGGGCTCTTGCAGGACCGGACTTCGCGGCGGAGCCTCGCCTACTATTTGGGGCTCGTCCGGCTCGCCCGCCGGCTTGGCAAGCCGACCGCCGTCTTCGGAGTTTCCCTGGGACCGTTATCCCCTCGGGGGGAGCGGGCGGTGGCCCGCGCGCTCGCAGGAGTACCCCTGGTGGTCCGGGACCGGCGAAGCCTCCGCTATGCCGAGCGGCTTGGGATCAAGGCCGAGCTTGGCGCCGACCCGGCGCTCCTCCTCGAGCCCCCGCCGGTGGCCCGGGAACCTGGGCTGGTGGTGGTGATCCCCCGGCACGGAGTCCCGCCAGAACCGCTTTACGCCGGAGCCCGGAGGCTTTTGAACCTGCACTACGACGTGCTCATTCTCGGATTGCAACCGGGACCCGACGACCAAGTGCTCGAGGTCTTCGAGCACCTTCCTAAGGAAGCCACCCGCGACCCAAGGCGCGTCCTCTACCTGCTGAAAAGCGCCGAGTACGTGATCAGCGCCCGGCTGCACGGGATGGTCCTGGCGGCGGCGGCAGGCACCCCCTTCGCGGGCGTGGACTACGACCCCAAAATGGCTGGGTTTGCCGAGGAGACCGGGGCCGCCCTCCTCCCCCTCGAGCCGACTGCGGGCGAGATCGCGGCCCTGGTCCAGGGAGGTATCGACCCCGATTGGGGTGCGGTCGAGCGCCTAAAGGCCCGCGCCCGGGCGAGCTTCGACCGGCTCTTCCCTACGCCGGCACCGACAAGCGGCGCTTGAGCTGCTGGGCGTAGGCCGCGAGCGAGTCGAGCAGCTCAGGGACGCGTTCCCTCAAACGGTATTCCCCAGGGCCAAGCGTTTCCAGGGCGAAAAAGGGCGGACCCGCGAGCACCTCGAGCGCACGCCGCACCGCCTCCGCGCTCACCCCCTCCCCGAGCTCGGGGAGCAGGTCCTCGAGCAGGAAAACCTGGTCCTTGCGAAAGCCCGCGAGGGCGAGGAGGACCGCCGAGAACTGCGCCCGCTCGCCGAGCAGACCCGCCACCTCCCGGCGCTGGGCCTCCACCTCCTCAAGCCCAATCCGCCCGCCGGCGAAAAGGCGCATGAGCTCGAGTGCCCCAAGAGGAAAGCTCTTGTGCAGCTCGCGCAGGGCAAAAAGCGCCTCCTCGCTGGCCACCACCAAGCCGGGACGAGGGGTCGGCTTGGATTCGTCCACTACCAGCAACGCGTAGTCAGCACCCCGCTCCACCCGGGCGGCCACCAATGCCTCAGGCGCCACCTGGCCCGCCTTTCCCGCGACCAGCGAAAAACCCTTTCGCCCCATACGCGCCCGGAGCCGCCAGAACTTCCCCTCGGGGAAGGCCTCGAGCCCAAGCGCGGTGAGGGCCTCGACGAAGGATGGGCGCCGGGCGTCCCCGGGGTAGAGCACTTCCTTCGGGTAAGGAGTGACCGTGGCCTTTGGGGGCGCGGACTTGGGCTCGGGCTTTTTGGATGCAGGTGCGGAACGGCGTACCCGCTTGCCCACCGGCTCGATCGTCACCAGGTCGCCTTCTCGGACGAAGCGGATCAGGTCGTTGGCGGCGAACTCGCCGGTCGCGAAAAGCGGTCCGAATCCCCGAACCACTCCCTGTTCGGGGTCGGGAATGAGCTCGAGCTCAAGCCCCCCCGGCCCCACCGCCCGAACGCGCTCGCCGTCGCCCAAGACGGCCCGCAAGGAAGGGGTGAGCTTGAGCGTACCGCTTTCGATGCAGTGACTGGTCAAGGTATAACGGGCTTCCTTCATAGTGCCTCCAAGGGAATCGCCCTGCCCTCCGTGCGCAGGTAATAGAGCTCCCTCATAACCCAGAGGGTGGCCTCGGCATCGTCGAGGGCGCGGTGGAAGCGCCTGCCGGGCCAAGCCAGCACGTCCGCCAGATGGGCAAGCCGGTAGCTTTTGAGCCCCGGTAGGAAGGCCCGGGCGAGGCGCAGGGTGTCCACCACCTTGGGGTTTATTCTAAACCCGACCCGCTCGAGCACCGGGGTCAAAAACCCCAAGTCAAACCCGGCGTTCTGAATCACCCAGACCGCCCCCTCCATCAGCGGCCGGGCCTCAAGCAAGACTTCCTCCAAGGGTGGAGCGTCCCGCACGTCCGCGTCGGTGATCCCGGTGAGCTGTTGTACCCGCGGGGGGATCGGCCGTCCGGGGTTCACGAGCCGCGCGAAGGTATGTTTCGCGCCGGCCTCGACCCGCACCAGCGCGAGCTCGGTGACCCGGTCGCGAAGAGGGCTGAGCCCGGTGGTCTCGAGGTCGATGGCCACCACCGGTCGGCCGGCCGGGGGGAAGCCGATGTGCCACTCCCAGAGCCCGAGCGCCTCCCCCTCGCGGTAAAACCGGCCGTCCGGGGGCTCCTCCGGCCAAAGGAGGGGCCGCCCCTCCTTACGCAGCCGCCAGGCCAGGCGCGAAGCCCGGCGGAAGCGCTCCTCCATACCCCTAGCCTACCGCGGGTCGTAGGTAAGCCCCCTCGGTGGCCCGCACGAAGGCGGAGGCGGCAGTAAAAAGCCGCTCGTCCATGAGCGCCGGGGCGATGAGCTGCACCCCTACCGGAAGTCCCTCGGCGTACCCGGCGGGCACGCTGAGGGCGGGAAGCCCGGCGAGGTTTGCCGCCACCGTGTTCACGTCGGTGAGGTACATCGAGAGGGGGTCGTCGAGCTTTTCCCCCAGGCGAAAGGCGGGCGTGGGGGCGGTGGGGGAAACGAGCAGGTCGAACTCACGAAAGGCGCGGGCGAAGGCGTTCGCGATCGCCCGCCGGGCCTTCAGCGCGCGGCCGTAGTAGGCGTCGTAGTAGCCCGAGGAGAGCGCGAAGGTACCCATCAGGATGCGACGCTTGACCTCGGGCCCGAAGAACTTCGCCCGGGTCCGTTTCATCATCTCCACCCCGTCGGGGGCGGGCTCCCGCCGGCCGTAGAGGGTACCGTCGTAGCGGGCGAGGTTCGAGCTCGCCTCGCTGGTGGCCACCAGGTAGTAGGTGGCGAGGGCGAACTCGAGCTCCGGGATCCGGACCTCCCCCACCTCCGCCCCCTCCTCGGCGAGCACCTTTAAAAACCCGAGGGTCGCGGCCCTCACGCCCGGGTCGGTGCCGGGGCCCATGGTCTCCTCGACGAGCCCCACCCGGAGCCCCCGAACCCCTTCCGCAAGCGCTGCGACAAAGCGCCCGGGCGCGTCGAGGCTGGTGGCGTCTTTCGGGTCCTTTCCGGCGAGGGCGTCCATCGCAAGGGCAAGATCCCGTAGGTCAAGGGCGAAGGGCCCCACCACGTCGAGGCTCGAGGCGTAGGCGATCAGCCCGTAGCGGGAGACCCGGCCGTAGGTGGGCTTGAAGCCGAGCACCCCGGTGTACGCCGCCGGCTGACGGATGCTGCCGCCGGTGTCGGAGCCGAGGGCAAGCGGCACGAGCCCCGCCGCCACCGCCGCCGCCGAGCCCCCGGAGGAACCCCCCGGTACCCGGGTGGGGTCGTGGGGGTTCTTGGTGGGTCCAAAGGCCGAGTGCTCGGTGGAGGAGCCCATGGCGAACTCGTCGAGGTTGGTCTTCCCCACCACCACCGCCCCGGCCTCGCGGAGCCGCTCGACCGCGGTGGCGGTGTAGGGGGGGACGAAGTTTTCCAGGATCCGGGAACCGGCGGTGGTGACCAGGCCCTGGGTGGTGAGGTTGTCCTTCACCGCAAGCGGCACCCCGGCGAGGGGAAGCCGCTCGCCCGCGCGCACCCGCTCGGCCACCCGCCGGGCTTCCGCCAGGGCATTCGGGTTCAGCCGCAAGAAAGCGTGGTACTTCGCGTCCTCCCGCTCGATCCGGGCGAGGGTCTCGCGAATGTGTTCCTCGGGGTCGAGCCGACCCTGGTGCACCGCTTCGGCGATCGCGTGCGCCTGCATCGGGCTGATTCTACTCAGAAAAAGAGCGAGAGAAAGGCGCGCTGGGTGTAGGCGATGATCTGGTGGATCGGCTCCCGGAGCACGGTGACGATGAGGAGGAAGCTCAGCCAGCTATAGCGCTCGAGCTCCCAGAGCCATCGGTGAAAACGAAGCGGCAAGAGCGACTGCAAAATCTTCGAGCCGTCGAGGGGCGGGATCGGGAGCAGGTTGAAGACCGCGAGCACCAGGTTCAAGGAAGCGAAGTAGTAGACCGCGAGCGCGAGCGAACCGATCAGGGTGTTCGCCCCCTGGAAGGCGGCCATCACCGCCCGGGGATCCAAGGCGAAGAGCGCCTTTAACGCGAGCATCGCGAGCACCGCGAGGATCAGGTTGACCACGATCCCCGCGATCGAGACCACGAAAAGCCCGAGGCGGTAGTTGCGAAACCGAAGGGGGTTGATCGGCACCGGCTTCGCCCAGCCAAACCCGACGAAGAGCAAGAGCAAGGTGCCCAGCGGGTCGAGGTGCGAAAGCGGGTTCAGGGTGAGCCGGCCCATGCGCTTTGCGGTGTCGTCGCCGAAATAAAGCGCCGCCGCCGCGTGCCCGAGCTCGTGGAGCACCAGGGCGAAGACGAGGGCGGCGGCGATCAAGAAAAACGCAAGCGGGTCCTCGGATAAAAGCTGGATCAGCATACTAAAGCCCCAAAACCGCGAAGATGCGGAGGAAAAAGCCGTAGACCCCGCGCTCGAGCGCCCCCAGCACGCCGGTATAGGAGAGCACCAGGAAGATCAGGATGAAGCCCACCGGCCCCCAGGACTCGATCTGAGCGAGCAGACGCCGCACCTCGGGGCCGCCGAGTGCCCGGGCCACGCGGGCGCCATCCAGGGGCGGCACGGGAAAGAGGTAGACGACCGCGTGGCCGATCATCAAAAACCCAGCGAGCTCAAGCCCCTGCGCCACCGGAAAAAGCCCCATGCCGTGGGGCATAAGCCGGGCGAGGAAGAGGTAGACGAAGGAGGCGAGCAAAAACCCCGCCGGCCCCGCGAGGGCCACGAGCGCCTCCTTCCTGCCGTAAAGCCGAAAGGGCACGAAGCGGGGCCAGCCAAAGCCCAAAAGCAGGAGCAATAAAAGCCCGATGGGATCCAGGTGTACCCGGGGCTCCAGGGTCAAAAACCCGTATCGGCGGGGGTTCGGATCGCCGTAGCGGTCGGCGAGCCAGGCCTGGGCCAGGTTGTGGACCACCAGGCCAAAGGCGGCGGCGGCGAAGGCCACCAGGAAGAGCAGGGGCTGGGGAAGGTAGCTAAGAAGACCCATAGGCTTCCATCAGTTTACGGGCGAGCATGAGTTCTTCCTCGAAGCTATGGACCTCGCCCCGCTTGCGAGCGGCGGCGACCTCGCGGAGGATTTTTCCCACCGCCGGCCCGGGTCGCATGCCGAGCGCGAGCAGGTCGCGGCCCCGAAGGCGGCGCTCCTTCCTGGAAAGCCAGTTTTCGCGCTCGGGGTAGCGGGCGAGAAAGGCCCAGACGAAGGCCTCGCCGAGCTCCCGGACCCGCTCGGGGTCGTCCGGGGGCTCCCGAAGCCGCCGGGCGCCCTCGGCGTAGACCTTGGAAAGGCCAAAGGTCCGGACGAAAACCTCGGGGTCGGGGGCGGTGGCCGCGAGCAGGTAGAGGTAGGCCTCGGGCGGGGGCAAGGTCTCGGGTCGTCCGGCCTCGAGCCGTCGGACCGCCTGCCAAAAACCCTCATCCGGCTTCAGGCCGAAGACCTTTTCCAAGACCCCAAAGCGGTCGAAAAGGGTAAGGGCCTTTTGGGGCGAGGGTTCCTCGAGAGCAAGCAGGAGCTCGTCCTTGAGCCGGCTCTTTGAAGCGGTCTTCAAGAGCTCGGGCTCGAGCGCGGCCGCGATCGGTTCCCGGGTCTCGGGGCCCAGGGTAAAGCCGAGCCGGGCGGCGAGCCTGAGCCCCCGCAAAATCCGGCTCGGGTCCTCGGCGAAGGCCACCGGGGAAAGCGGTTTCAGGCGCCTTGCCTTGAGGTCGGAGAGCCCGCCGTAGGGATCGAGGAGAAGGGGCGGCTCGGGGTGCACCCTGAGCGCCATCGCGTTCACCGTGAAGTCGCGGCGGCGGAGGTCGCGCTCTAAGGTGCTCGGCCGCACCTCGGGCAGGGCCCCGGGCCGGGGGTAGCGCTCCTCCCGGGGGTTCGCGAGGTCCACCCGCATCCCCCCGGGAAGCCGGACCCGGGCGGTGGCGAAGGCGGGAAAGGCCTCGGCCTCGCCGCCAAGGGCCTCCGCCAGGGCCCGCGCGGCTTCGGCCGCCGGCACCCCCTCGATCACGAGATCGAGATCGGGCCCCACCTCGCCGAGGAGGGCGTCCCGCACCGCCCCGCCCACCAGGTAGATCGCCGCCTTGGGAAAGCGGGCCTTGAGCGCCTCGAGCACCCGCCGGGCCCCCGCCGGCAGCCGGGCGAGCACCTCCTCGGCGAGCCCAGGAGCCTCCTCCTCGCGCTGGTAGAGGTCGGTGCGGGTGAAGATCCCCACCACCCGCCCCCCGTCGGTCACCAAAACCCGACCGGCCCCCTCCTTGAGCGCCCGCTCGGCCAGGCTCACCGGCGCGTCCTTGGGCAGGAGCACCGGCGGGTGCAAGAACCCCTTGGCCGGAGCCTGCCCGAGGCCGAGCATCGCGGCCTTCTCCAGGTCCCGCCGCCGGAGCACCCCGAGCACTCGGCCGCCCTCGAGCACCGGCATCCCCCCGTAGCCCCGCTTTTTCATTCGGGCAAGGGCCTCCTCCACCGTGAGGTCGGGGGGCAGGCCCTCGGGGGAGGGGGTCATGCGCTCGGCCAGCGTGGGCTCGCCGCCGGTAAAGGCGACGAGGGCCCTCGCGAGCCGCTCGCGCACCTCCCCGAGGGGGAGCTCCACCCGGGCAAAGGCCGCCCGGGGGTGGCCGCCGCCCCTCCCGAGCACCGTCTTCAAGACCCGTTCGACGTCGATCCCCCGCCGGCTCCGCGCGATCACGAGCCGCTGGTCGCCGAGCCGAAAGAGCAGGAACACGGCGTCGGCATCGAAAAGGTCGGCGACGGTGTGGGCGAGCGGCGCCAGCGCGGGAACGTAGCCCTCCTTCTTGGCCTCGGCGATCACCGCCCGGTAGGGCCCGGCCCGCACGACCTGCGCGGTGGCGAGGAGCTCCTCCAGGACCTCCTTGGCCTCGGGGGCAAGCCGCCCCTCGACCAGGGGCCTAACCCGCCCGGGGTCGGCCCCGGCCTCGAGCAACCAGGCGGCCGCCCGGTGGTCGCTCGCGGTGGTGCCGGGGTAGGTGAAGCGGCCGGTGTCCTCAAGGATCCCGGCGTAGCCGAGCTCGGCCTCCGGGGGTTTCGGGACCAGCCCCCGCTCGGCGAGAAGCTCGGCCACCACCGTGGTCGCCGCCCCCACCGGCCGCACCACCCCGGCGGCGGCGGGGATCGCGTCCTCGTCCGGAGGATGGTGATCGTAGACGACGAAGGGCACCTTACCGACGAGCTCGGCAAAGGGGCCGATCCGCCCCCGCTGCTGGGTGTCCACGACCACCACCTCGGTGACCTCGGAGAGCGGTACCTTCTCCGCCGGCAAAAGCCCGAGGTGGTCGGCGTAGAGGTTCACCGCCTCCCGCATCCGCCCCTCGAGCCCCCCCACCTGCACCAAGACCGCCCCCGGATGCAGGTAGCGGGCGAGGGCCATGGCCCCGAGGGCGTCGAGGTCCAGGTTCTCGTGGCCGACGATGACCTTCACTTACCCTCAGTCTAGAGGGCTTCGAGCACCCGGAGCACCGCCTCCAAAACCGGCGTCCCCCGGAGCTCGGGCTTTTCGAGGGCAAACCCGGGGGGATAGCGGGTGACCTCGACGGGAAAGGGAAGCTCCTTCAGGCGTTTCGCGTCGTAGTCGGGCGGGTAGCTCGAAGCCACCAGCTGGATCCGCATCCGGTCCTCGGTAATCGAGCGAATCCTCCGCCGCTCGGCGAGGAGCCGGACCTTGGTGAGGAGAAGGAAGTTCTTCGCCTCCTCGGGCAGCGCGCCGTATTTTGCCTTGAGCTCACGCTCGATCCTCGAGACCTCGGCGAGCCGCCGGGCCCGGGCGAGCCGGGCGTAGATTCGGCTACGCTCCTCGACGCTCTCCACGTATTCCGGCGGGATCCGAGCCGAGACCCGAAGGTCCAGGGTGACGTGGGGCCTGGGCTCCGATCGCTCCCCTTTGAGCTTTTTCACCGCCTCGGCCACCATCTCGGCGTAGACCTCGAGGCTCACCGCCCGCACGTGGCCGTGCTGCTCGGGACCCAGGAGGTTCCCCACCCCGCGGATCTCCATGTCCCGCTCGGCGAGGAGGTGGCCGCTCCCGAGGTCGGAGAGGTCGGCGATGGCGGCGAGCCGCTTCTCCGCCGCTTCGGTGAGACGCTCGGGGTGAAAGAGGTAAGCCCAGGCCTCCCGCTCCCGCCGGCCCACCCGGCCCCTGAGCTGGTAGAGCTGGGCGAGGCCGAGTTTGTCCGCCCGCTCGATCAGGATGGTGTCGGCAAGCGGCACGTCGAGCCCGGACTCGATGATCGTGGTGGCGACGAGCACGTCGAACGCCCCCGCCTCGAACTCGAGCATCACCTCCTCGATCGCCGCCGCCGGCATCTGACCGTGGACGACGCCGAAGCGCGCTTCGGGGACCAGGGCCTCGAGCCACCGGGCCCGCTTTTCGATCGAGGCCACCCGGTCGTGGACGAAGAAGGCCTTCCCCCCGCGCTCGAGCTCATGGAGAATCGCCTCCCGCACCACCAGCGGGTCGAAAGGGGCGATCACGGTGCGAATCGGCTTCCTCCCCGGGGGCGGGGTCTGGATCGAGCTGATGTCCTTAAGCCCCACCAGCGCCTGGTAGAGGGTGCGGGGAATCGGGGTCGCCGAGAGCATGAGAACGTCCACCCCGGCTTTGAGCTCCTTGAGCTTTTCCTTCTGCCCCACGCCGAAGCGGTGTTCTTCGTCGATGATCAAAAGGCCGAGCTTCTTGAACTGCACGCCCTCTTCAAGGAGCCGGTGGGTACCGATCACGATGTCCACCCGGCCCTCGGCGAGGTCTTTAAGGATGCGCCTCGCCTCCGAGGCCGGGGTGAAGCGGGAGAGCATCGCCACCTCCACGGGAAGGCTTTCGAAACGCGCTTTAAAGGTGCGGTAGTGCTGCTCGGCGAGCAAGGTGGTGGGGACGAGGAATGCGACCTGGTAGCCGTGCCCCACCACCCGGTGGGCGGCCCTGAGCGCCACCTCGGTCTTGCCAAAGCCCACATCCCCCGAGATCAAGCGGTCCATCGGCCGCTCCGCCTCAAGGTCGCGGAAGACGTCCTCGAGCGCCCGCTTCTGGTCCTCGGTGAGAGCGTGGGGAAAGTTTTTCTCGATCAGGGGATCCCACTCGGGAAGCGGAGGGAAGGCGGTGCCCTTTTCCTGCTCCCGCTTCGCGTAGAGAACGAGGAGCCTTTGGGCGAGCTCCTCGGCGGATTTTTGCGCTTTCTCCTTGGTCCGCCTCCAGTCTTTCTTGGCCAGGCTCGAAAGCTCCGGCGGCTCGTCCGAGGTGGCGGGATGGCGCCGCAGCAGGGGCAGGTCCTCCACCGGGACGTAGAGCCGCCCCTGGTCGCGGTACTTGAGCACCAGGTAATCGCGCTTCGCCCCGAGCACCTCGCGGGTGAGGAGCCCCTCGTAACGCCCGATCCCGTGTTCGGGGTGGATCAGGTAATCCCCAACCGAAAGGAGCTCGGGGTCGGCGACGGCCTCGCCTTTGAAGAAGGTCCGCCGCACCGCGCTGGCACCGGAGAAACCGTAGAGCAGGGCCTCGGTGAGGTAGACGACCTTCTCCCCCGGGTCCAGAAAACCGCCCTCGAAGCCCCCGGGAACGAGCAGCACGCCTTCATAGGGCCGCACCTCCCCCGCCACCTTGGTGGGAAGGTCTTTGAAGTGGGTCTTTAGGAGGTAGTCCCTTCCTTTCTCGTGCTTATAAAAGAAAACGACCCGGTAGCCCTCACCCAGCCAGCGCTCGAGGTCCGCGCGCATCCTCCGGGCCTCGGCGCGGTAAGGGGTAAGGGGCTCGATTTTAAGCCGCGCTTCCTTGACGCCGGGAAAGGGTGCAAAGAAGACCTTCTCGCGATCCTCGATGAGGTCCCAGAGCGCCTCCGGCGCCCGAGAGGGCTGCTCGATATAAACCGGACCCGGAAACAGGGTGATGAGCGGCACGAGCTCAGAGGGCTCGGCCTTCGCCGAGGGCCTTAGATGAAAACGCTCGGTCTCCTCCCCTTGAACCTCGATCCGTTCGAGCTCGGGGCCAAAAAACTCAAGCCGCGCCCCGGCGACCTCGAGCACGTCCCCCCGTACCCAGAGCTCTTCGTCGCGGCGGTAGCCCAGGTGCTCGAGCTGGTCCAAAAGCAACGCGCGGGGGTAGCTCTTCCCCACCTCGAACACGAGCCCCTCGGCCAGCGGATCCGCAGGGACCTCCCGAAGGGCTTCCTCGTAACTCATCACGTAGTGGGCCTCTTCACTCCTGGCATAAGCCGAAGGGCGAAGGTAGGCCCGAACCCCGAAAGCCGAAAGCCCACGGTATAGCGGGATGCGCTCCTCGGGAACGAGAAGCACGGCAGGGGCCTTTTCCGCAGCAAAAAACTTCGCCCGCGCGACCTGGGGGAGGTTAACGAGCGCCCGCGCCATCCGCCCGCCATCCTAGGGCGAGGCTGGGACGGGTACAATACCCGCCGTGCGCGCCGGCTTCATCACCGACGCTCAGGAGATCGGGGGGAGTGAGGTTTGGCTCGCCGAGGTCCTACCCCGGCTCCGCGCCCATGGCGTTCTTCCCCTCGCCGCCTTCCCAAAAGGCGGGAAAACCGAGCCGATCGTGAAAAAGCTTGAGGACGCGGGGGTGCCGGTGGTGCGCTACCGGAACTTCCGGGAACTCCCTCAAGTAGACCTTTGGATTAGCTCGACCTGGTTTCCCAAGAACTTTGGTCGGATGCTCAAGGCCCTCCCCCGCCCCCACTACGCCCTCGTTCACGACCAGATAGAGATTCACTACCCCCTCGGCCTACATCGGATCTACCGCCTCGGTTATCGGATCCTGAAAGCCCCCCTCCTCCGCCAGGCCGACGGCGTGATCACCGTATCCCGTTGGGCCGCCGAGTTTCTCGCTAACGTCCACCGGGTGCCGAACGTTCGCCACGTACAAAACGGGGTGGACCCCGAGCGCTTCCGCCCCCCCGAGTCCAGCGAAAAGGAAGTATTGAGAAAGGAGTTCGGTCTAGAAGGGGTGGTCGCCCTGCTCCCAGCCCGCTTCGCCGCGAGCCTTGAGAAAAATCAGATCACCGCCCTGCTCGCGGCCCGGGGCGTCCCCGGTCTCACCCTGGCGTTTGCTGGCGAAGGACCGCTCTTTGGCGCGATCCAACGGCTTGCGCGGCTCTCCGGCGCACGGAATGTGCGCTTCCTCGGCCGAGTTTCCCGGATGCCTGAGCTATACCGCGCCGCCGACCTCTTCTTCTTCCCCACCCTCGGCGAAAACCAATCCCTCGCCACCCTCGAGGCCATGGCCTCGGGGCTTCCCATCCTCACCAGCGATATCCCGGCTCAGCGAGAGTTGGTGACGCCCGGAGTCGAGGGGCTACTCGAACCCCCCGCCCCCGGACCCATGCGAAGGGCTTTGATACGGCTCGCCAACGACCCCGAGCTCCGCGCGCGGCTTGGCCAAGCTGCCCGAAAACGAGTCCTCACCCACCACCGGCTGGAGCAGACCGCAGTCGCCCTAGCACGGTTACTGGAGCACGCATGAGTCCGCGTTTTTTCTTCGCCACCGACGCTCCCCGAATCGCCGGAAGCGAGGTTTGGCTCGCCGAGGTCCTGCCCCGTCTGGCGGAGCTTGGGGCCGAGGTCACCCTGGCGCTCCCCACCGCCCCAAAGCTCGACCCGCTGGTGCCCCGGCTCGAACCCAAGGTGCGGGTGATCCGTTACCAAAACCTCGAAGAGCTCGAAGCCCCCGCTCCAGTCGCGGACCTCAGGATCCTGCAGGCCTGGTTCCCTGGCACCTACCGGGTCCTTGACCGCTGGCCTAGACCCCGCTGGGTCTTCTCCCACGACCAGCTCCTGTACCACTACCCCCTAGGCTTACGAACGCTCTACCA
>CAYYAB010000002.1:0-57458 GCA_964469895.1 uncultured bacterium | reverse complement strand
CGCTACGGCCCGGACCTGGATGTGCTCCAGGGCAAGCCCCTCGCTGGTCTTGAAGGTGAGGCCCACCCGGTCGGGGGAAATCCCCAAAAGCTCGGCGATGCTCGCGCGGATGGAGTCCCGGTAGGGGCCGAGCTTGGGCCGGTCGAGGATCACCGCCGCACTCACCTGAATGACCCGGTACCCTGCCGCTTCGGCCCTTTCCCGGGCGGCCCGCAGGAAATCCCGGGAGGGACGGTTTTTGTTTTCGGGGTCGTCGTCGGGAAAGAGCGCCCCGATGTCGCCTTCCCCGATCGCCGCGAGCAAAGCGTCGGTTAGGGCGTGCAAGAGGGCGTCGCCGTCGGAGTGGGCGAGCGGCCCTCGCTCCGACGGGATCGCCACCCCGCCCAGCCTCAGCGGCCGGCCCTCGATGAGCTGGTGGGCATCCTCGCCGTAGCCGATGCGCACGGGATCATCTTACTCGCTGGCGTCCGGGCTTCCCGGATTCCGGGGGGGTGCTCGTGCGCCCCACCTAATGGGGGGTGGGCAACCGGAGGCCCAGCCGGCGCCCGCCCAGCCGGAGGGCGAGCGTTACGAGCACCGCCGCCCAGAGCGTTCCCGTGAGGTAAAGGGTGGCGGCGCCGGCGGCCGCCGCGGTGGCGTAGAGGTCCCCGGCGCGGTAGAAGACGCCGGGGACTCGCCCGGTGAGCAGGTCGCGGAGGACTCCGCCGCCCACCCCGCTCACCGTGCCGGCGAAGACCACGCCCCAAAACCCAAGCCCCGCCGCCAGTCCCTCCGCTGCGCCGAGCGCGGCGAAGACCCCCAGCCCCAGGGTGTCGGCGTAGTAAAGCCCCCGCTCGAGCCGGGACAGGCGGGGGTGGAGGAAGAAGGTAATCGCCCCGCTTGCCGCCACCGCCCAAAGCAGCCCCTCGTCGGTGAGGGCCGTGGGCGGGAGCTTTCCCACCACCAGGTCCCGAATCGAACCGCCGCCGATGGCGGTAATGCTGGCGGCGAGCAGGACCCCGACCAGGTCAAAGCCCCGCCGCACCGCCTCAAGCGCTCCGCCCACCGCGAAGGCCAGCGTTCCAATCCAGACCCAAAGCTCCACGTCCCCACTCTGCCACGGATAGACTGGGTGCATGCCCAGCTACGAGGATGCCCTTCGCTTGATGCACGAGTGGACCGAGTCCGAGGCGCTCCGCCGCCATATGTACGCGGTCGAGGCGGTGATGCGGGCCTACGCGCGGAAGTTCGGAGAGGACGAGGAGACCTGGGCGATCGCCGGGCTCCTCCACGACTTCGACTACGAGCGCCATCCCGATGAGCACCCGAAGGTGGGCGCGAGGGTGCTCGAGGAAAAGGGCTACCCGCCGGAGATCGTGCGGGCCATTCTCGCCCACGCCCCCGAGCGCTCCGGGGTCGAGCCCGAGAGCCTCCTAGAGCGGGCGCTTTTTGCCTCCGACGAGATCACCGGGCTGGTCACTGCCGCGGTCTACGTGCGTCCCGACCGGAGCATCCACTCGCTTTCGGTGAAGAGTCTCAAGAAGAAGTTCAAGGACAAGTCGTTTGCCCGGGGCGTGGACCGGGAGGTGTTGAAAAAAGGTGCCGAGCTTCTCGGCGTGGACCTTTGGGAGCACGCCGCCTTCGTGATCGAGGCGATGCAAAGGGACGCCGATCGGCTAGGCCTTTCCGGGGCGTAGACCTGGCCACATTCTTTTCCGAAAGGCTGTGTTAACTTCTCCTTACCCCTCCCCCCTAGGGGAGGGGTAAGGAGGGGGCAAGGATGCGGATTCAAATCGAGGGCATGAGCTGCGAGCACTGCGTGATGGCGGTAAAGAAGGCGCTTTCCCAGCTGCCTGGCGTGGAGCGGGTGATTGAGGTAAGCCTCGACCGGGGCGAGGCGGTGATCGAGGGGCGGCCTGACCCGGCTGCCCTCCGCTCGGCCCTAGAGGCCGAGGGCTACCGTCTCGTGGGCGTAGAGGGCGATGCCTAAGCACAAGCTCAGGCTCGACCCGGAGGTGCGGGAGGAGGCGCGGCGCCGCCTCCTCTCGATCCGAGGGCACGTGGAGGGGATCCTCCGGATGCTCGAGTCGGAGGACGTCTACTGCGTGGACGTGCTGCGCCAGATCAAGGCGGTGCAGGGTGCGCTCGATAAGGTCGGTGAGCTGGTACTAAGGAGCCACCTCAAAGACCACGTCGCCACCGCCCACGAGCGAGGAGACGTCGAGGCCATCGTCGAGGAGCTGATGGAGGTGTTGAAGTACCGATGAGCGCGGTCGAGGTTCCGGTTCGCGTCGAGGGCATGACCTGTGCCGCCTGCGTACGACGGGTCGAACGCGCGCTCGAGGGCGCGCCCGGGGTGCTCGAGGCCCGGGTCAACCTGGCCACCGAGCAGGCGGTGGTCCGGGTGCGCCCGGATCTTCCGATCGAGGAGGTCCTGCGGAGGATCGAGGAGGCGGGTTACCGCCCCGTCGTCGCTCAAGTGACCTTCGGGGTGCAGGGGATGACCTGCGCCGCCTGCGTCGCCCGGGTGGAGCGGGCCCTCAGAGCCCTCCCCGGCGTGGTAAGAGCCGAGGTCAATCTGGCCACCGAGCAAGCGACGGTCCGCTACCTCCCGGATCTGGTGGGACCCGGGGCGCTTTTCGAGGCGGTGCGGGAGGCCGGCTACACCCCGGTGGCGCTCGAGGATCGGGGGGACCCCCTGGCCGAAGCCCGTGCGCGGGAACAGGCGGGGTTCCGCCGCGACCTCGTGCTTGCCTTTGTCCTCACCGTACCGGTGGTCCTGGTGGCGATGGGCCGGATGCTCGCCCCCACCTGGTTCGAGCTCCTCTCCGAACGGTTTTGGAAGGCGCTCGAGGGGGGGTTGACCCTCCCGGTTTTGGCGGTCGCGGGGCGGCGTTTCTTCCTGGGGGCCTTCTCCGAGCTCCGTCACCGCTCGCCGGGCATGAACACCCTGGTCGCGCTCGGGGCGGGGAGCGCCTTTCTCTATTCCACGGTCGCGGTGCTCTTCCCCGGGCTCTTTCCTCCGGGAGCGGCCCAGACCTACTACGAGGCGGCGGCGGTGATCGTCACCCTGATCCTCCTCGGCAAGTACCTGGAGACCCTGGCCAAGGGGCGCACCCAGGCGGCGATCCAGAAACTCCTCGAGCTCAGGCCCAAGACCGCCCGGGTGCTCGCTCCCGAGGGCGAGCGGGAGAAGCCGGTGCTCGCCCTGGTACCGGGGGACCGGGTGCGGGTGCGCCCGGGCGAGCGGATCCCCGCCGACGGGGTGATTCGCGAGGGGGAAAGCTACATCGACGAGTCCATGCTCACCGGCGAGCCGGTGCCCGTGAAAAAGGGCCCCGGCGACGAGGTGGTGGGCGGCACCAAAAACGAACGCGGAAGCTTCGTCTTCGAGGTGACCCGCCCCGCCGAAGCGGGGTATCTGGCGAGGCTCGTGCGGCTGGTGGAGGAGGCCCAGGGGGCGAAGCCCAAGATCCAGGCCCTCGCCGACCGGATCGCCGCCGTCTTCGTACCGGTGGTGGTGGGGATCGCCCTTTTCGCCTTCACCCTTTGGATCGCCTTCGGCCCCGAGCCCCGGCTTTCCTACGCCTTCACCGCGGCGCTTTCGGTGCTCCTGATCGCCTGCCCCTGCGCCCTCGGGCTCGCGACCCCGGCGGCGGTGATGGTAGCCACCGGCCGGGCCGCCCGGCTCGGCGTGCTCTTCCGAAAAGGGGACGCCCTGGAGGCGCTGGCCCGGGCTCAGGCGGTGGTCTTCGACAAGACCGGCACCCTCACCGAGGGCCGGCCCGAACTGGTCGCGGTCTTCGTGGAAGGAATGGAGGAAGGCGAGGCGCTCCGGCTCGCCGCCGCGCTCGAGGAAAAAAGCGAGCACCCGATCGCCGAAGCCCTGGTCCGGGCCGCCCGGGAGCGGGAGCTTGAGCTCCCGCCGGTGGAGGGCTTCGAGGCGGTGCCCGGTCGGGGGGTGCGGGGCCGGGTTGAGGGCCGGGAGGTCTGGGTCGGGCGCGAAGAGGGGCTTACCTTAAGCGAAAGCGCGGCCCGCGCGATCCAGGACTTTGCCGGTGAAGCCTACACCCCGGTGGTGCTCGCGGTGGAGGGGGAAGTCAAAGCGGTCTTCGCCGTCGCCGACCGGGAAAAGCCCACCGCAAAAGCGGCCGTGCGCGCGCTTCGCGCCCTTGGGCTTTCGGTCTACCTGCTCACCGGGGACCGGCGAAGAGTGGCGCTCGCGGTGGCCCGCCGGCTCGGCATCCCCGAGGGCCACGTCTTCGCCGAGGTCCGGCCCGAGGAAAAGCTCGAGGTGGTACAAAAGCTCCAGGCTCGCGGGCTCCGGGTCGCCTTCGTAGGAGACGGGCTCAACGACGCCCCGGCCCTGGCCGCCGCCGACGTGGGGATCGCCGTGGGCACCGGGACCGACGTGGCGGTGGAGGCGGGGGACGTGGTGCTCGCCACCGGCGAGCCCCGGGCGGTGGTCCGGGCGGTGCGGGTGGCCCGGCGGGCGCTGCGCACGATCTACGAGAACTTCTTCTGGGCCTTTGCTTACAACACGCTCTTGATTCCGGTGGCGGCGGGCGCCCTCTACCCCTTCCTCGGCGTGCGCTTGAACCCGATGATGGCCGCGGGCGCGATGAGCCTCTCGAGCCTCTTCGTGCTCACGAACTCCCTGCGCCAGCGCGTATCCTAGAGGGGATGCGTGCCCTTTTGGCGATCCTCTTGTTTTTGGGCCTCGCCCACGCCGAGCGCCCGCTCCTGGTCGCCACCCTTCCCCCCTACGCCGCCCTCGCCCGGGCGGTGCTCGGGGAGAAATGGGAGGTGCGGTCGCTGGTGCCGCCGGGGGCGAACCCCCACGTCTACGCCCCCCGGCCGAGCGACCTGAAAGCGGTGCAAAAGGCCCGGCTGATCGTGCAAAACGGGCTTGGGCTCGACGACTGGTTGGTCGAGAAGCTGGTCGGGCCCTCGGGGGCGAAGGCGCCGGTGGTGGTGGCGGCCGAGAGCGCGAAGGGCCTGGTTTTGCCCCTCCCCAATGGGAAGCCTGACCCCCACGTCTGGACCGATCCCCGGGCGATGAGCCGCTTCGTCTGCGACTTGGCGCGGGCCGCGGGGGCGTTGGACGCTGCGGGGGCCGAGGGTTACCTCGAGCGCGCCCGCGCGCTCAAAGCAAAGCTCCTCGCCTTCCTGGAGGAGGGGAAGGCGAAGGTGGCGGCGGCCCCCCACCGGGCCTTCGTCGCCTACAAGAACCCCTTCACCTACGTGGCCGCGCGTTTTGGGCTCGAGCGCGCTTTTCTGATCGGCAAGACGCCTTCCGCCGAGCCCACCGCCAGGGAGCTCGTCGAGGCCCGGAGGGTGCTTTCCCGCCTCGGCCTAAAGGCGATCGTCGCCCCCTACCAGCTCCGCCGCGAGGCCGAGCGGGTGGCGAAGAACCTCGGGGCCCGGGCGGTCTACCTCGACCTTTTGAACGAGCGGGATCCCGACTACCTCGCCACCTGGCGGGCGAACCTAAAGGCGCTCCTCTCGGCGCTTAAGTGAGTTCGTAGAGGGCGCCGAACTTTTCCTCCAGGTAGCGAAGGAGCGCCTCGGCGCTCACCGGTTCGCCGGTGGCCCGCGCGACGAGCTCGGCGGGCGGGTAGCGGCGGCCGTGGCGGTGGACCTTCTCCCGGAGCCAGCCAAGCAGGGGGGCGAACGCGCCCTCGGCGAAGCGGGGTTCGAGCGGCCCGAGCTCCCTCTCCGCCGCCTCGAAGAGCTGGGCGGCGTAGACGTTGCCTAGGGTGTAGGTGGGGAAGTAGCCGAAGGCGCCGCCGGCCCAGTGCACGTCCTGCATCACCCCCTCGGCGTAGGTCTTTGGGACGACGCCGAGGTAGTCCGCCATCTTCTGGTTCCAGGCCTCGGGGAGGTCCTCGGGGGCGAGTTCGCCGCGGAAGAGGGCGAGCTCGAGCTCAAACCGGAGCAGGATGTGCAGGTTGTAGGTCACCTCGTCGGCCTCGACCCGGATCAGGGAGGGCTTGACCTCGTTGACGGCGAAGACGAACTCGTCGAGGTCCACGTCGGCTAGCGCGGCAAAGCGCGCCTTGGCCCGGGGAAAGTAGTGTTCCCAAAAACCCCGGGAGCGTCCCACCCGGTTTTCCCACATCCGGGACTGGCTCTCGTGCACCCCGAGGCTCACCGACTCCCCGAGCGGCGTGCCCCAGTGTTCCTCGGGGAGCCCCTGCTCGTACATCGCGTGCCCGGCCTCGTGCACCGAGCCGAAGAAGGCGGCGTTGAAGAAGTCCTCGAAGTAGCGGGTGGTGATGCGCACGTCGCCGGGGTGGATGCGGACCGCGAAGGGGTGGGCGGTCTCGTCGAGCCGGCCGGCCTCCAGGTCGTAGCCGAGCTCGGGGATGACCTCGAGGATGAAGGCCTCCTGGTCCGCCTTCGGGTAATGGCGGTGGAGGATCTCGGTGCGTGGCTTTTTCGAGGCCTCCGCAATCCGTCGTACCAGCCGGGTGGCGGGCGCTTTGAGCGCTTCGAAGAGGGGGACGAGGTCCCGGGTCAAAAGCCCTTCCTCGTAGTCCTCGAGCAGGGCGTCGTAGACCTCGTCTTCGTACCCCACCGCCTCGGCGTAGGCCTTCTTGAGCTCGATGTTCCTCTTGAGGAAGGGGAGAAACCCCTCCCAGTCGTTCTTTTTCCGAAGCTCGGCCCAGGCGCTCTCCCCGCGGCTTGCGGCCTCGGCGATCTCGGCCGCGAGCGACTCCGGAACCCGGGTCACTCGCTCGTAGTCCCGCCGCCAGGCGCGAACGTTCGCGGCTACGTCGGGGTCTTCCATCAGGGCGGAGTCCTCGACCGCGGCGAGGAGCTCTCCGATCCGGGGGTCGGTGGCCTTCTGGTGGAGCACCCGGGAGAGGGCGGCGAAGGCGCGGGCCCGGTGGGGGTGGCCCTTGCTCGGGCTCTTGGTGCGGAGGTCCCAGCCCGCAAGGCTTCCCAGTGCACCCAGATAAGCCCGCTCGCGCCCGCGTTCGACGAGTTCCCGGTAGGCGGCTTTGGCGTCCATGCCCTCAAGTTTAACCCGGCACTGACCGGTGGGTCAGGTGCGGTATGCTCGGGCCGTGGCGGGTCTACGGGTCCTGATTCTTGCCGGGGGGCTTTCCGCCGAGCACGAGGTCTCGCTCAAGTCGGCCGAGGGCGTGCTCGAGGCCGCCCCCTTCGAGGCGGAGCTCGCGGTGATCGCGAAGGACGGGCGCTGGTTGCTCGGGGACGAAGCCCTTTCGGCCCTTAAGGCCGGGGTGGCGGAAAGCGGGGTCTACCCCTTTCCCCCGCCGATGCGCTGGCAGACGTACGACGCGGTCTTCCCCCTCCTCCACGGCCGCTACGGCGAGGACGGGACGATCCAGGGCTTTTTGGAACTCCTCGGGGTCCCCTACGTCGGCGCCGGGGTGGCGGCGAGCGCGGTGGCGATGGACAAGGACTTCACCAAGCGCGTCCTCGCCGCCGAGGGGATCCGGGTGGTGCCCTGGGCGGTGGTGCGAAGGGGGGAGATGCCCTTGATTCCCTTCGATCCGCCCTACTTCGTGAAGCCCGCCAACACCGGGAGCTCGGTGGGGATTCGCCGGGTGGAGCGGATGCTCGACCTCGACCGGGCCCTCGAGGAGGCCTTTCGCTACGACGAGAAGGCGGTGGTGGAAAAGGCGCTCGAGGGGGTGCGGGAGCTCGAGGTCGGGGTTCTCGGCAACGATCGACCCGAGGCCAGCGTGGTCGGCGAGATCCGCTACCAGGCCGAGTTCTACGACTACGAGACCAAGTACCTCCCCGGCCGGGCGGAGCTCGTCATCCCGGCGAGCCTCGACCCTGGCACCCAGGAGACCGTGGGGGAGCTTGCGATCAAGGCTTACCAGGCGATCGGGGTGCGGGGGATGGCCCGGGTGGACTTCTTCCTCGACGGGGATGGGGAGCTCTACTTAAACGAGCTCAACACCCTGCCCGGCTTCACCCCGACGAGCATGTTCCCCCGGCTCTGGGAGGCCTCGGGTCTTCGCTACCCCGAGCTCCTTCGGCGCCTGGTGGAGCTTGCGCTCGAGCGATGAACGCGGGGTTTTGGTACGCCCTTCTTCCCGCGTTGCTCTCGCCCGTCTTTCGCGGCCTCGCCGCCGTGCTCGAGCTCGATTGGCCGGGCATCACCCCGCCGCTTCCCGCGCTCCTTCGGAGCCTCCCCGCCCTCGCGCTCTTTTGGGGCTGGGACCGCAAGGACTTTAAGAACCCAGCCGTCCTTCTTCTCTACGGCGCCTACGCCGGAGCCGTGCTCGACGAGCGGGGGGTTTTCGGGGCGCTCGCGGGGGCGCTGCTTGGCCTTTTGCTCCTGCCCTTTTACCGCGTGCCCGCGCGATATCGCTTCTGGGCGGCCTTGCTTTATGTTGCCCTTGCCGCCTTTCTCTTCACCGCCGGTCTGGTCCTGCTTGGAATCGAGACCGGCTGGCTTTTGCCCCTGATCCTCCTCTTTGCAGGATTTTTGGAACCCTCCTGGCCCCGTATCCCTGCCCGCTAGCCCAGTCCGGCATTTCGGGCGACCCCCGCGGGGGTCGCGGGACTCCATTCAGATCCCGAGCGCGGCGAAGGCTAACAGCAGCAGGTTGAGCCCCACGATCAGCCCCGCCGCCGCCCAGGCGAGCGCCTTGACCCAGGGGGGGTTCACGAGCTCGCCCATGCGACGGGGGTCGGAGGTAAAGGCGACGAGCGGCACCACGCTAAAGGGGAGCTGCATCGAGAGGATCACCTGGCTGAGTACGAGGAGCGAGACCGGTCGGACCGAGAGCCAGACCGCCACCACCGCCGGGGCCATGGTCAGGAGACGGATGAAAAGCCGCACCAGCGCGACGTTCCGCACCCGAAGCCCCAAGAATCCTTCGAAGACCACCTGGCCCGCGAGCGTCCCGGTGGTGGAGCTCGCGATCCCCGAGGCCAGAAGGGCGATGGCGAAGGTGAGGGCCGCGGCCTTTCCGAGCAGGGGGGCGAGGGTGAGGTAGGCCTGGTCGATCTCGGTGACGAGGAGGCCCCGTTCGTGGAAGACCGCCGCCGCCATCACCAGGATGGCGCCGTTTACGAGCCAGGCGGCAAAGAGCGCCCCCAGGGTGTCGAGCATACTCCAAAAGTAGATCCGCCGCCGGCGCTCGTCGTTGCCGAGGACCCGGGTCTTGACCTGGGCCGAGTGCAAAAAGAGGTTGTGGGGCATGACCGTGGCCCCGAGGATCCCCATCGCCAGGAAGAGGGCGGTGGTGCTTTGGAAGGGGGTGGGGTTGGGCAAAAAGGCGTTTTTCGCCACCTCCACGAGGCTTGGGTGGGCGAGGAAGAGCTCGACGACGTAGGCGAGGCCGATGGTGGCGACGAAGGCGGTGATCACCACCTCTACCCAGCGGAAGCCGAAGCGCTCGAGCCAGAGGATGAGGAGCACGTCGAAGACGGTGAGCAAGACGGCGATCGGGAGGGGGATACCAAAGAGCAGGTTGAGGGCGATCGCCACCCCCATGAACTCGGCGAGGTCGGTGGCCATCATCGCGAGGAAGGCGGTCAAGAAGAGGAAATAGCGCACCGGCTTCGTGTAGCTTTGGCGCATGTTCTCGGCCAGGTCGTGGCCGGTGGCGATCCCCAGCTTGGCGGCGAGGAGCTGCATGAGGACGGCGATCGCCGAGGAGAGGGTGATGACCCAGAGCAGGGCGTAACCGAACCGGCTCCCCGCCTCCAGGCTGGTGGCCCAGTTGCCCGGGTCCATGTACCCCACCGAGACCAGGAAGGCGGGGCCGAGATAGAACCAAAAGGGCTTTCGCTTTCGGAGCACGGGGGCGGCCATCAGCGCTCGACCTCCAGCGCCTCGGCGAGTTCCGCGGGCAGGAGGAGCCGGCCGGCTTCCCCAACCAGGCGAACGCCGAGGGGAGTGCGCTCGAGCACCTTGACCCGCTTCCCCGGGGTTAGGCCAAGACGTTCAAAAACCCGGAGGGCGTCGGCATCCTGAGCGTGCACCCGTTGCACCCGGTAGTCCCCGGGTTCGGTTTCGGTAAGGCGCGGCCCCCGAGCGTGAGGAAGGGTGAGCTCGGGGGTGGGGATGGGGTCGCCGTGGGGATCGCGCTCGGGGTGGCCGAGGAGCTCGGCGATCCTCTTCTCGAACTCTTCGGAGATATGGTGCTCGAGCCGGTCGGCCTCCTCGTGGACCCGCTCCCAGGAAAAGCCTAGGGCCTGGGCCAGGAAGGCCTCGAGCAAGCGGTGGTGGCGCACCACCTCGAGCGCCACCCGGAGCCCGGCAGGGGTGAGGCGCACCCCGCGGTAGGGGGCGTACTCGACGAGCCCTAGCGCGGCGAGCTTTTTCAGCATCCCGGTCACCGAGGCCGGGCGCACCCCCATCCGCTCGGCCAGGGCCTGGGTGGTGACCGGCCCCCCCTCGCTGAGCTGGTAGATCGCCTTCAGGTAGTCTTCCTGGGCCTCGGAGAGCGGGGGTTTCGCCGCGTCTAAGGTCATCGCCTCCATTATTTAGGCTCACCTAACTTTTGGCAAGGCGGTCGTTGTATCCTGGGGATACGAAATGGAGATGGAGGCCAAACTCAAAGCCCTGGAAGCCGAACACGCCCGCCTCGAGGCCGAGCTCGCCCGCCCCGAGGTGGTGGCCGATCCTCAGCTTTTCCAGAAAAAGAGCCGGCGCTATGCCGAGCTTTCCGAGATCGTTGAAGCCTTCCGCGAATACCGCCGGGTCGAGGAGGAGCTCGAGGGTGCCCGGGAGATGCTCAAGGATCCCGAGCTAAAGGAGCTCGCCGAGGCCGAGGTCGAGGCGCTTTCGGCCCGGCGGGCGGAGCTAGAGGACCGCCTCCGCAGGCTGCTTCTCCCCAAGGACCCCGCCGACGAGAAGAACGCGATCGTCGAGATCCGGGCCGGGACCGGCGGCGAGGAAGCGGCGCTGTTCGCCCGCGACCTTTACGAGATGTACCGCCGTTACGCCGAGCGGCTCGGCTACCAGTTCGAGATCCTGGACGCCCACCCCACCGACCTCGGGGGGTTTTCCAAGGTCGTCTTCCGCCTCGAGGGACCTGGGGCCTACGGGCGCTTTAAGTTCGAGTCCGGCGTCCACCGGGTCCAGCGGGTGCCGGCCACCGAGACCCAGGGGCGGATCCACACCTCGACGGCCACGGTGGCGGTGCTCCCCGAGGCGGAGGAGACCGACCTCGAGCTCAAGCCCGAGGAGATCCGGATCGACGTGATGCGGGCCTCGGGCCCCGGGGGGCAGGGGGTGAACACCACCGACAGCGCGGTCCGCGTCGTGCACCTGCCCACCGGGATCATCGTCACCAGCCAGGAGTCTAGGAGCCAGATCAAAAACCGCGAGCGGGCGCTGATGATCCTGAGGAGCCGCTTGCTCGAGATGAAGCGGGCCGAGGAGCAGAAAAAGCTCCGCGAGGCCCGGCTTGCCCAGATTGGAACCGGCGAGCGGAGCGAGAAGATCCGCACCTACAACTTCCCCCAATCCCGGGTCACCGACCACCGCATCCACTACACCACCAAGAACCTAGAGGGCGTGCTCGCGGGGGAGCTCGAAGAGCTCCACGAGGCCCTCTTACGGGCGGAGCAGGAGCGGATGTTGGCGGCGATGGCGGATGGCTGAGCTGAGGCGCGAGATCCTGGTGGCGGCCGGGGTGCTCCTCGACCGGAGCGGGCGGGTCTTCCTCGTCGCCAACGATTGGGGGCGCCGGGGCCGGATCCGCTACACCCTGCCTGGGGGTATGGTCGAGCCCGGGGAGACCGCCGCCGAGGCGGTGGTCCGCGAGGTGCGGGAGGAGACCGGCCTCAGCGTGGTCGGGATCGAACACCTTGCCTATGTGGTCCAGGTCGAGGACCCAAGGCGCCGAGAGCGCACCCTGGCGATGGCCTTCCGGGTGCGCTGGGAGGGGCTTTTGAACCCCCACGACCCCGACGGGCACATCGTCGAGGCCCGCTTTTTTGACCGGGGGGCGCTCCGGGAGCGGCTCGGCAGCCACCTGCCCCTGCTCGAGCCCTTGCTTTACTACCTCGAAACCGGCGAGCCCGGTCACTACCACGCCTACCGCAGCTGGTCCGAGCCGGGGAGGCGGTACTAGTGGCGCTGCCTGAAGACCTCGACCGCGCTTACGCCGAGGCCCTGGCCCGGGGCGCGCCCGAGGCCGGAAGGCTGGGCCGGCTCATCGAGTTCCGACGGGCGCTCTTTCGCCGCGACCTGGAGGAGGCAAAAAGGCTCCTTCCCCCGGACGAGGAGGCGCTTTCCCGCTTGCTCCAAGACCTCGAGGCCGGGAAGATCGAGCCCTGGCTCGAGACGGGGCCCGGCTTCGTCCGGGCCGAGGCCTGGGTGCGGAAAGGGGCCGCCCTCGCCGAGGCGGGAAAGCTCGAGGCCGCGCGGGAGGCCTTCGAGCGGGCCCGGGCGCTTTTTCCCAAGCACCCCCGGGTCTACGTCAACCTCGGGAACCTTGCCCTTGAGGAAGGGAGGGTGGAGGAAGCCATCGCGCTTTATCAGGAGGCCCTCAAGCTCGATCCCGAGCTCGCCGACGCCCATCACAACCTGGCCGCCGCCTACAAGAAAAAGGGCGATCTCGACCGCATGGTCCGCCACCTCAAACGTGCCCAGCGTCTCCGCCTTTACCCGCCCCGGGAGCGCCTAGGGCGGCGGGGCGGGGTGCCCCCGGTCTATGCCCGGTTTTGGTTTTGGTTCTTGCTCGCCGCCCTCGCCTACTTCCTCTTTTCGGGTCGGAGATAGGGTATTTTGTGGCGGTGTGGCAGGTAAGGGTTCCCGCCAGCGTGGCCAACCTCGGTAGCGGCTACGACGCGTTGGGTCTTGCGCTTTCGCTCTTCCTCGAGGTCGAGGGCGGGCCCGCCGAGGAGGACGGCCTGGTGTATGAGGGCGAGGGGGAACTCGCCCTTTCGCACCCCGGGGAGAGCCTCCTGCACCGCGCCTGGCGGGCGGCCTGGGCGCGGCTCGGCGAGGCCGGGCCGCCGCTATTTGTCCACGTGCAAAACCCGATCCCGCTCGCCCGGGGGCTCGGCTCCTCGGCGGCGGCGGCGGTGGCCGGAGCCGCGCTCGCCGACCTCGCGAGCGGCGGGCGGCTTGGGCGGGACGGGGTCTTCGCCGTGGCGGCGGAGCTCGAGGGCCATCCCGACAACGCCGGGGCCTCCGCCTACGGCGGCTTCGTGATTGGCTACGGCCCTCCCTGGCAGGCGCTCTGCCTCGAGTTCCCCGCGGAGCTGTTGGTCGCGGTGGCGGTCCCGCCCTTCGAGGTGCCCACCGAGCGGGCCCGGGCGGTGTTGCCCGATCGGGTTTCCCGGTCCGATGCGGTGTTTAACCTCGCCCGCGCGGCGCTCTGGCCGGCGGCGCTCCTCACCGGGCGCTACGACCTCCTTGCCGAGGCCGCCGCCGACCGGCTGCACCAGGACGCGCGGCTATCCCTCATGCCTGGGGCCAAGGAGGCGCTTAGAGCAGCGAGGGAGGCGGGAGCGCTCGCTGCCTTCGTGGGGGGCGCGGGGCCGGCGGTGGCGGCGGTGGCGGAACGGGAGAGGGTGGATCGGGTCGCCGGGGCGCTTTGGGATTACGCTAAGGGGGGCCAAGTGATGGTATTGGAGGCCGCGGGAGGGTACACGTGGAAGGAGATCTGAGCAGCGTTCCCCTTTCGGAAGCGCTTTTGCTCCTGCATTCCGGAAAGAAGAGCGGGCAGCTTTCGGTCGAGGCCGAGGTTCCCTTGGTGCTTCGCTTTCACGACGGCGAGGTGATCGGCGGCGGCATCTACGATTGGACCGGCTTCGAGGCGATCACCGCCTTCGACCTCCAAAACCGGGAGGGGGCCTACCGCTTCCGCCCCGAGGCGGTGGTGGGCGAACCCGAGCCGCTCATGCCCTTCGACACCCTGGTGACCGAATGGGCCCGGCTCACCGACGAGTGGCGCCGCTTCCTCGCCGAGGTGGGGCCGCCGAGCCGGGTCTACGAGGCCCCCCGGGGCCAGGGGATCTACCAGGTCTTCGCCGAACCCCTCTCCGTCCGCGGCGCCGCCCGGCGCTGGGGGGTGCCCCTCATCATCGCCATGGAGCGGGTCTGGCACGGTCTCAGGGAAGGGGAGCTGGTGGGGCTTGCCCAGTACCGCTGGTACCCGATGCGAATCCGCCACCCCCTGGCCTGGGAGCCGCTTGACCGCCACCCCTTCGCCGACGTCATCCGGCGGCTCACCGGGGAGAAGACCCTGGGCGAGCTGATTCGGGAGGGGCTTTCCGAGGAGCGGGTGCGGGAGTTCTTGATCGAGGAGCTCCGTACCCGGCGGATGCGACCGAAGGGGCGGGGGGCGCTTTTGCGTGACCTGACCTGGGAAAAGCAATACGGCTTGCGAATTTAATCGAGTATAATTTCCGCGTGGCGGGACTCCGGGAGCGGCAGAAACGGCGTCGCAAGGAGCGCATCTACCGAACCGCGCTCGAGCTCTTCCGCGACCACGGCTTCGACCGCACCACCGCCGAGGACATCGCCAAGCATAGCCACGTCTCCCGGGGTACCTTCTTCAACTACTACCCCTACAAAGAGGCGGTCTTGCTCGAGTTCGGCGCCGAGCTCCTGGACGAGGCCTGGGCCGAGGCCGAGAAGCGTCTTTCAGGGGGGAGCGATCCGCTCTCCGTGCTCCGGTTTTTCTGGGACCGCCTTGCCGAGCTCTCCGAGGTCGAGCTCGGGCCCGAGCTCTTCGCCCGGGTCGCCTACGAGCTTTTGAACCCCGACCCCGAGCGGGCCGCCTACGCCTACAAGATGCTGCCCCTCGCCGAGCGGGTGAAGCGGTTGCTGGCCCCCCTCGCCGAGGCGGGGAAGCTCCGCCGTGACCTCAGCCTCGAGCGGATCAGCGCGGTGCTCGCCGACAACTTCCTCCTAGCGGCGCTCCGCTGGGCGGCCTACGGCGCCGGGGTAAACCTCAAAGAGGAAACCCAGAAGTTCCTCACCCTGGCCCTGGAGGGCGCGCTCGCCCGCTAAAAGAGGGCCTCGGGTACCGGGATTCCGAGGTGTTCAAAAGCCCGCCGGGTGGCCACCCGGCCGCGAGGGGTGCGCTTGACCAGGCCGATCTGGATCAAGTAGGGCTCGACCACCTCCTCCAGGGTCTGGGGGTCCTCGGCGAGGGCGGTGGCGAGCGTTTCGAGCCCGACGGGGCCGCCGGCGAACTTGACGAGCAGGGTCTCCAGGTAGCGGCGGTCCTTGGCGTCGAGTCCGAGTGCATCGAGGCCGAGCTCGTCGAGGGCGGCCTCGGCGCGGGTCCTCGTGATCGTCGCCTCGCCCGCGACCTGGGCGAAGTCGCGTACGCGGCGGAAGAGCCTTTTCGCGATCCGCATCGTGCCCCGGCTTCGCTCACCGATGACCCGGGCGGCCTCGGGCTCGATTCCTACGCCGAGGAGCCGGGCGTCCCGCATGATCCCTTCGGCGAGCTCCTCCGGGGTGTAGAACTCGAGCTGCTCGTGGATCCCGAACCGGCTCCGAAGCGGCCCGGAGAGCAGGCCCGGTCGGGTGGTGGCGCCGATTAAGGTGAAGCGGGGGAGCTCGAGCCGGAGCGTGCGGGCCGCCGGTCCCTGGCCCAATACGAGGTCGATCTTGAACTCCTCCATCGCGGGGTAGAGGTGTTCCTCGGCGGTTTTCGAAAGCCGGTGGATCTCGTCGATGAAGAGGATGTCGCCCTCTTCCAGGCTATTCGTGAGGATCGCCGCCAGGTCCCCGGGTTTTTCGATCGCCGGGCCCGAGGTCACCCGGATCTGCACCCCGAGCTCATAAGCGATCACGTGGGCGAGGGTGGTCTTCCCGAGTCCCGGCGGCCCCGAGAGGAGCAGGTGGTCGAGGGGCTCGCCCCGCTCCCGGGCGGCCTCCAGGTAGACCCTTAGCTTCTTCTTGAGCCGGGCCTGCCCCACGTACTCGTCGAGGCTTTTGGGCCTCAGAAGGAGCTCGGACTCCACGGGTCCATGATACCGAGTGCGCCTTAGGGGAGCGCCGAGAAGGGCCTTTTAAGCTCGATTTCGTGTTTTTTTAGCCAGCGAAGGGTACCGGCGCCGAGGTGCGTTTCGATCCAGGCCCAGGCCTCCTTGCCCTTGCCCAGCGCGTAGGCGTTGATCCAGTAGGTGGCAGCTTGGCCCAGGAGGTAGGGGTCCTTGGGATCGCGTTGGCTTGCCTTGAGCAGAGCTTTTTTCGCCTCACGCAAGTGTTTTTCGGTGATCTCGGGGAAGCGCCGGGTGGCGTCGACGAATCGCCCGTCCTGCCACTCGAAGGTCCGCCAGACCGCGGGCGAGCAGGCGTAGCAAAGCCCCCCGAGGTAGCCATACACGTGAACGAAGGTGAGTTCGGCCTTGCCGTCGCCGTTTAGGTCTCGGGCTTGAACGAGCCCGCCGTTTTCCCAGTTTCCGGCGGTGAGGACGACCACCCGATCTTCCTCCCGCGCGAAGATGTACTCGCTGAAGCAGCAGTGGGCGCCGCCGGAATAACCCGTGGCCCAGAGCTCGGCGGGCGGTTTCCCCGTCACTTCAAGGGTCCGCACCCGGATGCGCTGGTCTTCGACCAAGACGGTTTCCTCGCCGTTTCGCACGAGCACCAGCCGTTCTGCGGCTAGGGGACCGGAATCGGCTTCGTAGGTTCGGACTTCTACCGTGTAGGGGCCCCAAGGAAGGCGAACGGGTTCGGCCAGGGCCAAGGCGGTGAGTAGGACCCAAAATGCTTTTTTCAACATAAACTCAGTCTAGACCGTGCTCGTCTACCTCGACCAAAACTACGCCTCCCGCGTGGCCAAGTACCTCCTCGGCCTGCCTTATAACGAGGTCTTCGGGGCGTTTTGGGGGGAGCTCCGTGCGGGGGCGCGGATGGGGCTTTGGATTGCGCCGCCCTCGCCGTTTCACGTGCTCGAGCTCCACGGCGGCTACCTCCTCCCCACCTTCCGCCGCCTCTTCGCCGAGGTTTCCGGGGGGTTTTGGGTGCGCCCCTGGCAGGAGGTGGTCCGGCTTCAGGCGGGAAGGGGTGGGATCGCCCTCGAAGACCTCCTTACGCGAAAGGGCTCCTGGGACCAGCCCGCCGACCTCGATCCGCTCTGGGATCTTCTCGATCTCGAGCTCGAAGGCTCGTTTTACGCGCGCGTCGAGCAGGGGGCACGGTTCGTTTTGAAAAGGCTCGGCCTTGGGGAGGGGGCCCTCAGGCTGCCCTTTGTTTCCCTGCTTGCCCGCTTGCTCGCGTTTCGCTCGCTCGAGGCTACCCGCCGGGAGCGGCTTGCGGACCTCGTGGACCTCTTGATGGCGGCGACCGTCGCCCCTTATGCGGACGCCCTCGGCACCGACCGCTACCTGCGGGAGGCCCTCCAGCGCGTCGGCTACCGCCGGCCGGTCTTCTCCGGACGGGCCGCCGAGGTGCGGGCGTTTGCCGACTGGCTTAGGATGAGGCGCGATGAAGCGCAGCGTCAAGGCCTTTCGTGAGCAAAAAGGCGGCCGGATCGCGATGGTCACCGCCTACGACTACCCCACCGCCCGGCTCGCCGAGGAGGCCGGGGTGGACGCGATTTTGGTGGGGGATTCCCTGGGCAACGTCGTCCTCGGGTACGAGGACACCCGCCCGGTGAAACTCGAGGAGATCGTCCACCACGCCGCCGCCGCCAGGCGGGGGGCGCCAAACACCTTCTTGGTCGCCGACCTCCCCTACCTCGAGGACGCCACCTTGGAGCGGGCGATCGAGGCGAGCCGGCGGCTTTTGAAGGAAGCCGGGGCGGATGCGGTGAAGCTCGAGGGGGCCAAGGTCGAAGTCGTCCGCGGCCTGGTGGAGGCCGGGGTACCGGTCATGGGCCACCTCGGCCTCACCCCCCAGACCGCGAGCCAGCTCGGCGGCTACCGGGTCCAGGGGCGGGACCTGGAGGGCGCGAAGCGCCTCTTGGAGGACGCCCTCCGCCTCGAGGCCGCCGGGGTCTTCGCCCTGGTGCTCGAGATGGTGCCGGCCCCGCTCGCCCGGGCGATCACCGAGCGGGTCAAGATCCCCACGATCGGAATCGGCGCGGGAAGCGACACCGACGGCCAGATCCTCGTCTTCCACGATCTGATCGGAGTGCCGGGCGAGTTCAAGCCCCGCTTCGTGAAGCGCTACCTCGAGGGGGGCGAGCTCATCCGCGCGGCCCTTTCCGCCTACGCCGAGGACGTACGGGCCGGTCGCTTTCCCGATAACGAGCACGCTTTTTCCCTCGATCCCGAGGTCATCGGGGCCCTCGGTCTAGAGTAAAATCGCTCTTCGTGGCGCTTAAGTTTCTTGCCGAGGGCGAGCGCCTGGACCAGGCAGTGGCCCGCTACGCCGGGGTCTCCCGGGCCAAGGCCAAGGCCTGGATCGAAGGCGGGCACGTGCGGGTGGCAGGTAGGGTGGTCACCAAGCCCGCCTACCGCCCGAAGGGTGAGGTGGTCGTCGTCGAGCGCCCGGTTGAGCCCCCGCCCCGGGTCGAGCCCGAGGACAAACCGATCGACGTGATCTACGAGGACGAGGCGATTTTGGTGGTGAACAAACCCCCGGGCCTCCTCACCCACCCCGCCCCCGGCGAGCCCAGGGGGAGCCTCGTGGGGCGGCTTCTCGCCTACTTCGGCCAAGGTCCGGTGGAGGCCGAGCGGGTCGAGGAGGTGCGCCCGGGGATCGTCCACCGCCTGGACCGAGATACCTCGGGGGCGATCGTGATCGGGAAGACCCCCTTCGCCCAGGCCAAGCTCGCCGAGGCCTTCAAAAACCGCTTCGTCTTGAAGCGCTACCTGGCCCTTACCCAGGGGGTGCCCCGGGAGATCAACCTGGTCGCCCCCATCGGCCGCCATCCGAGAGAACGAAACAAGATGGCGGTGGGGGGGATCGCGCCCCGCTACGCCGAGACCGAGATCGAGGTGCTCAAGGCGCTCGGGGACGCCTACGCCCTGGTCGAGGCCCGGCCCCACACCGGGCGCACCCACCAGATCCGGGTACACTTAAAGCACCTCGGCACCCCGATTCTCTCCGATCCCCTCTACGGCAAGCCCCACCCGGCGATGCCGCGCCAGGCCCTCCACGCCTACGAGCTCCGGATTCCTCATCCGCTCACCGGGCGCTTTCTCTCCTTCACCGCTCCCGTGCCCCGAGACATGAAGGAGGCCTGGGAGAGGTTGGGCGGCCACTGGCCCGAGGGGATTAAGCTAGCTCCGTAGCTCCGGGAAGTCCTCCTCAAAGAACTCTTGTTCTCCGCGGCCCTCCTTTTCCCGTTCCCGGGCCCGGAGTTGGACCCGGCGGATCTTGCCCGAGATCGTTTTCGGGAGCTCGGCGAACTCGATCCGGCGAATCCGCTTGTAGGCGGGTACTCGCTCGCGTACGAAGAGGAAGATGGAAAGCGCAATCTCGCGGCTTGGTTTAAAGCCCGGCGCGAGCACCACGTAAGCCTTCGGGACCGAGAGGCGAATGGGGTCGGGGGCCGGCACCACCGCCGCCTCGGCCACCGCCTCGTGCTCGATGAGGACGCTCTCGAGCTCGAACGGGCTGATGCGGTAGTCGGAGCTTTTAAAGACGTCGTCGGCCCGGCCGATGTACCAGAAGTAGCCGTCCGCGTCGCGCCGGGCGACGTCGCCGGTGCGGTAATAGCCCCCCGCCATCACCCGGGCGGTGCGTTCAGGGTCGTCCAAGTAGCCTTTCATCAGCCCCACCGGGCGAGGGTCGAGCTTGATGGCGATCTCGCCCTCGTCGGCTTCGTTGCCCTCGGGGTCCAGTAGCACCATGCGATAGCCAGGGAGAGGCCTTCCCATGGAGCCTGGTTTCACCGGTTGGCCGGGGGGGTTGCCAATCTGGGCAGTGGTCTCGGTCTGACCATAGCCGTCGCGGATGGTAAGGCCCCAGGCCTTTTCGACCTCGGCGATGATCTCGGGGTTTAGGGGCTCGCCCGCGCTCACCAGCTCCTTGAGTTGCATTTTGAAGGACCGGAGGTCCTCGAGCACGAACATCCGCCAGACCGTGGGCGGGGCGCAAAGGGTGTGGACTCCATGCTTTTCAACCGCTTTGAGCACGGCCTTGGGGTCAAAGCGGGAATAGCGGTATACGAAGACGGTGGCTTCGGCGTTCCAGGGGGCGAAGAAGTTGCTCCAAGCGTGTTTGGCCCAACCGGGGGAGCTGATGTTGAGGTGAAGATCCCCGGGTTGGATGCCGATCCAGTACATCGTCGAGAGGTGACCGATGGGATAGCTCGCGTGGGTGTGGGCGACGAGCTTTGGCTTTGAGGTGGTGCCGGAGGTGAAGTAAAGCAACAAGAGATCGTCAGACCGGGTTTCGCCCTCTGGGGTGAACGCGGTCGGTGCCTGGTAGGCTTCCTCGAAGGGAATGAAGCCTTTCGCTTCACCCCCGACGCTGATTTTGACCTCGTCCTTTAGAAGGCCCTCAAAACGGTCCGCCACCCCTGCCTCCGCGATCACCGCCTTGACCTTTCCCCGTTCGAGCCGGTCCTCGAGGTCGCCCCCGGTGAGCAGGGTGGTGGCCGGGATCACCACCGCCCCCAGCTTGATCGCGGCGAGCATCGTCTCCCATAGCGGCACCGCATTGCCGAGCATCAGGAGAATCCGGTCGCCGCGCGCGACTCCTTGGGCTCGCAGGAAGTTCGCTACCCGGTTCGAGCGCTCCTTGAGCTCGGCGAAAGTGCGCTTTTCCTCGGCGCCGGATTCGTCCACGATCCAAAGCGCGATCTGGTCGGGTTTTCGTTCGGCCAGCGGATCGAAGTAATCGAGCGCCCAGTTGAACCGCTCCGGCCGCGGCCAGGCAAACCCCCGATAGGCGGCCTCGTAGTCGGTCCGGTGCGAAAGCAGAAAGTCCCGCGCTTTTAGAAAATCCTTAGCTTCGCTCACGGCTGCCCCCTTCGAAGATTGGTTTGTTCGTTTTTAGCGTACTCCGAGGGGGTTTGGGACATTTGGCCTAAGATTCGTCGGCTGCGCCGCCTGGACCGAGGTGGAAAAGCCTCGGAACCCGAGGCTTTACGCGCATCGCCCAAAGGCCGTGCCGAAACCAAGACAGGGGGGCTCGGCCTCGGGGCCCGAGATCTTCACGTGCGTTCGGGCGTGGCTTTCTAGGACCCGAAGAAGTCGCCCACCCGGGGCGCCGCCCGGGCCGCCTCGCCGGCCTCGAAGACCGGCCTTGGGGCGAGGCCCATGGCGCGGGCGATCAGGTTTGAGGGAAACATCTCCACCGCGTTGTTGAACCGGACCACGGCGGCGTTGTAGCCCTGGCGGGCGGCGGCGAGCTGCTCCTCGATCTCGCTCAGGCGGGCTTGTAGCTCCAGAAAGTTCTCGCTCGCCTTGAGCTCGGGGTAGGCCTCGAGTTGGACGAGGAGCCGGCCGAGGAGTCCGGAGAGCTCGCCCTCGAGCCGGAAACGCTCGTCGTCGTTCTGGGCCCGGCCGATTCGGCTTCTGAGCTCGGTGACCCGCTCCAGGGTTTCCCGCTCGTGCTTGGCGTAGGCCTTGACCGTGGCCACCAGGTTGGGGATGAGGTCGAAGCGTTTCTTGAGCAGGGCCTCGACCGCTCCGCGGGCGTAGTCGATCTGGTTCTTGAGGCCGATCAGGCGGTTGTAGGTTCCGATGGCGAAGGCCGCGGCCAAGACCAGGAGGCCGAGGACGATCAGGGCAAGGGTGTTCATTTGCTGCATTCTACGAAAGCAAGGGCGTGCTCGAGCGCTTCTGGGGTGGCCGGTCCCTCGGTGAGCGCCCGGCGCCAGGCCCGGGCCCCCCGCACCCCCCGAAAGAGGGGGACGAGGTGCCGCACCACCGCCCGGCCTGGGGTTCCCTGGGCGAGCTCCTCCTCGAGGTAGGCGAGCATGCGCCGGGCCACCTGGCAGCGCTCGGGGTATCGGGCAAGGCCGAAGACCTCGGCGTCCACCCGGGAAAACCGCCAGGGGTCCTCGTAGGCGGCGCGGCCTACCATCGTCCCGTCCACGTGGGCGAGGTGGTGGCGGACCTCCGCTAGCGTCTGGATCCCCCCGTTGGTGACGATGGTGAGCTCGGGGAAGTCGCGCTTTAGTCGGTGGACGAGATCGTGGCGGAGCGGCGGGACCTCGCGGTTTTTCCGGGTGGAGAGCGCAAGCAGCGCCTTCCGGGCGTGGACGATGAAGACCCGCACCCCGGCACGGGCGACCCGCTCGACGAAGCGCGCGAGCGGCGCGTAGCCCTCGTCCTCGTCGAGGCCAAGGCGGTGCTTGACGGTGAGGGGAACACCGGTTTCGGCGTAGACCGCCTCGTGGATCGCCGCCACCCGCTCGGGCTCGCGGAAAAGCACCGCCCCGATGCCCATCTGCTGGCTTTTCTCCGAGGGGCAGCCGACGTTCAGGTTGATCTCGTCGAAGCCGTAGGGAAGCGCGAGTTTGGCGGCTTCTGCCGCTGCTTTAGGTTCCCGGGAAGCGATCTGGAGGGCGAGGGGGCGTTCCTCCGATCGGTGGAAGAGGAGCCGCGCGCGGTCGCCCCGCAAGATCGCCTGGTCGACCACCATCTCGGTGTAGAGCCGGGTACCTTGGCTGATCAGACGAAAAAAATAACGGAAGTGGCGGTCGGTGCGCTCGAGCATCGGCGCGACCGCAAAGGCGTATTCGGCGTTCAAAGCTCGGCCAGTACCTCCTCGGGGGTTTTGGGTCTGGGTTCTCGGAAGCGGATCTGCTCCCACTCGCCCTCCTCGATCAATACGAGTCCAGGCCAGCGGTCCTTGAGCCAGGCCACCGCGCCCTGCACCAGGTCTTCGGGGGTACTCGCCGCCGAGGTGATTCCCACGCGCCGGACCCCCTCGAACCAGTCCTCCTTCAGGTCCTCGGGGCCGTCGATCCGCACCGCTCGGGTGAGCGCCGAGGCGAGTTCGAATAGGCGCATCCCGTTGGAGGAGTGGCGGCTTGAGAGCACCAGAAAGAGGTCCACGCGACGCGCGAGGCGGCGCACCGCGTCCTGGCGATTCTTGGTAGCGTAACAGAGATCGGAACGCGAAGGGGTAATCAGCTTGGGAAATCGCGCTTTGAGGATCGCGATGGTGGCGTCGGTGTCATCCACGCTCAAGGTGGTCTGGGTGAGGACCACCACCCGCTCGGGATCCGGGACCTCGACGGTGCGGGGGTCGGCGAGGCGCGGGTCCTTGCCCACCTGGGTGTGCACCGCCACCAGAATCGTGTGCTCCGGCGCCTCCCCCAGGGTGCCCTTCACCTCCTGGTGGTCGGCGGAGTCGCCGATGAGCAGGATGGTGTAGCCGAGGGCGGCGTACTTCTTGGCCTCGGTGTGGACCTTGGTGACCAGCGGACAGGTGGCGTCGATTTGCAAAAGCCCGAGCTCGGCGGCCTTGCGCCGGACCTGGGGGGCGACGCCGTGGGCAGAAAAGACGATTTTCCCCGAGAGCCGGTGGCGCTTTCTCAGCTCCTCGATCTCATCGAGGTCCTCGACGAAGTGCACCCCATACTCCTCCGCGAGGCGCCGGACCACGGTCTCGTTGTGGACGATCTGGTGGTAAACGACGAGGTCGCCCTCGGAACGGCGGGCCTCCTTTTCCACCGCCTGGATCGCCATGACCACCCCCGCGCAGAATCCCCGGGGCTTTGCCAGGTAGACCCGCTCGACCACGCCGCGAGGATACCAAAGCTTGGGTCCGGAAAAAGGGCGCGGGCCAACTTCGGCTTGCCGGAATACGGGGTAGGGGATTACAATCGCGCAAAATCATGCGAGCCGATGCAAGCGCGTCCGCTATCCAGCTCCTTGGGGTATCCCAGCGTTTCGGCGATTACGTCGCCGTCCGTGGTGTGAATCTCGAGGCAAGGGCGGGGGAGTTCGTCGCCATCGTCGGTCCTACCGGTTGCGGCAAGAGCACGCTCTTAAACATCGTGGCCGGGCTCCGGCCGCCGGCCGAGGGCGAGGTGCGGATCTTTGGCGAGCCCCTTTCCGGTCTGAACCGCCTGGCCGGTTACCTCTTCCAGGCCGATAGCCTCTTCCCCTGGAAGACCGCGCTCGGCAACGTCATGCTCGGGCTTTTGCTCCGGGGGGTACACGAGCGCGAGGCGCGGGAGCGGGCCCGAGACTGGCTCGCCAAGGTGGGGCTTGCCGGGTTCGAAAACCATTATCCCCACCAGCTCTCCGGGGGCATGAAGAAAAGGGTCGCGCTCGCCCAGGTGCTCATCCTCCGGCCCGAGATTCTCCTCATGGACGAGCCCTTCGGCGCCCTCGACGTGCAGACCCGGCAGCTCATGGAAAACGAGCTGCTCGCGCTTTGGCAGGAAGACAAGAAGACCGTGCTCTTCGTCACCCACGACCTCGAGGAGGCGATCGCCCTCGCCGACCGGGTGGTGGTGTTCTCGGCCGGCCCGGCGAGCCGGATCGTGGGCGACTTCAAGGTGGAGCTTCCCCGCCCCCGCGACGTGGCCGAGGTGCGGCTCACCGAGGAGTTCCTCAAGATTCACCGGGAGATCTGGTCGCTTCTCCGTGAGGAGGTGATGCGGGCCCATGCGCGCTAGGGTGCGGATCCTTCAGGCGCTTTTGCTGCTTTTCCTGGTGCTCGGATGGGAGTTTTCGGTGCGGCTTGGCTGGGTGGACGCCTTCTTCTTCTCGAAACCCAGCGACATCGCTGCCCGCATCGCCGAGTGGTTCCGCTCCGGCGAGATCTACGGCCACCTCTGGATCACCCTTTGGGAGACCTTGCTCGCCTTCGTGATCGGCACCGTCTTCGGGGTGGTGATGGGGCTTTGGCTCGCGCTGGCGCCCACCGCGAGCGCGGTGCTCGACCCCTTCATCAAGGCGATGAACTCGATTCCCCGGGTCATCCTCGCGCCGATCTTCACCCTCTGGTTCGGGCTCGGGGTCGCGAGCAAGGTGGCGCTCGGGGTGACCCTGGTCTTCTTCGTGGCGTTCTTCAACACCTACCAGGGGATCAAGGAGGTGAACCCGGTGGTGCTCGCGAACGCGCGGATGCTCGGCGCGAGCGGGCGCGAGCTTTTTAGGCACGTTTACCTGCCCTCGGCGGCGAGCTGGATCTTCTCCTCCCTCCGCACCTCGATCGGGTTCGCGGTGATCGGGGCGGTGGTCGGCGAGTACCTGGGCTCGGCCCGGGGGCTCGGATACCTGATCTCGCAGGCCGAGGGGGTCTTCGACACCACCGGGGTGTTCGCCGGCATGGTGGTGCTGGCGGTCTTCGTGGTGCTCCTCGACTGGGTGGTGAGCCGGGTGGAGGCCCGCCTGTTGGTCTGGCGGCCCGCCCCCGGCCAGGAAGGAGGGACGGTATGAGGAAAGCGGTATGGGCAGGGATTATCGCGTTGGTGGTGGGCCTGGCGATGGCCAAGGCCCCGGAGAAGAAGCACGTGGTGATCGCGGTAGGCGGCAAGAGCCTGGTCGTCTACCTGCCGCTCACCGTCGCTGAACGGCTCGGCTACTTCAAGGACGAGGGGCTCGACGTCGAGATCCAGGACTTCAAGGGAGGTTCGGCGGCACTCAGGGCTTTGCTCGGCCGCTCGGCCGACCTGGTGGTGGGCTACTTCGACCACATCGTCCGGCTCCAGGCCCAGGGTCGGGACCTGGAGGGCGTGGCGCTGATGGGCAAGTACCCGGGGATCGTCCTGGGAATCCAGAAGAAGCTGGCCGGCGAGATCCAAAGCGTCAAGGACCTCAAGGGCCGGAAGGTGGGGGTCACCAAGCCGGGCTCCTCGACCAACTACTTCGTCTACTACCTGCTGGTCAAGAACGGGCTCAAGCCCACCGACGTCTCGATCATCGGCGTGGGCGGGGCCTCCTCGGCCATCGCCGCCTTCGAGAAGGGTGAGATCGATGCGATCAGCCACGTGGAGCCGGTGATCACCACCCTGGAAAGCCGCGGGCTCTTAAAGGTGATGGTCGACACCCGCAAGCCCGAGGACACCCTGAGGGTCTTCGGCGGCCCCTACCCGGCGGCGACCCTCTACACCCACCGCTCCTTCGTCGAGCGAAACCCCGAGACCACCCAGCGGCTGGTCAACGCCATTGTCCGGGCGCTCCGCTGGATGCAGGGCAAGAGCGCCGACGAGGTGGTGGCGATCATGCCGAAGAGCTACTCCCAGGGCAACCCCGAGCTCTACAAGAGGATCGTCGCCAACTCGCTTTCCATGTTCAGCGAGGACGGTCGCTTCCCGCCCGAGGGCCCGAAGACCGCCTACAAGGTGCTCAGCATGTTCGACCCGAAGCTGGCGGCGGCCAAGGTGGACCTCGCGAAGACCTACACCAACCAGTTCGTCGAGAAGGCGCTCGAGAAGTACGGGAAATAGCGGTTTCTTCACCCACCGGGGTGCCCGGGAACATCCTGGGCGCCCCGGTGGTCATCGACCAAGACACGTTTTCGTACGATGCGGTGGTAGAGGAAGAATATAAGGGGCACGGCGAAGAGTCCGGCGTTTTCGGAAACCCAGCGGGGGAAGGGGAAGAGCGCAAGGATCAAGGGCAAAACAAAAACGGCGAGGAAAAAGGCGACCAGCACTCCCAGGAAAAAGTTCTCTCGTAGGATGCGGGCACCCTTGGGAAGGCGAACGGCGCCGCGGCCGCGAGCCATCTCCTCCAAGACGAGGGGTTCATCTTGCCAGCGGGGCAGTCCGAGCTCGGGGCGGCGCGCGCGTAAGGCCTCGTAGACCTGCTCCCAGCCCGGGTAGGTGAGCGGGAGGGCCAGGGTCCGGCCGCCCTTTGATTCGAGCTCGAGGACGAGTTCGACGAGCACGCCCCGGAGCCAGGGGCAGACGGGGCGGCGCACGACCCGGCCGGAACGGATATCCGAAAGGGAGAGCGCTGCGTTGCCGAAACGAATCGCGTCTTCCGCAAGACAGTAGTGGTTTGGAGGGGGTTTCAAGAACCGAAAAGCGGAGCAAAGGGAGTAGAGAACCCCTACGACTAAGGCAAGTGCACCCACGGCCTTTTCAAGCGGGTCGCCGATGGTCCAAAGCCAAAGGGCGACGGCCGCCATCCCGGCGAAGAAAAACGCGGCGAACGCGGTGAGGATTCGATCGCTCGGCGGCTTTTGGGCGCAGAGCGCTCCGTCCATATGAAATGGATTTTATCGCTTCCTTGGGTGGGTTCCCGGGTGTTGTCAGGACACGCCTTTTTTTAACCCTGAGTCTTGCCGGCTAGAAGGGGTTTGGATGCCGTGTAGTTGGGTAGGATGGGCGGTGGACGAGGGTAATCCGGGCGGGTCAACGGGCCCGGTACCGGCCGCCGGGGAGGGCCTCGGCGAGCCCTAGGAGCTCGAGCTCCATTAGCCCCGCGAGCACCCAGCCGGCGTCCTTTCCGGTGTTCTGGGCGAGGTCGTCCGGCAGGGCCTCCCCGGCACGCCTCAGGGCCTCGTAGAGCCCCCGTAGGTGGGGCGGGGGTTCGGGCTTTTCCTCTGGCGCGGCTTTCAGACTCAGGTAGGCGAGGAGCTCCTCGGGGCCGAGCACCGGCGGGGCGCCGTCCGCGATTAGCCGGTTCGCCCCGCGGCTTTTCTCGTCGGTGGGGCGGCCGGGGACGGCGAGGACCTCGCGCCCGAGCTCGAGGGCAAACCGGGCGGTGATCAGCGCCCCCGAGCGCTCCGGGGCCTCGACCACCACCACCGCCCGAGCGAGCGCCGCGATCAGGCGGTTGCGCCTCGGGAAGTGTTCCGGCCTCGGCCCGGTGCCGAAGGGGAACTCGGAGACGAGCGCCATCCTTTCCGCGAGCTCCCGGTGCTCGGGGGGATAGATCCGGTCGAGGCCGCTCCCGAGGACCGCGAGCGTCTTCCCCCCGGCCTCGAGCGCCCCCCGGTGGGCGGCGCCGTCGATCCCCCGGGCAAGGCCCGAGACCACCGTGGCCCCCGCCCGGGCGAGCGCCTCCGCGAGCTCCCGGGCAAAGCCCCTGGCCCAGGGGCTCGCCCTCCGGGTGCCCACGATCGCCACCGCCGCTTCCCAGGGCGGGACCTCCCCCTTTACGAAAAGGGGAACCGGCGGGTCGGCGAGATGCCTTAGTCCCTCGGGGTAGCCGGGATCCCCGGGCCCGAGGACGCGAACGCCGAGGGCTTCGGCCCGCTCGAGCACCCGCTCGGCGACGCCCGTTTCGCGTACCTTCCGGTAGGCCGCGAGGATCTCGGGACCGAGGGCGCCCGCCGCCGCCGCGGGGTCATCTGGGTGGCGGGCCTGGGCCTTCAGAAAGCGCCTTGGTCCCACCCCCGGAGTGAGCGCGAGGGCGAGCCAGCCGACCTCCACGGGGCCACTCTATCCCGAGCCCGGCATTATCCTGGGTCTTGTGAACGAGAAGACCTATTCCGGCTTCGTGGCCATCGTGGGCAAGCCCAATGTGGGGAAGTCCACGCTTTTAAACAACCTGCTTGGGGTCAAGGTGGCGCCGATCAGCCCCCGTCCCCAGACCACCCGCAAAAGCGTGCGGGGGGTGCTCACCGAGGGCAACCGCCAGGCGGTCTTCGTGGACACGCCCGGCCTCCACCGCCCCCGCGACGCGCTCGGGGACTACATCAACGAACAGGTCAAGGAAGCCCTTTCCGATGTGAACCTGATCCTCTGGCTCGTGGACCTCCGCCACCCGCCCACCGAGGAGGACCGGATGGTGGCCGAGGCGATAAAGCCCCTTTTGGGCAAGGTTCCGATCTACCTGGTGGGGAACAAGAAGGACGCCGCCAAGTACCCGGACGAGGCCCTCGCCGCCTACCGGGAGCTCCTTCCCGAGGCCGACGAGGTACGCACGATCAGCGCCCTGGATGAGAGGGAGGTGGCCGAGCTCAAGGCCGAGATCCTCGCCCACCTGCCCGAGGGCCCCTTCTACTACCCCGAGGACTTCGCCCGCTCCGACCAGCCCTTCGAGGAGTGGATCGCCGAGATCATCCGCGAGGAGGCGATGAAGCGCCTCTATGAGGAGGTTCCTTACGCGATCGCGGTCAAGGTGGACGAGGTCGCCGAGCGGGAAAACGGCGTGCTCTATATCGCCGCCACCCTCTACGTCGAGCGCGAGGCCCACAAGCCCATCGTGATCGGCCGGGGCGGCCGCAAGCTCAAGGAGATCGGCCAGGCGGCCCGGAAGCAGCTCGAGGTCTTCCTAAACCGCAAGGTCTACCTCGACCTCCGGGTCAAGGTCTACGAGAACTGGCGCAAGGACCCGGAAGCGCTTCGGGAGCTGGGCTACCGCTAGTTGCGTGCCGGGGGCGCGCCCGGCAAGATATTCCCATGCCCTGGCTCTTGCCGCGGCAGATCCAACCCGAGGCCGATCGAACGCTTAGCCGCTTCCTCGGCGAGCTCGCCGAGCGCCTTTCCGACCCCGCCACCGACCGGCGCATTCTGGTGCGGGAAATCCTCGCCGAGGTCCTCTACGCGGCGAGCTTCGAGGAGCTCGCCGAGCGGGCGCCCATGGCCGCCCTCGCCCTCGACCCCGCGAACGTCACCTTCGAGGCCGAGTACTACGCCGCCACCGACCAAGAGAAGTTCCAAAGGGTCAAGCCCCTGCTCTGGCTCTGGAAGAGTCTCGATCTGACCCCCCTCGGCCAGAGCATCGCGAGCGGGGTCCGGATCCGGGCGGCGCTCGCCCCCTTCATCTTCAAGCGGGTGGGGAAAAACCCCAAGTTCTTCCAGAACGTCGAGTTCTCGGTAGGGTACAACCTCGAGCTCGGCGACGACGTCGTCGTCCACCGCCACGTCCTCCTCGACGACATCGGCGGCATTACCCTGATGGACCGGGTCTCGATCGCCGACTACGCCAACATCTACAGCCACACCCACGACGTCCGCGAGCAGGCCGACGTCACCTTGAAGCACACCCTCCTCGGAACTGGGGTCCGGATCACCTACCACGCCACCGTGCTCGCCGGGGTCAAGATCGGCGACGACGCGATGGTAGCCACGATGGCGGTGGTCACCAAGGACGTACCCCCCCACGCGATCGTGATGGGGATCCCGGCCCGGGTCACCCGGTACAAGGAGCGGCCCGACTGCCCCTACTGCCGCCGCGGCGAGCCCCACCCCGCCGACCGCGTGGCGCGGCCGCCCCACCGGAAGGGAAACCCCGACTTCCCCGCCTTCCACCCCCCGGGTTTCGGGGTGCGGCTAGCGAAGCCGGGGGAGTAGCTTTACGAGCTCGCGGTGGTCGGCGAGTACCGCGGTGGGCTGGATGCCCCGCGGCTCCCGGGCGTTGCGGCCGGTATAGAGCACGGCGAAGGCGTACCCGGCGCCAAAGGCACCCTCGACGTCCGCCCGGGGGAGGTCGCCGGTGTGAAGCGCCTCCTTGGGTTCGACCCCCATCTTCTCGAGCGCATGCTGGAAGGCCTCCGCGCGGGGCTTCACCGCTCCGGTCTCGTCGGAAAAGCTCATCGCGTAGAAGTAGCGGGCGAAGTTCTCCCGGGCGAGGAGCTCCCGGAGCACCCGGCCCGGGGTGAGGCCGGTGTCGGAGACGATCCCAAGCGGGTATTTCTCGGCGAGCGCGGGGATGGCTTCCCGGGTCCCCGGGAGGGGGATGAGGTCGCCTTCGAGCGCGGCGTCCTCGAGCTTGCGGGCGGTCACCGCCACCAGGCCCTCGTCGTAGGGGACGCCGAGGTTTTTGAAGATGTAGGCCACCCGGTCGTAGTTCGACATGTGCTCGCCGGCCTCCCAGGCCGAGCGGAAGGCGGCCGAGGCCGCCCGGTAGGCCTGGCGCACCGCCTCCTCGTCGGCGGGAACGCCGGCCTCGCTGGTGGCGTCGAGCAGGATCTCGTAGCGCTTGGGCAGCACGACTTCCAAAAACTTCGGCCCTTCGGTATAGAGGGTGCCCCAGAAGTCAAAGGTGAGCCCGCGGACGGCCATCTTTTCCCTCCTTCCTTACCCCAAGGCTACAACAGCCCTACCCGGCGGTAGAGGTCATCCACGTACCGGAGGTAAAAGCCGGGGTCGAAGAGGGCCTCGAGTTCCCGCTCGGAGAGGGGCACGCCGAGGGACATTAGGGCCTCTCTGAAGGGAAGCCCTTCCTCCCAGGTGCGCTGCGCCGCCCGCTGGACGAGCCGGTAGGCCTCGTCCCGGGGGAGCCCCTTTTCGATGAGCGCCCCGAGCACCCGCTGGCTATAGACCAGGCCCCGGGTCCTTTCGAGGTTTTCCCGGATCCGGTCCTCGTGCACCACCAGGTTCGCTAGCAGCCCCGCGCTCCGGCGGAGCAGGTAGTGGGCCAGGGTGGTCGCGTCCGGGAGGGCGATCCGCTCCACCGAGGAGTGGCTGATGTCGCGCTCGTGCCAGAGCGCCACGTTCTCGAGCGCGGGGGTGAGGTAAGCCCGGAGCATCCGGGAAAGGCCCGAGACGTTTTCGAACCCCACCGGGTTCTTCTTGTGGGGCATCGCCGAGGAGCCCTTTTGCACCCCGGCGGCGAAGCCCTCCTCCACCTCGCCCACCTCGGTGCGGGCGAGGTGGCGCATCTCGACCGCCAGGCGCTCGAGCTCGGCCCCGAGCAGCGCGAGGGCGGCAACGAGCTCGGCGTGCCGGTCCCGGGGGGTGACCTGGGTGGTGATCGGGTCGAGGGAAAGCCCCAAGGCCCCCGCGACGTAGGCCTCGACCTCGGGGGGCACCATCGCGTAGTTCCCCACCGCCCCCGAGAGCTTCGCCACCGCTACTTGGTCCCGGGCCCGGGCAAGCCGCTCCCGGTGCCGGAGAAAGGCGGCGTAGAGGTGGGCGAACTTGAGGCCGAAGCTGGTGGGTTCGGCGTGGACGCCGTGGGTGCGCCCCACCGCGGGCAGGTCCTTGTAGCGGAGGGCCTTTTCCTTGAGCGCCTCGAGCAGGCCCCCGAGGGCTTCGAGGATGAGGGTGAGCGCCTCCTTCAGGGCGAGGTTCTGGGCGGTGTCCACCACGTCGGTGCTGGTCAGGCCATAGTGGAGGTAGCGCCGAAGCTCGGGATCGTTTGCCCACTCGCCGAGCACGTCCACGAAGGCGGCGAGGTCGTGCCGGGTCTCGCGCTCGCGCTCGGCCACCCGCCGGGCGAACTCGGGGCCGATCGGCCGCTCCTTAAGGGCCCGGGCGAGCCGCTCCGAGAGCCCCTTGGGCACCCGGCCGAGCCGCTCCCAGGCGGCAAGGGCAAGCCTTTCCACCTCGGCCCAGCGGCGGAGCTTCGCCTCCTCGCTCCAAAGCGCCGCCATCTCGGGGGTCTGGTAGCGGGGAATCATCGTAGACTTAGCCTATAGCGCCGATGGTACGACTCGCGCCCGAAAAGGTGTTGTCCGAGGTCGCGTTCCTGGAGGCGGCGAGCGCGGAGGGGCTTCGCCGCCTCGCCGACGCGAGCGAGCTCCGGACGCTTGAGCGGGGCGGGGTGCTCTTTCTCGAGGGCGATCCGGCGGAGCGGTTCTTCGTGGTGGTCGAGGGCTGGGTCAAGGTCTACAAGGGGCGCGCCGACCGCCAGATCGTCTTGCACCTCGAGGGGAGGGGCTCGCCGCTTGCTGAGGTGGCGGTCTTCCTCGACGAGGCCCGCTATCCTGCCTCGGCGGAGGCGGTCACCGCGGCGCAGGTGCTCGCGGTTCCCAAGCAGGCGTTCCTTGGGCTTCTCGAGGCCGAGCCGGCGGTGGCCCGGGGGGCGCTTCGCTACCTCGCCCAAAGGCAGCGGGCCCTGATCGGTCTTTTAACGAAGCTTGCGTTTCAGGACGTGCTCGAGCGCCTCGTCGGCTACCTGGTGGAGCGGCTCGAGGCCGAGGGGCAGGGCTTTGAGCTCCCCACCAACGCCGAGCTCGCGGCGCTCCTTGGCACCGTGCCCGAGATCGTGAGCCGCAAGCTCTGGAAGCTCTACCGCGAGGGGCTGATCGAGCTCGAGGGGCGCAAGGTGGTGGTCACTGAACCCGCCTACCTGCTCGCCAAGTTCATGCCGCGGCGCCGCTAGCGGCGCCGCGGCATGAGGTGAGGCCCGTTTAGTAGATGTCGTTGGCGGTGTTGTAGACGTTGAACTTGCCGGTGGGCGTGATCACCCAGTCGCCGGTGATGCGGGCTTTTTCTTTGAGGGTCTGGGCGTCGTAGACGACGATGAAGGTCGGGGTATTGACGTTGCCCCAGGCCGAGACCCAGAACTCGGTGCCGTCCTTGTTGAACTCGATGTGCACCATCCGGGCCTTCTTCTCAAGGGCACCGGGCACCTGCCAGCAGACGGGGTCTTTCTCCAGGTCGTCCTTTTTCCAGGCGCAGAGGGTGGCGTTGGCCTCGGGCGTGGGGGCCACCGGGAAGTCCACGATCAGCCAGGGGCTCTTCGGGTGGGTCTTGATGAAGAGGTTGCCCGGATAGGGGGTCTCGATCATCTTGACCACCTTCCAGGCGTACTCGGGGTGGCCCTTGGGGTCGGTCCCGATCACCGCGATCTTGTTGTCCTTGATGTGGCCGGTAGCCCAGACCGGACCGTATTTGGGATGCACCCAGTTGGCGCCGCGGCCGGGGTGGGGCTTATCGCCCACCGGGATGCTGGCGACGAACTCGCGGGTCTTGGCGTCGATGACCACGATCTTCTTCATCGCGTTCGCCGCCACCAGGAAGTAGCGCTTCGACTTATCCCAGCCGCCGTCGTGGAGGAAGCGCTCGGTGTCGATCACGGTGATGCTAACCGGCCGGCCCTTCTTGTCGATCTTGTCGTAGTCCACCAGCCAGGTCTGGCCCGCCTCCTTGATGTTGACGATCCACTCGGGGCTGAAGTGGGAGCTCACGATCGAGGCCACGCGGTTTTCCCGGAGGAACTCACCCTGGCTTTTGACATAGCCCTGGGTGGAGACCATCTTGAGGGGCTCGAGGGTCTGGCCGTCCACGATGAGGAAGGCGCTCGGCCAGTAGCAGCCGATGATCGCGTACTTGCCCTCGTAACCCTCGTACTTCGAGGTGTCGATCGAGCGGGCGTCGAGGCAAGCCCGCATCTCGGCCACGACCTGGGGTTTTTCCATCCAGAGGTCGATGATCTTCGCCCAGCCGTCGCGGCCGATGGTGTAGAAGTAGCGGCCGTCCTTGGAGGAGCGGAGGATGTGGGTGGCGTAGCCGGTGGGCAGGATCGTGACCAGCTCCTTGGTGTCGCCGTCGACGATCGCCACCTTCCCCACGTCGCGGAGGATGACGCCGAAGTAGTTCTGCCAGTTGCGCTTGGTCTCGGGCGCCTTCGGGCGCTGGTCCACCGGGACCAAGACCCGCCAAGTGGCCTTGGCCTCGGCAAAGGTCCAGGGCGGCGGCTCGGGCACCGGGTTCAGGAGGAAGCGGGCCATGAGGTCCACTTCCTCGGGGGAGAGGATCCCCAGCTTGCCCCAGGCGGGCATCCCGCCGAAGCCGTTGGTGATGATGGTTTTGAGGTAGTCCACCCCCTTGCCTTGTTTCAAGAGGTTTTCGGGCTCGAGGTTCTTACCGGTGGCACCCTTACGGAGCACGCCGTGGCAGCCGGCGCACTGCTGGAAGTAGATCTCCTTGGCGCGTTTCATCTCCTCGGGGGTGAGCTTCGGCACCGCCTGCTGGGCCAGCCCGAAGACCCCGAGAAGCACAGCGAAAAGCCCTACCCAAACGCGTTTCCTCATACCCAATCACCCACCTTTCCAAACGCCGCGCCCGGACATCCTTTATTCAAAACCCTCCGGGTTAAGCTAGCGTAAGCGCGCAACCTCCTTCGGCGTCACCGGACCGAAGTCGTTGCCCCAGGCGGTGCGGATGTAGCTGACCACCGCCGCCGCCTTTTGGTCGTCGAGCTGGGCGGCGAAGGGCGGCATCGCGGTCCCCGGCTTGCCGTGGAGCACGGTCTTGATTACGTACTCGGCGTCTTTCAAGTTCTCGTTTCCCGCAAGCGCGGGGAAGGTGGGAGGCATCCCCCGGCCGTCGGGTTGGTGGCAGCCCGCGCAAAGCTGTTGGTAGAGGGCCTTGCCGTCGGCGAGCCCGGCGGCGGCCGGGGTCTGCTTCTCCGCTTTTGCTTGCACCTGGCCGGCGGCGGCGAGCGCGCCACCGGGAACGGAGTTTTCCCCGTAATAGGCGAGCCAGGTCGCGGTGCCAGCGAAGATCAGGAAAAGCAGCACCGGGAGCAGCGCGTAGCGGAAGAGGTCGGGCTTGGCCGGGGCTTCGAGCTCGACGCTGTCCACCACGCGCACCTCGATCGGCGCCATGATCGGCGCCCGGGCGATATGCCCGGCGTAGACCGGGCCCTTCCGGGCCACCTCGAAGACGTACTCGTGGTGGTCCACCGAGCCATCGGCGTAGTGGACCACCGCGATCAAGTAGTGGGTACCCTCGGCGAGCCCGGAGGGGTCGAGCTCGATGGTGAAGGGTGGTTTCTCCAAGACGGCAAAGGGCTCGTCTTGGTTGTCTAGAAAGACCTCGACGCGTGCGACATCCATCGGTCCTTACCCCCTTTCGACGGCGATGTGTCGGCGGTGGAACTCGCGCACCGCCCACCAGGTCATCTGCGGGAGGAAGAGGTAGACGGCGCCGGCGAAGAGCATCAGTCCACTCCAGAACCGGTCGAGGTGGCCGGAGAGGACCATGCCTCCGACGCCCCAGACCAAGAGCGCGGCGAAGACGTAGGAGAGCCAGATCAGGGAGCGCTTTCCGGTAATCATCCCGGCGGCGTAGAGGGAGGCGTAGACGCCGGCGGAGAAGACGAAGGTGAAGCCATAGAGGATCATCGTCCCCAGGACCTGGGTCACCTCGTGGCTAGGCTGCATGGCCTTCCCTCCGTTTCCCGATGGTCAGGAGGTCGTAAACGAGTACCAGGTAGCCGGCGACGAAAATCCAGGCGAAGAGGTAGCGCCAACCATGGGTGTTGGCGTACCAGGGATGGCTGTAGGACTGGATGAACGCGCTCCAGGTGCTGCCGAGCTCGGCCCGCTCGATCATCGTCTGGGAGAAGCCGGAGATGGTGAAGGAGCCGGCGATGCCCACGATTCCGAGGATCATGAGGGCGTAGGCCCAGCTCCAGTACTTGGAGTCGAGCGGGATCATCACCGGCCGGCGCGCGTTCTGCACCGCAATGTAGATGAGCGTCATCACCGTGCCGAGGTAGGCGCCGAAGAAGGCCAGGTGGCCGTGCGCAGCGGCGAGCTGGGTGCCGTGGGAGTACATGTTGATCTGGGGCAGGGTTTGCATAAAGCCCCAGACCCCGGCGCCGATGAAGTTGCCGAAGGCCTGGGCGATGGCCCAGAAAAGCGCCGGCCGGTTCACCGTGTGCAACCGGTGCGCCCCGGCGTCGTAGACCGCGTGGACCACCATGGCCACGAGTGGCAGCGGCTCAAGCGCCGAGAAAAAGCCGCCCAGCCCGATCCAGTACTCCGGGGTGCCGATCCAGAAGTAGTGGTGGCCAAGCCCCAGGATGCCGGTGCCGAAGACCAGCGCGACCTCGAGGAAGAGCCAGGTCTCGATCAGCTTGCGGGGCGTGCCCAAGAGGTACATCAGGCTCCAGCCCATCACCACGCCGACCAACACCTCCCAGGTGGCCTCGACCCAGAGGTGCACCACCCACCACCAGAGGTACTGGTCCATGGTGACGTTCACGGTGTAGTGCATCCCGGCGGTGTAGAGGGCGCCGAGGGCGACCAGGTCGAAGATGAGGACGCCGAGGAGCCCTGTGATCCGCCGCGCGGCCAGGGTGGTGGCGATGACGTTGTAGAGGAAGATCGCCACCCAGGCCACGATCGCGAGGTCGGCCCATCTTGGGGCTTCGACGTACTCCCGCCCTTCGTTGATGAACCAAAGGGTGAGGGCGTTGCCAGGGCCGATCTGGACGAAGAGGTAGACCAGCACGACCACGCCGACCCCGGCGACGATCACCCACCAGATGAACTTGGCGAGCTTGACGCCGACCACCTCGCGGCCGGTTTCTAAGGGCAAGAACCAGTAGACACCCCCCATCAGACCCACCAGGAGCCAGACGATCATCGCGTTGACGTGGAGGGTCCGGTTGGTCATGAAGGGGAGCTTGTCGAGGAGAAAGTCCGGGTTGATGTACTGGTAGGCGGCGATCAGCCCGAAGATGAGCTGGGCGCCGAAAAGGACGATGGCCACCGCGAAGTACGCGAGGGCCAGCTTCTGGGACTCGAAGAGTTCCTGGGCCTTAGGCCTTGCGAAGGAAGTCGCCATACCCACCTCCTTACTGGGCCACCGCGAAGCGCGGCGGGAAGCCGTTGGTGTCGATCGCCGACATCCACTTGAGGAAGGCGATCAGGGCTTTTAGCTCCTCGTCGGTGAAGCGCAGGTTGGGCATCTTCCGGGGGCCTTGGGGCATCGCCGGCGGGTTTTTCAGCCAGGCCATCATCGCCTCTTCCCGGGTCTTGGCGCCGGTGAGGGGCATGATCCGCTCCTCCCACCAGGGGTCGAGCCAAGCCCGGGTGAGGTCGGTGGCGTAATAGGCCCCGTTGCCCAGAATCTGGTGGCACTCCATGCAGTTCCGGGACTGGAGCGTCATCTTGCCCTTGTTGATGAGATCGAACGCTTCCTTTTGCGACCAGATTTTGCCGAAGAAGCCGGTCTCGCGGCCGACGGCCGGCACCTGGCGGCGTTTTTCCGCGTCCCAGACCAGCTTGATTTCGTAGTTGATCACGGTCCAGTCGGGGATGCGGCCCGAGCCGGGGCGGACCTGGTCGGCGGTGTCGAAGGTGAGCCAGAGCAGGATGAAGGTCATGATGAGCGAGCTCACCACCGCCGCGTTCCGCCAGAAGGTGGGGGAGAGCCAGCCGTAGCCGCGGGAGAGGATCAACGTGATGACGACGGAGAAGAAGATCGCTGCGACCGCGATCTGGATCCAGCTGTAGTCCATACCGCCCTCCTTTCCCTGAAAAGGATGAGGGCAAGACCGGGGTCCGGACCATGACCCCGGTCAAGGGACGGATGTCCCGCGGCTACCGCAGGAGTTTTTGGAGAGCGGGTTCCTGATCGAGCGCTTTCTTGGAATATACCCGTGCGGCCTCGCCGCCAACCCCGCGGTGGCCGGTGGCGGTGGACCAGACCAGGTACTGGCCCTTAAAAGGGCCTTCGAGAATCCGAAAGAGCCAGAAGTTCGGCCCCTCGCCGAGGAGGAGGACGTCGCCGAACTCTTCGGGGGCAAGGGGTTTTCCTTTGGTGCCGGGGGTGAGCTCGAGCACATAGTCCCCCGGTTCGTCCTTTTTCACCGCGAGCAGCACGGTCTCGAAGGTGCGCCCGGAGAACGCGACGTTCACGTACTCGTAGACGAGGAGGCCCTTCTCCGGGATCTCGGCGGTCTGGTTGGGGACAAGGCGCCCTGGGTTTTCTACCAGCGCCCTGGCCTCCGCCACCCAGGGGGCGGGCTCGCCCGAAAGGCGATGTTCCGGTACCTCCCCCTGGGCTAGGGCGAAGGCGAGCACGAGGCCAAAAGCGAGAAGGATTCGCACGGGGGTAAGCATACCGCGCTATGCTCGAAGGGTGAAGTTCGCCCACCTTCATCAGCACACCCAGTTCTCGCTCCTCGACGGGGCGGCCAAGCTCAAGGACCTCCTTGAGTGGGTCAAGGCCACGAGCCCCGAGTACCCGGCGCTTGCGATCACCGACCACGGCAACCTCTTCGGGGCGGTGGAGTTTTACCGGATGGCCCACAAGATGGGGGTCAAGCCGATCCTCGGCTACGAGGCCTACGTTGCCGCCGAGAGTCGCTTTGACCGCAAGCGCAGAAAGGGCCTGGACGGGGGCTACTACCACCTCACCCTGATCGCCAAGGACTTCAAGGGCTACCAGAACCTGGTCAAACTCGCGACCCGGGCCTACCTCGAGGGTTTTTACGAAAAGCCCCGGATTGACCGGGAGCTCCTTCGGGAGCACTCCGAGGGCCTGATCGTGCTCTCTGGATGCCTTGGCTCGGAGATCAACCAGTTCATCCTGGCCGGGCGCGAGGACCTGGCCGAGGCGCGGCTCAACGAGTACCTCTCGATCTTCAAGGACAACTTCTTCATCGAGATCCAAAACCACGGGCTCAAGGAGCAGGCCCGGGTCAACGCGGTCTTAAAGGAGTTCGCGAAGAGGTATGGCCTTGGCATGGTGGCCACCAACGACGGCCACTACGTCAAAAAGGAGGACGCCGAGGCCCACGAGGTGCTGCTCGCGATCCAGTCGAAGGCGACCTGGGACGACCCCGACCGCTGGAAGTTCCCCTGCGACGAGTTTTACGTCAAGACCCCGGAGGAGATGCGAAAAGCCCTTCCGCCCGAGGAGTGGGGGGACGAGGTTTTTGACAACACGGTCTTCATCGCCGAGATGGCGAACGTCGAGCTCCCGGTTGACGAGAAGCGGCGCTACCGCATTCCGAAGTACCCCACCCCCGAGGGCAAGACCGACGCCCAGCACCTCGCCGAGCTCACCTTCCGGGGCCTCGCCGAGCGCTACCCGGACCGCATCACCGAGGATTTCTACCGGAGGGTGCTCCGGGAGCTCGGACACCCCACCCCCCACGGCGGGATCGAGGCCCTCGCCGAGCGGCTCGCGCTGCTCTCGCGGGAGGAGAGGAAGAGGCTCGCCGCCCTTTTGCCCGACCCCAAGGAGGTCCGGGAGTGGGACGCCGAGGGGATCTTGGCCCGGGCGCTTTTTGAGCTCGAGGTCATCGAGGACATGGGCTTTCCCGGCTATTTCCTGATCGTCCAGGACTACATCAACTGGGCCAAGAAACAAGGTATCAGCGTGGGGCCGGGCCGGGGAAGCGCGGCCGGGAGCCTGGTGGCCTACGCCACCCGGATCACCAACATCGATCCCCTCGAGTTCAACCTCCTATTCGAGCGGTTTTTGAACCCGGCGCGGGTTTCGATGCCCGACATCGACACCGACTTCTCCGACGTGCGCCGGGACGAGGTGATCGAGTACGTCCGCGAGCGCTACGGCGCCGACCGGGTCGCCCAGATCGCCACCTTCGGAACGATGGCTTCCAAAGCCGCGATCAAGGACGTGGCCCGGGTCTTTGGAATCCCCCACAAGCGGGCGGAGGAGATCGCGAAGCTCATCCCCACCAAGTTCGGCCGGCCGATTCCTTTGAAAGAGGCGGTCGAGACCGTTCCCGACCTCAGGGCCTGGATGGAGCGGGATCCCGAGGTCAAGCGGGTGATCGAGGTGGCGATGCGCCTTGAGGGCCTGAACCGCCACGCCTCGGTGCACGCCGCCGGGGTCGTGATCGGCGAGGGGCCGCTCACCGATCTCGTGCCCTTGATGAAGGAGTCCGGGGGCGGCGAGAAGATCATCACGCAGTACGACATGAACTCGGTGGAGGCCCTCGGGCTTTTGAAGATGGATTTCCTCGGCCTTCGCACCCTTTCCTTCCTGGAAGAGGCCGCCCGGATCGTGAAGGAGTCCAAGGGGGACGAGCTCGACTACGACCACCTGCCCCTGGACGACGAGAAGACCTTCGAGCTGCTCCAGCGGGGCGAGACCAAGGGGGTCTTCCAGCTAGAGGGCACCGGGATGACGAGCACCGTGCGCGCCTTCCGCCCCGAGCGCATTCACGACCTGATCGCGATCCTCTCCCTCTACCGCCCGGGGCCGATGGACAATATCCCCACCTACCTCCGCCGCAAGCACGGCAAGGAGCCGGTCACCTACACTGAGTTCCCCCATGCCGAGAAGTACCTAAGGCCCATCCTCGAGGAGACCTACGGGATCCCCGTCTACCAGGAGCAGATCATGCAGATCGCGAGCGCGGTGGCGGGCTATTCCCTGGGCGAGGCCGATCTCTTGCGGCGGGCGATGGGGAAGAAGAAGGTCGAGGAGATGAAGCGCCATCGCGAGCGCTTCATCCGGGGCGCGGCCGAGCGGGGGATCCCTGAAGAGGAGGCAAACCGGCTCTTCGACATGCTCGAGGCCTTCGCCAACTACGGGTTCAACAAGTCCCACGCCGCCGCTTACGCCTTGATCGCCTACCAAACCGCCTACGTTAAAGCCCATTACCCGGTCGAGTTCATGGCCGCCCTGCTCACGGTCGAGCGCAAGAACTCGGACAAGGTGGCGGAGTATATCCGCGACGCGCGAGCGATGGGGATTCCCGTGCTTCCGCCCGACATCAACCGCTCGGGGTTCGACTTCCGGGTGGTGGGGGAGGAGATCCTCTTTGGCCTCTCGGCGGTGAAGAACGTGGGGGAGGCGGCGGTGCAGGCGATTCTAGCCGAGCGCGAGCGGGGCGGGCCGTTCGCTTCGCTCGGCGACTTTTTGAAGCGGCTCGACCTGCACCTCGTGAACCGCCGGGCGGTGGAGTCGTTGATCAAATCCGGTGCCTTCGACGCCTTCGGCGAGCGGGGCGCGATGCTCGCTGGGCTCGAGGAGCTTTTGAAGTGGGCCCAGGCGGAGCAGGAGCACGCTAGGGCGGGGCTCGCGGGGCTCTTCGCCGAGGCGAGCGAGCCGGCACTTCCCCAGGTGCCGCCGCTTCCCGAGGTGGAGCGCCTCAAGATGGAGAAGGAAGCCCTCGGGATCTACGTCACCGGCCATCCCCTCCGCCACTACGAGGGGCTTGCCGAGGTGGCCACGGTCCCGATCGCCGAGCTTCCCCGCTACTTCGAGGAGCGGGCGAATGGCCGGCGGCGGATCAAGCTGGTGCTCGCCGGGATGGTGGAGGACGTGGTGCGAAAGCCCACCAAGTCCGGGGGGATGATGGCCAAGTTTCAGCTCGCCGACGAGACTGGGGCGGTCGAGGTGGTGGCTTTTGGGCGGGCCTACGAGCGGGTCTCCCCCCGGCTTAAAGAGGACACCCCGGTGGCGGTGGTGGCCACGGTCGAGCCCGACGCCGACGGTGAGAGCCTCCGGGTGGTGGCCGAGGACCTCTACCTTTGGGAAGAGCTCGAGGGGCTTCCCAAGGTGCTCGAGCTCACCCTCACCCTGGACGCCCTCAGCGAGGAGAGGATCCTCGAGCTCAGAAGCCTCCTCGACGCCCACCCTGGTCCCGCGCCGCTTAGGCTCCGGGTGCGGGGGGCGGGGGGCACGGCCCTGCTTGCCGCCCGCGAGGTACGGGTGGACGAGGGGGTGCTCCCTGAGCTTGAGACCGCCGGCATCCCTGCTCGCTTGCTGCCGGACCCCGACGCGCTCTTGAACGCCCGGCGCGACGCCGAGGGGGGCGAGGCGGTGGTGCCTTTCTAGGCCAAAAGCGGCCGGTCCTCGCTCTCCCCCTGGGGTAGCTCACCCCAGGCGAGCTCGACTAGCTCGATTAGCTCTTCCACCGGCACCCGGTAGCGGGCGGCGAGCTTTGCGATCCTCTTGCCGAGCGCGCGGACGTGAGCGCCGTCCTGCTCGTCTTCACCTTCTTCCAAGAGGCCCACGAGCCAGGTCAGGAGCTCCTGGGCCTCGGCCTCGGAAAGGCCCTGGGTCAGGGCCTCGTCCTCGAGGAGCTGGTCAATGAGTCTTTCGAGCGTGGAGGGTTTCATCCTTTTTCACCAGGCCGAGCCGGCGGGCCTCGGCCTCGAGGAAACCGGGTCCTTGCGACGCCTCGAGTTCCGCCTCGAGCGTCCGCACCCGCTCCCAAAGGGCGGCGTTCTCGGCCTCAAGCCGCTGGACCTCACGGCCAAGCGTGGCGGTGCGATAGGCCTCGAAGGCCAAAAGCCCTACGGCTTGCAGCACCCCAAGCGCGAAGGCCAGATAGAGCACGCGGTAGCTCGGGCGGTCCCGGACCACGCCCCCACTATACGCGAGCGGGAGTGTTTTTGCCGAGTGTACCGGTTATACTGGAATTGTTAGGAGGTGGCTTGGAAAATGCCAAGTATTCGCAATAAAGACCGTTCCGTCTACCGCGAGAGGCTGAAGAGCGTCGGGCTTCGCCACACCCTGCCCAGGGAACGGATTTTGTCCTATTTGGATCGGAAAAATGTTCACCCCACCCCGGAAGAGCTCTACCAGGGTTTGCGCAAGAAGGGGTACAGCATTGGGCTTTCCACCGTCTATTTGAACCTCCAAGTGCTCCGGGAAGCCGGGCTCATTCGCGAGTTCAAGGACCCCAAGGGCGTCACCCGCTACGACGGTTACTCCAAGCCCCACTACCACCTGGCCTGCCGGGCCTGCGGCCGGGTCGAGGACGTGCTCGCCTCGGAGCTCCCGGAGTTCCTCGAGCCCGTCCTTCCCCAGGTCGAGGAGAAGTCCAACTGGCAGGTGGACGAGGCCTGGGTCACCTTCGTGGGCTACTGCCCGCGCTGCAAACGGGGACGTTAGCCGCCTCCTCGGGCGGTAGCGGCCGCCAGCGGGCCTCGGCCCAGTAGGTGTTCGCGGGCAGGCGGCAGCCGGTCTTCGGGTCCAGTGGGACCCAGAGGTAGTTCCCGAGCGGTGGTGCCTCCCAAGCGGGTTCTCTGCCCTTGCGGAAGTAGACGGGAACCCCGTCGGGCCGAGGTACCCCGTCGAGGAGGTCGATCGCCAGGGGCTTGACCCCTTCGGGCGGTGCGGGTTCCCCAGCCGGCCGCCCTGAGAGTGCGGTCTCAACGAACTTGCGCCAGATCGGTGGGTTGATCACCGAGGAAGAGGGCTCCTTCCCCCGCCAGCGCATCGGCTGGTTGTCATCCCGGCCTACCCAAACCACCGCCACCAGGCCGCTGGTGGCGCCGGCGAACCAAAGGTCGCGGGCCTCGTTCGAGGTTCCGGTCTTACCGCCCACCACTCGACCGGGGATACGCGCCCGCCAGGCCAGGCTTTTCCTGCCGAAGGGGTCGGGGTCGTTGACGTAGCCCTTGAGCAGGTCCCAGCCCAGATAGGCGACCTCGGGGGCGAAGACCCGCCGGCGTTTGGGCTCGGCCTGGTAGAGCAGGTGCCCGGCTTCGTCCTCGACCCGCTCGATCAGGTAGGCCTCGGGCATCTCGCCGCCGTTCGTGAAGCTGGCGTAGGCCGCCGCCATCTGCAGGGGGCTTGCCCCCACCGCGCCGATGGCGATCGCGAGGCTCGGGTGGCGGGGCACCTCGAACCCGAGCAGGGCAAGCTTTTTCGCGAGCCGTTCCACGCCGATGGCCTCGGCGGTGAGGATCGCGGGGATGTTCAACGAGCGGTCGAGGGCGTAGCGGATCGTCACCGGGCGGTTGAGGAAGGTCCCCGAGAAGTTCTTGGGTTTCCAGACCCCGCCGGGCTGGGTGGGATCTGGGAACTCGACCTCCCGGTCCCACACCGGGCTCGCCTGGGTCCAGCCGGCTTCAAGCGCGGTGGCGTAGACGAAGGGCTTGACCGCCGAGCCCGGGCTTCTCCGGGTCTGGGTGGCGCGGTTGAACTCGCCCTCGGTGCCGGGGCGGGCCCCTACCATTGCGCGGACGGCGCCGGTCTGGGCTTCGAGCCCCACCAGTGCGATCTGGGCGCCGTCGGGCATGAGCCCGGCTTCCACCGCGTACCGGGCGGCGGCCTCGGCGGCGGCCTGCATCCCGAGGTCCAGCGTGGTGGTGACCCGAAGCCCTCCCTGGCCGAAGACCCGTTCGGCCCCGAAGCGCTCGATCAACGCCTTGCGCACCGCCAGCACGAAGCGGGGGGCCACCTTGGCGGCGAGGTCGGGAAGGACCTGGGCCCTGGGGTCGGTGAGCTCGGCTTCAAGAAGGTTTCCGTCCTCGTCATACTTCGCTTTCCAACCCCGGGGGACGATCGGGGCCCGGAGCGCCCGCGCGGCCTCGGCCTCGGTCACCCAGCCTTCCCGGGCCATCTCCCGGATCAGCCGGCGGGAGCGGGCCAGGGTGCCCTTGAGGTCGCGGTAGCGGGCGTTGGGGGCGGGGATCAGCGAGGCCAGGTAGGCGCCCTCGGCGAGGGTGAGCTGGCTTGGGTCCTTGCCGAAGTAGGCCTCGCTCGCCGCCGCGATCCCGGTGAGGTTGCCGCCCCAGAAGGCGACGTTTAGGTACATGCCGAGGATTTCTTCCTTGGTGTAGCGGCGCTCGAGCTCGAGCGCGAGCAAAAACTCCTTGAACTTCCGCTCCAGGCTCCGCTGGCCCGCGAGTTCCTTTAAGAGGGTGTTTTTGATCACCTGGGTGGTGATCGTGCTTCCACCCTGGAGATCCCCCCGGAGGGTGCGGTAAAGCGCGCCGAAAAAGCGGATCCAGTCGATCCCGTGGTGGCGGAAAAACCGCCGGTCCTCGCTGGCCACGATCGCCGCCACCGCCGCCGGCGAGACCTCCTCGAGGCCGACGAGCCGCCGCTCCACCGCCCGGCCCCCTTCCACCGAGGCCAGGGTCGCGATCGGGGTGCCGTCCCGGGCGTAGAGGGTGGTGGTGGCGGTGAGCCTTAGGGACTCAAAGGCCTCGAGCCCGGGCAGGTCCCGGCTCCATTTCCAGGCGATCCCGAGGGCGGCCAGGATAAGACCCAAGAGAGCGGCCGCGAGCAGGTAGGCGAAAAAGCGAAGGATACGCATCGTTTAGTGTTGGGTGCGAATCTCAAGCGTACGGCGGGCGAAGGCGCGAAACTCCCCTCCCGTCAGGGGCTTCGTCAGCAGCTTGTCCACCCGGGCCATCTGGGCCGCGACCTTGGTGCGCTGGTCGGCGGTCGCTACCAAGACCACGACCGGCACTTCCTTGAGCCGCCGTACGCGCTTGATCCGCCAGGCCAGGTCCAGCGCGCCCAGTTCCCCCTTTGCATCCTCGTCCAGCACGATCAGGTCGGGCGTGTGTTCCCGCAGGTAGCGAAGCGCTTCCCCGGTGTCGGCAAGGCTATGGGTGCGGTAACCCTCGGCCTCGAGGGTGACCTCGAGGTAGGCCCGCATGGTCGCGTTCGCGCTCACCACCAGGGCGTTCATCTAACCCCTACTTTACGCCGGTTTAGGAGAGGGGGGTGAAAAAATTGGCTGGGGCGCGTGGACTCGAACCACGACCGGCGGATCCAAAGTCCGCTGTCCTACCATTAGACGACGCCCCAAAGCCGATCCCATCTTAGAAACGGCCTTGCCGCTTGTCAATGTAGACTGGGGGGCGTGGACGAAGCGGTCTGGCTCCGGCTCGCCGAGCCCTTCCCCGAGGAAGAGATCCACTGGCGGGTAGAGGCCATCTCCAAGGACAAGCGGCGGGCGATGGTGGTTCCTTACGTGGACGCGCGCGCGGTGCTCGACCGGCTCGACGAGGCGGTAGGGCCCGAGGGCTGGTACGACACCTACGAGCTCCTCGCCCGCGAGGACGGGGTCTACGCGGTGAAATGCCGGCTTACCGTGCTCGGCGTCACCAAGGAGGACGTGGGGGAAGGGGAGTCGCTTAAAGCCGCGTTCTCCGACGCGCTGAAAAGGGCGGCGGTCAAGTTCGGGGTCGGTCGGCACCTTTACCGGATGGAAAAGGTCTGGGTGGACTACGACGAGAAGACCGGGCGTTTCACTCCGCCCACCGGCCGGCCCGAGGCGAGAAAGCCCGAGGCCCACGAGCTCATCGACCGACTCTTGGAGCGGCTCAAGCAGGCGGGCAAGGGCAAGGAGGCCGCCCGCGTGGTGACCAAGTACGGCGGCTACGGACGTACCCCGGAGGAGACCAAACGGCTTTACGGCGAGCTCCGGGCCCTGCTCAAGGAATAGATGATCAAGGTCATCGCCATTGGGGACGTGCACGCCGAGTTCGGCCGGCTCTGGCAGGCGCTTCGCGCCGCCTACGCCGCCGACGCCGAGGGCCTACCCACGCCCCCGGTGCGGGAGGGGCGCTACCGGGTGGTCTTGCTCGGGGACCTGGTGCACCCAAAGAGCCTCGAGGGCTACCAGCGCCTCACCGGGATCGCCGACTACGACCCCGAAAACCCCGAGCACCTCCGCACCGCTGCCCTTGCCCAGGTGAGCGAGCTCCTAAAAGTGAAGCGCTACCTCGAGGCGGCCCGGGGCCACGCGGTGGTACTTCTCGGCAACCACGACCACGCCGCCCTCCATCACGACGTGCTCCTTGGGAACGCCTCGGGGATCGAGCACCGCGAGTTCGACCCCAAATACGGTGGACACCCCTTGCCCCCGGGGCTTCGGCGCTGGATCGAGGGCTGGCCGAAAAGCCACGTGCTCTTCGGCGTACAGTTCGCCCACGCCGGTCCCACCCCCTGGCTTCAGAGCTACGACGCCTTTTTCTACCAAAGCCGGGAGGCCAAGACCTGGTGGCGGAAGACTCCTGAGTACGTCCGCCGCGCGGGGTTTCGCTTTGGGGTCTACGGGCATACCCCGGTGGACGAAATCGTGCTCGACTGGGAGCACGGCTTTGCGATCATCGACGCCCTCGACCGCGGGCAGTACCTCGAGCTCCTTCTGGACGAGGACCGGCTCGAGGTCCGGCCGATGGTCTTCGGTCCATGAGCGACCCCCGCACCCTCTCCGGCCTGCGGGCGCTCCTTGCGCGCCACGGCCTCTCCCCCAGGAAAGCGCTTGGTCAGCACTTCCTGGTGGACAAAAACCTCTTTTCCTACATCGTCCGGGCCGCCAGGGTGCGCCCGGGGGAGCCGGTCTTCGAGGTGGGACCGGGGCCCGGCGGGCTCTCCCTTTCGCTGGTCGAGGCCGGCGCGGACCTCACCGCGATCGAGCGGGACAAACGACTCGCCCCTCTTTTGAAAGAGGTCCTCGGCGACCGGGCCCGCCTGGTCTTCACCGACGCCCTCCATTACCCCTGGGAAGAGGTGCCCGCGGGGAGCCTCTTCGTCGCCAACCTTCCCTACAACATCGGGACGCCTTTGGTCCTAAGGCTCCTTGAGTCCGGTCGGTTTCGCGACCTATTGGTCATGCTCCAGCGCGAGGTGGTGGATCGCTTCACCGCCCAGCCGGGCGGTAAGGACTACGGACCGATTGCGCTTAAAGTGCAGGAGCTTGCCCGGGTGGAAAAGCTCCGCGACGTGCCCCCCTCGGTCTTCTACCCGCCCCCAGAGGTGACCTCGGCCCTGGTTCGCTTGACCCCGAAGGGGATCCCGCCTGACCCCGGCTACTTTCGCTTCCTAGACGCGGCCTTCCGCACCCGCCGGAAAACGCTCCGGAGGAACCTGGAGGCCGCGGGGTACGACCGGCGGCGGGTCGAGGCCGCCCTTTCCGAGCTTGGCCTCGATCCCAAGGTTCGCGCCGAGGCGCTAGCCCCCGAGGTGCTAAAGACCCTTTACACGCGCCTCAGCCGACCCGATTCCACCTGGTAGCGGGGGAGGTCGAGTCCTGGCAGCGGTCGGTGGCTGATCCAAAGCGCACTCTTGCCCTGCAAGAGCGGTGCCAGGGTTTCGAGGAGCCGCGCCTCGGTCTCGCGGTCCAGCCCTTCGGTGGGCTCGTCCAAAAACCAGATCGCGGCGTTTTTGAGGATCGCCCGAGCGATCGAGAGCCGGCGCGCTTCCCCCCCAGAAAGCTCCACCCCGCCAGGACCGAGCGGGGTATCGAGGCCTTTCGGCAGGCTATGGATGCGATCGGCGAGCTGGGCGGCCTCGAGTGCCCGCCAAAGCGCTTCTTCACTGGCCTCGGGGTTGGCGAGCATGAGGTTTTCCCTCGGGGTCGTGGGGAAGACGTGGGGTTCGGGCTCGAGGTAGACGATCCGCCTCCGGGCGTCCTCCCCTGAAAGCTCCGGGATCGGCACGCCCCCGTGTTGGGCCTCGCCGGCTTCGGGGAGGAGGAAGCGGAGCCAGGTCCAGGCGATCGTGCTCTTGCCCGAGCCGCTCTTCCCGAAGAGGAGGAGGGCCTTGCCCTCGGGGAGCTCTAGGCTCGCGCCCTCGAGGGCGGGTTTTTCGGCCCCGGGATAGCGCACCCAGGCGTCGCGGAGCGTGAGGTCGAAGCCGGGCGGGAGATTGCGCGGTTTTTCCGGCTCCGGGGCCGGGAGCGGGGCGAGGAGGAGGGCGCGAATCCGCGCCCAGGCGGCTCGGGCCTCGGCGAGCAAGAGGCCGGAGGAGGCGAGCGGACGCACCGCCTCGAAGGCGGCGAATCCCGCGAGGACGAGCCCGGGCAAAAGCTCTGCGGAAAGCCCTGCACGGGTCGCCTTGACCCCGGTGGCGAAAAGCCCCGCGAGCACCATCCCGGCGATGAGCTCGGCCCCGGCCTCGCCGAGGGCGAGGATCCAGGCCTCATGCCGCTCCCTCCGGGCGGCCTTTTTCGCCTCGGCGGCGATCGCTTCCTGGAAGCGGGGCACGGCGCCGTAGGCGAGGAGTTCGGGGAGGCCCTCGGCGAGCTCGCTGGCCCGCTGACGGAGCGCCTCGGCCGCAAGCGGACGGCCCTCCTGCCGCGTTTTTAGCCCAAGGTAGACCGCCGCCGGCAGGAGGAGCCCAGCGAGCGCGAACCCGCCAGCCACCCACGCGGTGAGCGCTGGGTGGTAGTGGCCGAGGAAGGGGGAGAGGAGAATCAGCACGATTCCGCTCCCCAAAAGGGGTACGAGGATCTTCACCGGAACCGGCTCGAGCCGGGCGACGTCCCCGAGGATACGCTCCTGGAGTGCACCCCGGCCGGCGTCGAGCCCGCCCGGGATCCGCGGGATGAGGGCCTCGAAGATCCGGGCGCGGAGCGCGGCGAGGTAGCGGAAGGTGGCGTCGTGGCTGGTGAGCCTTTCGAGGTAGCGGAAAACCCCGCGGGAGATCCCAAAAAAGCGTACCCCGGTGACCAACAGCATGAGCGTGTAGAGCGGGGGGTGGAAGGCAGCCCGGGCGAGGAGGGTGCTGGCGGTGAACATCAGTCCCGCGCCCGCGAGCACGGTGAGGGCGTAGAGTACGGCGGCGAGGAGCAAACGAAGCGTCATGCCCGATCCTCCAGTGAGAGTTTTCGGTCGGCGGCCGCGATCAGAGCCGGGCGGTGGCTGGTAGCCACCACCGGGCGGTGCTGCTTCAAGCGCTTTAAGGTTTCGATCACCTGGTGTTCGCTTGCTGGATCCAGGTGGGCGGTGGGCTCGTCGAGGAGGATGGCGTCCGGTTCCTTGAGGAGGGCTCGAGCCAGGGCGAGCCGTTGGCGTTCGCCGGCGGAGAGCCCCTCACCGCCCTCGCCGATCCTCCGGTCCAGGGGGAGATTCGCAAGCCCCACCTCCGCAAGGGCTGCTTGCATCGCCTCCTCCCGGGCGTCCGGCTGGGCCAGCGTCAGGTTTTCCCGCACGCTCCCGGCGAGGAAAAAGGGCTTTTGGGGAATATAGGCGAACCGCTCGGGGGCGACCGGGCGGCCGTTTAGGCAGATCGCTCCCGACTCCGGGCGGAGGAGCCCGAGGAGGAGCTTGAGGAGCGTGGTTTTCCCGACGCCGCTTTTGCCGGTGATGACGAAAAGTTCTCCCGGTCGGGCCTCGAGTTCGATGCCCTCAAGGCGGGGGCCTCCAGGATAGGCGAAGGAAAGGTCCCGGACCACGAGCCCGGGCCCGGGCTCTCCGGGGCAGGGGGGAGGCGGCGGCGGGGGCTTGGCCTCGAGCAGGGAAGCGATCCTTGCCATGGCCTCCCGTGCGCTTTCCGCCGGGTGGAACTGGGCGCCGAGGTTCCTGAGGGGCGTGTAAAACTCGGGGGCGAGCAGGAGGACGAAGAAGGCGGTGGCGTAGTCAAGCCGGCCGTAGAGCAGCCTTAGTCCCACCTCCACCGCCACGATCGCGGTGGAGAGGGTGGCGAGGAGCTCGAGCGCAAGCGCCGAGAGAAAGGCCACCCGAAGCACCGCCAGGGTGGCGATCCGGTGTTCCTCGGCGAGCGACCGAAGCCGGACGGCAGTGCGCCCGGCTGCCCCCAGCACCCGAAGCACGGCGAGCCCTTTAAGGGCTTCGAAGAAGAACGCCCCTAGCGCGAAGAGTGCCCGCCACTGCCGCCGCGTCACCCCCTCGGCCCAGCGGCCGATCAGGATCATGAATAGGGGGATCAAGGGTGCGGTTAGAAAGAGCACGAGGGCGCTTAAAGGTTCACGCGTGAGTACCAGGAGGAGGACGCCGAGGGGAACGAAGGCGGCCTCGAACACCGCCGGCAGGTAGCCGCGGAAAAAGGCGTCGAGCCCTTCGATCGCGTCCTGCAGGAGGACGGCGAAGGTGCCCGGGGCGGTAGCGGGGCTATGGGGAAGGGCGCGGGCGAGCCGGGCCCGAAGCCTGGCCTTGACCTCTGCCGCGAGCATCCCAGAAAACGCCCCGCCGAGGTAGCGGAAGACCGCCTGGGCGAGCGTGGCGAGCACGAGGCCCTGGACGATTGGGGGGAGGGCCTCCAGCGGAACCGTCTCGAGCACCGCCGCGTTCACGCCCTGGGCCAGCAGCCAGGCCCGGAGTACGGCGGCGCCCCCCGCAAGCACGGGAAAGGCCACCGCCGGAACCCAGAGGGGGGGATGCGCGAAGGCTTCCCGGAAAAGCCGCCCCCGTACCTCGGGGGCGGCTTGGTGTTGCTCTTCTGCCAAGCTAATAGCCTCCCTTTTCGCCGAGCCGGACGCGCCCTCGGAAAACCCAGTAGGTCCAGCCCTGGTAGAGAAGTACCAGCGGGGTGAAGATGAAGGCCACGTAGGTCATGACCCGGAGGGTGTAGGGGCTTGCCGAGGCGTTGTACACGGTGAGCCCCCACTCGGGGTTCAGGCTCGAGGGCATCACGTAGGGGTAGAGCCCGGCGAAGACCATGGCGGCAGCAAAGAGCACGCCAAGCCCGGTGCTCCAAAAGGCCAGGGAGTCCTTCCCCTGGTAGCGGTAAAAGGCCCCTAGCAAAAGCCCTAGGGCGGCGAGCAAGGCGAAAAGGTAGGCGAGGAAGTGGCCCGCACGGCTAAAGAGGCCGTAGCCGTGGCCCCCGAGCACGAAGAGCACCGCTAGGATTACCGCGAGCGGCGCGAGCGCCCGCGACGCCGCCCGCGCCCGGGGCGCCATCTCCTCGGGGAGCTTTAGGCTGAGAAAGTTCGCCCCATGGAAGGCGAAGACGGCCACCGCGGCGATCCCTCCGAGCAATCCATAGGGGTTTAGGAGGGTCCAAAAGCTCCCCTGGTAGTTCATGTCGGCGCCGATGGGAACCCCGCGCACCAAGTTGGCCACCGCCACCCCCCAAAGCAGGGCGGGAATCAGAGAGCCGAGGAAGATCATCCAGTCCCAGAAGTTCCGCCAGGCGGGGTTTTCCACCTTGGAGCGAAACTCAAAGCCCACGCCCCGGAGGATTAGCGCGACCAGCATCAGAAAGAGCGCGAGGTAGAAGCCGGAAAAAAGGGTGGCGTACCACTGGGGGAAGGCGGCGAAGATCGCGCCGCCGGCGGTGATCATCCAGACCTCGTTGCCGTCCCATACCGGGCCGATGGTTTGGATGACCGCCTTGCGTTCGGCATCGGTCTTGGCCAGGAAGGGGTGGAGGATTCCGACCCCGTAGTCAAACCCTTCCAGGAAGAAAAACCCCATGAAGAGTACCGCGATCAGGAGAAACCAAAGGGTGTTCAGATCCATCGCTACCGCCTCCTAGTAGCTGAGCGCCGTCTTGGCCTCGGCCTCGGGATCGCCCTTGGCGTACCGAATGAGCAGCCAGACATCGATCACCCCGAGGACCAGGTAGAGCAGGGTGAAGCCCACCGAGGAAAGGAGCACCATGCCGGCGGAGACCACGCTTTCCGGGGTCACGCCTTGGTAGATGGTAAGCAGGTCCTGCACCATCCAGGGCTGGCGGCCGAACTCAGCGGTCCACCAGCCGGTGGTGTTGCCGATGTAGGGCAATAGCACCGCCCAGAGAAGTAGGGTCAAAAACCCTTTGGCCTGCGCCAGGCTGCCGCGGGCGAGGAGCCAAAGCCCTATGGCGGCGAGGAGAAGCATCAAGAGCCCGCTCGCCACCATCGTCCGGAAGCTCCAGAAGGTGAGCTTGACCGGGGGAATGTAGTTGCCGGGGCCGAAGCGCGCTTCGTACTGCTTTTCCAAGGTCTTAATGCCCGGGAAAACCCCTTTCCCCTCCTCGTTTTTGGGGGCGTGGGTGAGCAGCGAGAGGACCCCAGGGAGCTCGATTACGTTCCGGTTCTCCATCGCCTTTTCGTCAATGGTGGCAAAGAGGATCCAGGGTGCGGGTTCGGAGAGGTCCTCCCAGATCGCCTCCATGGCGGCGAACTTCATCGGCTGGTGCCGCACCACGAAGTCCGCCTGATAGTGCCCCACGATTGCCACCAGAAGGCTTCCCAGGAAACCGGCAGTGAGCCCGATCCGCATCGCGCCGGTAAAGAGCTCGACTCGGTGCCCCCGGAGCAGGTGCCAGGCGGCTACGGCCGAGACGAAGAAACCGGCGGTGGCCAGAGCGGCGAAGAGGGTGTGGGGGAACTGGAGCCAGACGTGCGGGTTCGTGAATAGCGCGGGGAAGCTCTCCAGCAGTGCCCGGCCGTTTTCCAGCCGGTAGCCGACCGGGTGCTGCATGAAGGAGTTCGCGATCAGGATCCAAAGTGCAGAGAGGTTTGATCCGATGGCCACGAGCCAGATGAAAAGCGCGTGAAGCCCTTTCGGGACCTTATCCCAGGTGAAGTACCAGACCCCGAGAAAAGTGGACTCAAGGAAGAAAGCGAGCAGCGCTTCGATCGCCAGGGGGACTCCGAAGATGTCGCCCATAAAGCGGGAGTAGCCCGACCAGTTCATGCCAAACTGGAACTCCTGCACCAGGCCGGTGACCACTCCGAGGGCGAAGTTGATCATGAAAAGGGTGCCGTAGAACTTGGCGAGTTTTTTGTAACGGACATCCCCGGAGAGGACGTATACCGTTTCCATGTAGGCCACCAGGATCGAGAGCCCAAGCGTCAGGGGAACGAAGAAGAAGTGGTAGGTGGTGGTGCTGGCGAACTGAAACCGGGCAAGGCCGAGTGCGTCCATCGCGATCACCCTAGATACGAATAGTTCGCAATAGGAAAAGGGACTAGGGACATTAATCCTGAGTATTTTTATCTGAATACCTGAGCTATTGAACGGGTGTGCAATTCTCGGGGCTCGTCTTCCCCCGGGGTTCGGGGGTATAGTGGGTTAAGCCAAGTAGGAGGCGGCTTCGATGCGCTTTTTCGTGGTTGGAGACGTTTCCGTTGACCTCATCTACCGGGTGGACCGGCTCCCCGAGCCGGGGGAAGAGGTTGCCGCAAAAAGGATGCTCTACCGTCCCGGAGGGGCCGCCGCCACCGTGGCGGCCCAGCTTGCGAGCCTGGGGCACACGGTCTTTCTCGCTTCCCGGGTAGGGAGCGGTCCGCTTTCGGCGATCGCGCTCGAGGGCTTGAAGGCCGCCGGGGTGGATCTCCGCTACCTGCAAGAAGACCCCGAGCACCCCACCACCAACGTGCTCGTCTTCCTCTTTCCCGGGGGCGAGCGGAGCATGGTGGCGAGCGTGGGGGCGAGCCGCCATCTCGATGCCTCTAAGTTCAGGCCCCGGATGCTGGACACCATCGACGCGGTGATCGTCTCGGCCTACGCCCTGGTCGGCGGTCCCCAGCGGGAGTACGCCGCGAAGGCGATGGCCGCCGCCAAGAAGCGGGAGATCCCGGTCTTCATCGATCTAGGGACCGGAGCAGTGCGCCAGGCGGGCCCCGAGCTCTTGCCCCGGCTCCTTCCCGCCGACTACCTCCTGATGAACCAGGGGGAGCTCCTCGGTCTCACCGGGGCGGATTCGATCAGCGAGGGGCTCGCTGCGCTGCGCCAGGCGGGGATCGAGCGCTCGATCGTCAAGGTGGGGCCGCTCGGGGCGATCGTCGCGACCCCGGAGGAGGAGGCCCTGGTCGAGCCCTTTGAGGTCGAGGAGGTGGTGGATACCACCGGTGCCGGCGACGCCTTTACCGCCGGGTTCGTCCACGGGGTGATGGAGGGGCTGCCATTGCTCGAGGCGGCGCGGCTTGGCAACGTGGCGGGGGCGCTCGCCACCACCGCGGTGGGGGCGCAGGGGCGGCTTGTGACCCCGGAGGACTTCAAAGCCGCGCGAAGTAGCGTCGCGTGAGCTCAAGGAGGCGTAGCCCCGCCCGGCTCGATTTTTCCGGGTGGAACTGGGGGGCGAGGAGGTTTGCGCGGGCCAATAGGGCGGTATAGCGGGTGCCCTCGTACTCCGCTTCTCCCTCGGTTTCGGGGACGAGGGGGGCGTAGTAGGAGTGCACAAAGTAGAAGTGCCGGCCCTCGAGCTCGGTAAAGGGCGAGCCCGGCCGGAAGAAGACCCGGTTCCACCCCATCTGGGGGACTTTTCGGGCGCGAAAACGCCGGACCTTACCGGGGACGAGGCCGAGGCCCGGGGTACCCGGGGCCTCCTCCGAGCCTTCGAAGAGGAGCTGGAGCCCCACGCAGATCCCGAGGAAAGGGCGCCCCGCGGCGATGTGTTCCCGCACCGCCTCTTCGAACCCCGAGGCGCGAAAGGCCTCCATCACCTGGCGGAAGTGGCCCTGGCCGGGGAGGACGAGGAGGTCTTGGCCTTCCGCGTCCTTGGGCGAAGCCGAGACCCGTACCTCGAAGCCGCTCGCCTCGAGCGCCTTGGCGACGCTCCGCACGTTCCCCGATCCGTAGTCGATGACGAGGGTTTTCATCCCACTACGCGCTAAAGCACTTCCTTCGTGCTCGGAAGGTCCTCCCGGGTGATCCGGGTGGCCTGGTAAAGGGCGCGGGCGAGCGCCTTCGTGCCCGCCTCCAGGACGTGGTGGGCCTCCCGTCCCGCGAGCAGCCGGAGGTGGAGGGTGAGCCGGCCGTGGTTGGCAAAACCCCGGAGAAACTCCCGGAAGTGGTAGGCGTTCACCCCGCCGGGGGCGCCCTCGATCCCAAGCTCCTCGGGGGCAAAGGCGAGGTAGGGCCGGCCCGAGAGGTCGAGGACCGCCTGCACCAGGGTCTCGTCCATGGGCACGGTGGCTTCGCCGAAGCGCTCGATCCCCGCCCGGGAAGCGAGCGCCTTATCGAGGGCCATACCCAGGGTGATCCCCACGTCCTCGACCAGGTGGTGCACATCCACCGCGAGGTCGCCGGCGGCCTCCACGAAGAGGGAAAAGCGCCCGTGGCGGGCGAAGCTTTTTAAGAGGTGGTCGAGGAAGCCGAGCCCGGTCTCGACCCGGGCGCTCGGGGGGCCGTCGAGGTCGAGCTCGATCCGGATCTCGGTCTCCTCGGTGACGCGTTCAACCTTGGCCTTCCGCACGTTCTTCCTCCGCTAGTTCGAAAGCCGCCTTCAAGAAGGCGTCGTTTTCCACCGGGGTGCCGATGGTGACGCGGATGCAGCCCTCGAGCCCCGGCTGGTTGTCCATCCGTCGTACCAGTACCCCCTTTTTCAAAAGCCCGGTGAAGGCCGCTTCGGCGTCGGGGGTGCGGACCAGGAGGAAGTTGGTGTGGCTTTTAAAGACCTGCCAGGTGGGGTGGGCCTTGAGCTCGAGGTAGACCCGCTCCCGCTCCCGGCGAATCTTCTCCACCGTCTCCGCCAGGTACCCGGGGTTTTCCAGCGCCGCGAGCGCGAACATCGCGGTGGGGGTGGGGATCCGAAAGGGCGGGAGCATCTTCTCGATCTCCCGGGCCACCCCGGGGTCCGCGAGCAGGTAGCCGAGCCGCACCCCGGCGAGCCCCCAGGCCTTGGAGAAGGTGCGAGCGATGACCACGAAGGGGAGCTCCCGGGCGGGTTTTTTGAAGTCCGAGGGGGCGAACTGGTAGTAGGCCTCGTCCAGCACCACCAGCCAGCCGCTCGCGGCCGCCGGCGCCACCACCGACGCCACCACCTCCGGGCCCCAGAAGCGCCCGGTGGGGGCGTGGGGGTTGGGGAAGAAGAAAACACCGGGCTCCTCTCCGTCCTCGAGGTGGGCCCGGAGGGCGGTGGTGGGGAGCTCGAACTCGGGGCCGAGCGGCACCCCTTCCCAGGGGGTGCCTGCCACCTTGGCCGCCCATTTATAGAGTGAGAAGGAGGGGACGAGATCGAGCACCCGCCGGGCGGCGAGCGCCAGGGTGGAGAGCACCACGTTCGAGCCCGGGGCGACCACCACCCCCTCCTCGGGCCAGCCCTCAAAGGCGGCGATCGCCCGCTTGATGGGCCCCGCGTCCATCGCGGGGTAGCGGTTGAGCGGGGTCTCCTTCAGGCGTTCGGCCACCTCGTCCTTGAGCGCCTGGGGGAGGTCGTAGGGGCTCTCGTTCTGGTCGAGCTTGATCGGCGCCTGATGGTGCTCGTAGGGGTAGAAGGGCAGCTCGGCGAGGTGGGGCTTGAAGGCCTTCACGAGGGCAATTCTACCTGAGGTAAAGCCAGGCCGTCGCCACCAGGCCGCCGGGTAGGGTGGCGAGGGCTGCCACCTCGCGGGTGGCCCTGGGCTCCTTGGCCGGCGAACAAACCGCGAGGGCCCCCAAGGCCAAAAGCCCTGCCGCGAGGGGTAGAGATTCCCCCGAGGAGCTCGATGGCGGCGTAGGTGCGGAACCCGCCGAGCCAGCCGAGCTCCCAGAGGCTTTCCTCCACGAAAACCCCGGGGCGACGTGCCCCGGGGCGGCATTTAGGCCCTGGCCACCGCCTCGACCTTCTTCTTCCGGGTCCGGCGGGGTTTTTTCGCCCGGGCCTCGAGCGCCTTGAGCCCGCCGACGATGGCGAGATCAAGGACCTCGTCCAGGTGCTCCACGAAGTGGAACGTCATGTCCTTCTGCAGGTGGCGGGGGATGTCCTTGAGGTCGGGCTCGTTCTGCTTGGGCAGGATGACCTCGTGGATCCCTGCCCGGCGGGCGCCGAGCACCTTCTCCCGCACCCCGCCGATGGGGAGGACGCGGCCGGTGAGGGTGATCTCGCCGGTCATGGCGATGTCGTGGCGCACCGGGACCTCGGTGAGGGCGCTCACCAGCGCGCTCGTGATCGCCACCCCGGCCGAGGGGCCCTCCTTCGGGATGGCGCCGGCGGGGACGTGGATGTGGATGTCGGACT
>CAYYAB010000001.1:0-68031 GCA_964469895.1 uncultured bacterium | reverse complement strand
TGAGCTCGCGGGCGGCCTCGACGTAGGCGCGGAAGGCGGTCTCCCCCTGGGAGCCAAAACTCATCGCGCTGATTACGAAGGGAAGCGAGTGCCCGCCCACCGAGAGGTCCACCTCCGAGGGTTCGACCTCGGAGCCCTCGGGGAAGCGGATCTCGAGCAGGTGGCGGGCCGCCACCGGGGCCTCGCGCTCTAGGGCACGCACCTTGGCCTCGTAGTCCTCGAAGGAGGCCTGGCCCATCGCCACCTGCTGGGCGGCCTTGTAAACCCGGGGGCTCATGCGGAACTCCCGGGGCGGGCGAACCTTATCCGCCCCTAAAAAGTCGAGGCGGGATAACAGGGTGCGCTCGAGCTCGGAAACCCCGTACCCCCGTCCCTCAGAGGCAAAGAAGGTGCGCACCCCGAAGCGCTCCGCGAGCTCGGGGGCGAGACCGATGGCGGAGAAGAGCCGGCCGTAGCCCCTGAGCTCGTGGATCCCCATCGTGCTCATCACCTTTTCAATGCCTTTCTTCAAGGCATCGAGCAGGTTTAAAACGCCCGCCTCTCCGGCTACCGCCAAGGCCTCCGCCTGCATGAGCCAGGGCGCCACCGCATCGGCACCCAGCCCGAGGGCCAGCATCAAGTCGTGGAGATTGCGGATGCCCCCGGAGCGTACCAAGATCGAGGTCCGCCTCCGGAGGGCGATCCCCTGCTCGTCCCGGGCCTCGGCAAGCCGACGCTCCACCTCGGCGAGGGCCAGGTGGACGTCGATCCAGACCCCGCCCTCGAAGGCCTCGCGGTCGTCGAGTACGAGGAGCTCGGCACCCTCCCGCACCGCTCGCACGGCCTCGTCACCGAGCCGCTTGAGCCCGGCGAGCAGCCCCTCCTCCACCGAGAACCGGGGGACGAGCACGGCGTGCCGAAAGCGCGCGAGAAGAGCGTCGGCGGTGAGGGTGCCCCGCCCAGCGGCGGCCTCGGCCGCGCCTGGGAAGGTGGGCTCGAGCACCACCGGTAAAAGCAGCTCCACCACCTTCCCGCCCCCGCTCGCATCCGGTAGCGCCCGCCGGCCGAGGAGGACCCGGGTCGAGAAATGTTCGACCTCGCGCTCCCGGTCGAGGGCCGGGTTGGTGACCACCGCCACCGTCTCCTTGAAGAACTCGGCGAGGTTCGGCCGCTCGGGGTCCAATGCGGCGAGCGGGGCATCCCAGCCGAGGCTCCCCACCGGCTCCCGCCCGGTCTTGGCGAGCGCCGCGAGATAGCGCCCGTCCCAGCGGTCCCAGCCGAACGCCCGTTTCAAGCCCATGGAGGGGGGAGCGTAGACCGCCGCCTCCTCACCAGCACCCCCGGCGAGTCCCGCCGCCCCCCCGGGCCCCTCGAGCCGGACGCGCACCCCCTCGACCAAAGCGTTCCGCCGGAGGGTGCGTTCGAGCACAAGCCGCTGGTGCCGGTCGTAGGGCAGCACCTTGACCTCCTCGCCCTCGAATCGAACGCTGAGCCGCTCGCCCGGTGCCAGGGGCCTCGGCTCGCGAACGAACTCCTCGGCAGAAAAGACCCCTCGCTCCGAGGAAAAGACGTACTCATAGGGCGTCTCTACGAACCAAAGCGGCCTGAGCCCCATGGCATCGGTGGCGAAAACCGCCTCCGAGGCATAGCGGGTGACCAGCGCCGCCGGCCCCTGGGCGAGGGGCCCAAAGCGCTCGCGAAAGCCCACGTAAAGGTCTTTGAGCGCCGGGGAGTAGCCGCGGATCTCGCCAAGAATCGGCGGGAAGACCAGATCCATCGCCTCCGGCAGGCTGAGCCGGAAGCGGAAGATCAGGGTCTGGAGCATCCGGTTCAGATCCTGGGAGTCCGACCCCCCTGAAAGGGGCACGCCATAAGCGAGGAGCTCCCGCCGGAGTCGCTCGATGGTGTTGATCTCGCCGTTGTGGGCGAGCAAACCGAAGGGCTGGACCTGCTCAAAGGTCGAGAGGGTGTTGGTGGAGTAGCGGTTGTGGCCCAGGGTGATCCGCGAGCGGAAGTTGGGAAGCGCAAGCTCAGGGTAGTAGCGCTTCAGGATCTCGGCCGACCCCCGCACCTTGTAGACCACCACGTGGGTGGAAAGCGAAACCACGTGAACCGGGTAGTTTTCCTCGAGCATGAGCCCGAGCTCGAAGAGCCCGCCGTCGCCGCCTTCGGAAAGCCCTGCGATCTGCAAGAAGACGGGCTCGGTCCGCCGCCCCACCGGGCCCAGGACCCGCGGGTTCGTCTCCCCCCGCTGATCAAAGAGCAGGCGCACCCCATGCTTCAGCCCTTCGACCCGGATGAAGTCGAGGATCTCGGGTACGCGCTCCGCCGCGGCCCGGGGCACGAAAAGATGCCCTACGAAAAACCGCGGATTCATCGGGAGCTTAGGATCGAGCCCGGCGCGGTCGAAGCGCTCGACCCAAAGCTCCCGGGGCAGATCGGTCATCACCCCGGTGCCGTCGCCCTCACCGAGGATGGCCCCAGCCCGGTGTGCCATCCGGTAGAGGGCGTCGATCGCCCGGAGCACGTTTCGGTGACGCGAAACCCCGTCCTTCTCGATTACCGCGACGATACCGCAGGCGTCTCGTTCGAACTCGTGCATTTCACCTCCGGGTTTTCCTGGGGGATACCGGCGACGACGGAAAGAAGATGCGGCCGTGTTGCGTGAATTATACAGGCCGACGAAAAACCGGTCAACGCCGGTGTGCATTTTCGCTTGACACCGAAAAAAGCCGCCGACTAAGATGCATTTCGTAATCTTGACTACGTGGGGAGGTTGCTGTGGAAACGTTACGCGTGTCCGGTAAATCCAGGCCCAACTCCGTTGCGGGCGCGATCGCCGCGCTCCTTCGATCCCAGGGCGAGGTTGAGGTGCAAGCCATCGGTCCGGCAGCGGTGAATCAGGCGGTGAAGGCCATCGCCATCGCCCGTGGTTACATCACGCCCGACAACCTCGACCTCTACGTCAAGCCGGCCTTCGTCAAGCTGGAACTCGAAAACGAGGAGCGCACCGCGCTGCGCTTTACCATCAAAGCGCAACCTTTAAACCCCTAAGGCGCGTACCGGAAACCGGCGCTCAGTCTTCCCATTTAGCCTGGGTTAGGCTTAGGGAAGCATGATGCTTTTCGGTCCCTTCACCTGGTTGATCCTCCTGGTGTTCGCCGCCACCCTACTGATCCAGGGGTGGCTGCAAAAGACCTACGCCACCTACAGCCGCATACCCAACCGGAGGGGGCTCTCTGGAGCCGAAACCGCCCGGATCGTGCTCGACTCCGAAGGACTCACCCAGGTTCGGGTCGAGCCAGTCCCTGGTGTGCTGACCGACCACTACGATCCTTTGAAAAAGGCGGTCCGGCTCTCCGAGCCCAACTACGCCTCGGCTAGCATTGCGGCGCTCGCCGTGGCCGCCCACGAGACCGGCCACGCCATCCAGGACGCCCGCCGCTACACCTGGCTGGTGGTGCGTCACCAGCTCTTGCCGGCGGCCCAGATCGGCTCGAACCTGGGGCCCTGGCTCTTCATCATCGGACTGATGATCGGAGCGCTGGGGCTCGCGAAGCTTGGGCTCTATCTCTTCGGGGCCGCTGCCCTCTTCCAGCTGGTCACCCTTCCGGTCGAGCTCGACGCCAGCCGGCGGGCGCTCAAGAAGCTCAAGGAGCTCAACCTGCTCTCCCCCGAGGAACTTCCCGGGGCCCGTAAGGTGCTCACCGCCGCCGCCTTCACCTACGTCGCCGCCCTGGCGATGAGCGTGGCCTACCTCCTGCAGTACGCGGCCATCCTATCGACCGCGCGGGAGGAATGAAAACGCGAGGGAAGCCGCGCGAGGGCCCTAGGGCCCTCGCGCTTCGCGTACTTCTGCGGGTGGCCAAGGGAAAATACCTCGAGCCCACCCTCGACCTCGCCCTGGAAAGAAGCGAGCTTAGTGGCCCCGATCGGGGACTCGCCACCCAGCTCGCCTACGGCACCCTCCAGCGCCTTTACTACTTAGACCATGCGCTCAAACCCTGGCTCCGGGCCCCCGAGCGCCTGCCCGAGCCCGCGCGCTGGATCCTGCGCCTTGGCGCCTTCGAAAAGCTGTTTTTGCGTACCCCCGACTACGCGACCGTGAGCCAGTGGGTGGAACTCTCCAAGGCAGCGGCACCCGGGCAGGCGAGACTCACCAACGCGGTGCTCCGGCGGGTACGGGCGGAAAAGGCGCCGCCATGGATCGAGGCTTCGGTTCCCCGATTCCTCTACGAGCACTGGCAGCGCTTTTTCGGGGACGCAGGCTTCGTCTTCCACTTCAACGAACCCCCGCCCCTTTGGGTCACCGCCTTTCCCGGGGCCGAAGAAGCCCTAAAAGACGAAGGGGTACCTTTCGAACCGGGACCGGTGCCCGGAAGCCTCAAGCTCATGGGCGGGCCCCTCCGGGCGCTTTCCGCCTACCGCTCGGGTTGGATTCAGCCCCAAAACCCCGCCTCGCTCTTCGCCGCCCAGCTGCTCGAGGCTCCCCCGGGGGCGCAGGTCCTCGACCTCGCGGGTGGAGCCGGGCTCAAGGCCGCCTGGCTCGCGGCCCAAGGTGCCCAGGTCATCAGCTACGACAAAAACCCAAGGCGCCAGGAGGCCGGTAGGAAAAACCTAAAGCGCCTCGGGATCGCGGTGACGTTCAAGACTGCAGACCTTACCCGGCCGATCGCGGAGCAAGCCCCTTACGTACTGCTCGACGCCCCTTGCACCGGCACCGGGACCTTTCGTCACCACCCCGAGCTGCGCTATCGCATCCAGCCCGGGGATCCCGAAGCCATGGCGGCACTCCAGTACCCACTGCTCGAGACCGCAGCCACCGCTACCTTGCCCGGGGGGCGGCTCGTTTACGCCGTTTGCAGCCTCACCGAGGCGGAGGGGATGGAGGTGGTTCGTCGTTTCCTGACCGAGCACCCGGAGTTTGTGCTCGAGCCCTTTTCCCTCCCCTTCCCAGCTCTAAAGCAGGACCCCGGGGCCTACGTTCGCCCCGAGGCCGGCCTCGACGGGTTCTTCTACGCCCGGTTCCGGCGGCGCTAGGCTTCCGGCTCCCCGACCGATCCCAGGAAAAGATCCAGAAAGGCGCCAGCGAAGAAACCAACTAGCACGCCGATCAAGCCCTGTTGCCAGGTTATGCTCCAGGTTCCGAAGAAGATGCCGTTGAAAATGAAAGCCAGGGCCCAAAAGATCACCGCGATCACTACCCAGAGCACGATCAACCTTGCCGTCATGCCCCACCTCCAGCTTTAGCTTACCAGCTTCCAGCGAGGCCCCTTGGGGGTGTCCTCGACGACCACCCCAAGCTCGGCGAGCCGGTCGCGCACCCGGTCGGCGAGGGCATAGTCCTTGCGCCGGCGGGCCTCTTCGCGGAGCTCGAGCACGAGCTCCATCAAACCCTCCAGCGCCGGCCCCTCGAGCTTCTCGGTGAGCACCCGCTCGGGGAAGAGCCCGAGCACTCCCTCTCCGAGCTCCCGGAAAGCGGCCTCCGCCCGCTCGAGGCTCTCCCTACCCACCTCGCGGGAGAGCGCCTTATTGAGCTCGGGAAGCCAAGTAAAAAAGGCGGCGAGCGCCTCCGGGGTCCCGAGGTCGTCGTTCATCGCCTCGGCGAAGGAGGCGCGCAACCGTTCGGTGGCGGCGTCGAGGGCGGGGTCCGCACCCCCGGGAGCATTCTTTCTTCGCCGCCTGACCTCGCGGTAGGCGTCGAGGAGACGAAAGTACCCCTTCTTCGCGGCTTCGAGCCCCTCCTCGGTAAAGTCGGTCACCGAGCGGTAGTGGCTCTGGAGCAGGTAAAACCGCACCACCAAGGGCTCGACCCGCTCAAAGAGCTCCCTTAACGTGATGAAGTTCCCGGTGGACTTCGCCATCTTCTCGCCGCCGAGGAGCACGTGGTTATTGTGCATCCAGTAGCGGGCAAACGCGTGGCCGGCGGCCTCGGCCTGGGCGATCTCGGCCTCGTGGTGGGGAAACTGCAGGTCGATGCCCCCGCCGTGGATGTCGAAGCCGTCCCCCAGGTACTTGAGGCTCATCACCGTGCACTCGATGTGCCATCCGGGAAAACCCTCACCCCAGGGGCTCGGCCAGCGCATCAGGTGGCCGGGCTCGGCCCGCTTCCAAAGCGCCCAATCGCGGGGGTCCTCCTTCTCCTCGCGGACCTCGACCCGGGCGCCTGCCACCTGGTCCTCGAGCTTCCTCCCCGAAAGCTTCCCGTACTCCGGCCACTTCGAGGCGCGGAAGTAGACCGACCCGTTCCGCTCATAAGCGTAGCCGCGGCGCAGGAGCTCTTTCGTAAGCTCGATCTGCTCGACGATGTGCCCGGTCGCCCGGGGGGTGATGTCGGGCCGGAGCACGTTGAGGGCGTCCATGTCCTCGAAGTAGCGCCAGAAATACTTGTCGGCGACCTCCATGGGCTCGAGGCGCTCGATCTTGGCCCGCTTTTGGATCTTGTCCTCCCCCTCGTCGGCGTCGTCGGTGAGATGGCCGACGTCGGTGACGTTGGAAACGTAGCGCACCCGGTAGCCGAGGTGCAAAAGCCAGCGCCTGAGCACGTCGAAGCTCACCGCGCTCTTCGCGTGCCCCAGGTGGGCGTCGGAGTAGACCGTCGGCCCGCAGACGTAGATCCCCACGTGCCCTTCCACCTTGGGCCTGAAGGGCTCCTTCCGCTTGCTCAGGGTGTTGTAGAGGAAAAACTCCACCGCTGCCTCCTTCCAGGAAAAGACCTGCTTTTCGGGGAGAGCCCGCTTGCTGCCCCGGCCTCAACATCGGCGCGCCGGGCGATCCATACCCTGATTGTAGCAAGCCTAGGTGGCGAGCGCCCGCTCTTTAAGCCCCCGCAAGAACATCTCGGCGTTTTCCTGCATCAGCTTCTGCACGAGCTTTTTCAAAATTCCGCCAAATAGGGGCAGGTTCAGCTCGTAGTCGATCTCGAGCACCACCCGGGTCCCGTCCCCCTCGGGCAGAAAGGCCCAGGTGCCCTCGTACCTATCGAAGTCGCCCTCGGGCGAGTAAAAGCGGTTTTTAAGCTCGGCGTCGTTCCACTCCTCGACCTCGACCCAGCGCACCCGCTTCCCCATCGCCACCGCGACCCACTCGCTCTTGGTGCGCTCAGGAGTGGACTCGACCACCTTCAGCGTTTCGACGTCCTTCAAGTAGGGCTTTAGCCCTTCGAGGTCCTTGGCGAGCCGATAGACCTCCTCCGGAGGCCTAGGAACGAAGACTTCCGCACGTACTTGGGGCATGATCCAGTTCTACCCCGGCGCCTCCTCCCGCTGCAAGCGATCGAAGGCGGAAAGCGCCGCCTCGAGCGAAAACCCGCGCCCCAAGAGAAAGCGCACCGCCCGGGCCCGGTTCCCCCGGTACCGCGACCAGCGCCGTGAAAGCAAAGACACCGCCGCCTCTTCCTCGGCCAGGTCCGAAACGAGCTCCCCGACCAGATCCTCGGGAACCCCCCGGGCACGCAGATCCCGGGCCAGGCGGTAGGGGCCGTAGCGCCGTGCACGCCTGCGGACGAAGGCCTCGGCCAGCTTCCGGTCGTCGAGGTAGCCCCACTCCCGGAGCCGAACGAGCGCCGCCTCCACCTCCGCCTCGGGGTATTCGGCGAGCTTTTCCCGGAGCTCGGCCTCGGTGTAAGCCCGACGTGAAAGCAAGGCGAGCGCCCGGCTTAGGGCCTTCCCCACGCTTGCTATGCTAACCCCCGTGCGCGTCTTCGCCATCGCCGACCCCCACCTCGGGAGCCAGGTCAAAAAGCCGATGACGATCTTCGGCCCCGCCTGGGCCGGCCACCCCGAGGTCTTCTTCGAGCGCTGGCGGGAGACCGTGGGCGAGGACGACCTGGTGGTGATCCCCGGGGACATCTCCTGGGCGATGCGACTCGAGGAAGCCCTGCCGGATCTCCAGGCGATCGCCGAGCTTCCCGGGTTCAAGGTGATTCTGAGGGGCAACCACGACTACTGGTGGCCCTCGATATCCAAGCTCCGGAAGGCCCTCCCTCCGAAGATGCACGCGATCCAAAACGACGCGGTGGTGATCGGCGGGGTGGCGGTGGCCGGAAGCCGGGGCTGGATCACCCCCTTTGAGCGCGAGTTCACCGAACACGACGAAAAGATCTATCGCCGCGAGGCGGAAAGGCTCAGGCTCTCGCTTGCGGACGCGAGGCGAAAGCCCCACGAACGCCTGATCGTCGCCCTCCACTACCCCCCCTTCGGCCCGGGCGGGGAGCCCACGCTTTTCACCGAGCTGATCGAAGAGGCCCGTCCCGACGCGGTGGTCTACGGCCACCTCCACACCGCCGACCCCGAAAAGCTGCCCCGGGAGTGGAAGGGAATCCCCCTCCACCTGGTGGCCGCCGACGTCGTCGGCTTTCGACCCCAGCCAATCTTGGAAAAGTGAAACCCGCCCTTGCGGGCGGAACCTGGCGGAGGGGGCGGGATTCGAACCCGCGGTACCCTTACGGGTACACCGGTTTTCGAGACCGGCCCGTTCAACCGCTCCGGCACCCCTCCGAGCGTAAACGGGCGAAAAACCCGGATAGAAGTTTAGCACTCGCGGCGGCGAAGCGTCCAGGCACCACGGGAAAGGGGGGCCTCAGGCGGTGGACGCTAAAGGCCCCCATCTTCTCGTTCTCGGTGGCGTAGTAAAGGGTTCCGACTCCCGCCTCAAAAAGGGCCCCGTAGCACATTGGGCAGGGCTCGAGGCTGACGAAAAGCGTCGCCCCCCGGGGATCGAGGCCCTGCTCGAAGACGGACCTCAGAACAAGGAGCTCGGCGTGGGCGGTGGGGTCGGTCATCTCCCGGACCCGGTTGTGGTCCTCGGCAAGGACCGCCCCGTCTTTTACCAGCACCGCCCCGATGGGCACCTCGCCCCTTTTTGCCGCCCTTTTGGCAAGCGAAAGGGCCCGCCGCAGGAAGCGGTCCTCGGGCGGCTCGGGATAGAGGTCCTGAATCCAGACCACGCTCCCTTCCTCGCAGGCAAGGGGCCAGAGCGGCCTGAGCTCGGGCGGCACGCCGCGCGCACGAAAGAACGCGTCGAGCCGGCCGCCTTTTTCGAGCTTTAGGCCCTTCCGGTAGGTGCAGGGCTCGAGGCCCCGAGGCGACGGAAAGGGAGGAGCTTCCTTTGGAATCAAAAAAAGCGCCCCCGCGTAGCCCCGGGCAAGAAGCCCGCCCGGTAGGGCCGCCTTGCCGCCCAAGAGGGCCTTTTCCAAGGCATTTAGATGGCGGGCCTCGGGGCGGATCCGAGCGGCTTCCAAAACCTGCCGGAGCGCCCTTTCCCGAAGCGGCGACGGCGCTTTGAGAAGGGGAAGCGCTCGGTAGTTCGGGACGAAGAAGCGGGGGTCGGAAAGGAGAAGGGCCTTCGCCTCGTCCTCAAGCCAGTCCTCCTCCGCCTGGCGTGCCTCGGCGAAGCGGCCGAGGGCGGCCACCGCTCCCGGAAAGCGAGCCTCGACGCGGGGCAGGACCTCGTGGCGGAGGTAAGCGCGGTCCCGTGTGAGATCCAGATTGGTGCGGTCCTCCCGCCAGGGAAAGCCCCGGGCTTCGAGATAGGCGCGGAGCTCGGCCCTCCTGGCGAAGAGCAGGGGGCGCTTGACCGGACCCCGGGACTTCCGGATCCCGAGGGCACGGGCGGTACCGGTAAAGAGCTGAAAGAGCACGGTCTCGGCCTGGTCGTCGGCGGTGTGGGCGGTGAGGATGCAGCGGGCGCCAAAGCGCCTCGCCACCCGGGCGAGGAAAGCGTAGCGGAGTTCGCGGGCCACCGCCTCCAGGTTCTCCCCCTTTTCCCGGGCAATCCGGGCGACGTCCGCCCGCTCGATCACCACCGGAAACCCAAGCCGCCCGGCAAGCGCCCGGACGAAGGCGGCGTCCTCCCCCGACTCGGGCCTGAGGCCGTGGTCCAGGTGGGCGAGGACGGCCTTGCGACCGAGGCGGTGGACGAGCACGGCGAGCGCCACCGAGTCGCCCCCACCCGAGACCGCGAGGACCAGGGTCCCTTCGGGGCACAGCCGCGTTAGCTCCGCCTTAAACCGTTCCTCCACCGGCGTTAGCATAAGGCGGTGCGCCCCGACTTCGACGCCCTCCCCTACCTCACCGAGGATCTGCCCGGAACCGGCGAGCGAATCCGGGCGGAGCTCGAGCACTTCCAGGTCGAGGAAGTCCCCGCCTACCTCCCCTCGGGCTCGGGGGAACACCTCTACCTCTGGGTGGAAAAACGCGGCCTCACCACCCGCGACCTGGTGGACCGCCTCGTCGCCCTCGGGGTTCCCGAGGTGGGGATCGGGGTCGCGGGGCTTAAGGACAAATACGCCGTCACCCGGCAGTGGCTCTCGATCCCAGTACGCTACGAACACGTGCTCAAAGCCTTCGAAGAACCGGGCAAGATCCGGGTGCTAAACACGGGCCGCCACACGAACAAGCTCAAAACCGGCCACCTAAGGGGCAACCGCTTCCGGGTCTTCGTGGTGGGGGCGGAGCTCGAGAAGGCCAAAGCCGTGCTCGATCGGCTCCGCGAAAAGGGCGTTCCCAACTATTACGGCCCCCAGCGCTTCGGGCTCCAGGGGAAAAACCCCGAAAAGGGGCTCGAGCTCATCCAGAAGAAAAAAGGGCGAGGCCGCCCCTGGCTCCAGCGCTTCCTGATCGGAAGCGTGCAAAGCCTCCTCTTCAACGCCTACCTGGCGGAAAGGCTCCGGCAGGGCCTCTACGACCGGTTCCTAAAGGGCGACATCGCCAAGAAGCACGCGACCGGCGGCGAGTTCCGGGTGGAAGACCCCGAGCAGGAAAACCCCCGGGCCCAGACCCTCGAGATCAGCCCTACCGGGCCGCTCTTTGGCAAGAAATACTTCGAAGCCAGGGAGGAATCCCGCGCGTTTGAAGACGCGATCCTCGAGCGCTTCGGCCTCTCCCGCGCCGACTTTTCCGCCCGCCGGGGCGCCCGCCGCCCGATCCGGGTTCCCCTGGAGGAAGCTCACCTCGAACCCGCCGAGGGTGGCGTTTGGCTTTCCTTCTTCCTCCCCAAGGGTAGCTACGCCACCAGCCTGCTCCGCGAGGTGATGAAGAAAAACCCCGAGGCAAAAGGCCCCGGGGCCACGTCTGGCGAGCGCTTAGAAACGGAGACCCAGCTTTAACGCCGCAAAAGGCCCCTTAAAGGCGTCCCGCTCAAGGTTGAAAGCGTATCCCGCGTCCAACCCCAAGAACACCGGAAGCGGAAGGGTCCCCACGTCAAGGTCGAACTCGGCATCGCCCCGGACGAATCCGTAAAACCCCCCGGCGTAACCCACGCCGGCTCCGCCTCCCGCGCGAACCCCCTCCATGAGCGGCAACGAGGCCAGGTAGCGCATGGCGAAGGCGGCGTCCAGGCCGCCGGCATAGCCGAGATCCAGCGTGGGCCGGAGCACCCCGACCGGCGGCTGGAAGAGGAGGCAGTTCCAGGAAGCCTCGAGCCCAAAGGCTGCACCCCCGGCGTACCCACCCCGCACCGCCAGCGAAGGCTGAGGGTTGCCGAGGGCGAGCGCCCAGGAAAGCCCCAAAACCATTCCCAAAGCCCAAAGAATCCGCTTCATTCCCAACACCTCCCCCTCCACCCTACCCCAAGCGAGGGACATCCGTGCGTAAAAATCCGCATAGAATAGCGCCGTGGTGGTGAAACGGGCGAGCGAAACCCACTGGTACCGGCTTCTCCTCTTGAGCTTCTTGGTTGGAATCGTGGCTGGAATCGGAGCGATCCTGTTCAACTGGATGGTTCAAACCGGTCATCAGTTCTTTCTCGAAGGGCTCGCCCGGTACCGTCCCCCGACCGAGGCCGGCGAGGGCCCCGCGTTCGGCCCCTTGAGCCGGCTCCTCATCCCCCTTGTGACCGGCCTCGGCGGGCTGATCGCCGGCTGGTTGGTCTTTACCTTCGCCCCCGAGGCCGAGGGGCACGGCACCGACGCGGTCATCCGCTCGTACCACGAACAGGGCGGCTACATTCGGCCCCAAGTCCCGATCATCAAAACCCTGGCATCAGCGATCACATTAGGCTCGGGCGGCTCCGGCGGCCGCGAGGGGCCGATCGCCCAGATCGGCGCCGGGCTCGCCTCGGTCACCGCAAGCTGGCTCCGGCTCTCCGACACCGAACGCCGCATCCTGGTCATGGCCGGCGCCGGGGGCGGCATTGGCGCGGTCTTCCATGCCCCCCTGGGCGGGGCGCTCTTCGCCGCCGAGGTGCTCTATTCCAAACTCGACTCCGAAAGCGAGGTTTTAATCCCCAGCATCATCTCGGCGGTCACCGCCTACTCGGTCGCCGGGTACGTGAGCGGCTACGGCTCGCTCTTCAGCCTCCAGGCCGACCACTACAACCAGCCGGAGGTCCTCCCTCTTTATCTCCTGCTCGCGCCCATCGCGGCCGGAGCCGCCTGGCTTTTCGTCAAACTCTTCTACGGCACTCAGGCCTGGTTCAAAGAGCTTAAGCTTCCGCTCTTTTTAAAACCCGCCCTCGGCGGCTTCCTTACCGGCGTGCTCGGGGCCTTCCTTCCCCAGGTGCTCTCCGGCGGCTACGGCTGGATCCAGATGGTCTTCGAGAACAAGATCCCCTTTCTGATCTTGATCCTGATGGCGCTTGGAAAGATGGTCGCCACCTCGCTGACCATCGGCTCCGGCGGCTCGGGTGGCGTCTTCGGCCCCAGCGTCTTCATCGGGGCCGCCCTAGGGGGCGCCTACGGACAGGCGGTGGCTGCGCTCTTCCCGGGGCTCGGGCTCAACCCGGTGGACTTCGCCCTCGTGGGCATGGCGAGTTTCTTCGCCGCCGCCGCCAAGACGCCCCTTTCCACCATCGTGATGGTCACCGAGATGACCGGGGGCTACGGTCTCTTGGTGCCGCTCATGCTCTCAAGCTTCACCTCGTTCATCCTCCTGCGGCCCGAGATCACCCTCTACCGCTCCCAAGTCCCCGAGCGCATCGACAGCCCGGTCCACGCCCACGAGTACATCCGCCTCGCGCTCACCAGCCTGGCCGAGCGCGGGCTTCCGATCCCCAAGGACGTGCCGCTACCCCAGGTCGCCCGCTTGCTCGAGACCGGCCAGCCCGTCCCCCTCGACCCCGAAGGCAACGAGATCGCCTTCGCCATGCAGCTTCACGAACATCACCCCTGGGTAGGGCGCCGCATCGTCGAGCTCGGGCTCCCGCCCGACGTCCTGGTGATCTCGGTGCTAAGGGAAAAGGCAAACCGGGTGATCGTGCCTCGCGGCCACACCCGGCTCGAGGCCGGCGACACCCTGATTCTGGTCGGCCCCCCGGAAGCCCCTGCCGACGTCGAGCGGCTCCTCGGCGAAAACGGCAAGGCCGAGAGCGAGTAGCCTACTCCGCCTCCAAACAGCGCCGGATCGCGGCCGCGTCGGGAGCGGGGCAAACCGCCTCAAGCCCCATCCGATCCCGAAGTACCTCCCCCACCCGCTCGCCGTGGCCCCGCACGAGGACGCGATAACCGTCCAGGTTCAGCATCATGATGAGGCCCACCACGAACTCCGCCTCCTCCTCGGGGCCGAGGGGCACGCCCTCGGTCCGTCCGCGGCCGGGGAAGTCCGGGATCAGGTAGCGAAAGCCGCCGGGGAGGGGGTCCTTCCAGTCCTCCGCCGAGGCCCCGAGCAGAAGGACCACCGGTCCCTCGCCGATGTCGTCGTAAACCAAGTTGGTGCCGTATAGGTGAATGTAGGCCATCAGGAAGGCGCCTCCGGCTCGAAGCGAAGAAGCGGCTTCCCCCCCGCGTCTTCTTCCTCCTCCCGCCAGTGAACCGGCCCCTTGAGAAAGTCCTCGTAACGTTCCACGAAGCCCCGGGCCAGTGCACCGGCCTCCGCGGGGTTTTCCCAAGGGGCGAAGTGCCCGGCCCCTTCGATCGTCACCAGCATCCCCCGAAGCTCGGGTACCCACTCGGTCACCTCGTGGCCGTAGCGCATCGGGGTGAAAACGTCCTCGGCGCCGACGGCGACGAGGGTGGGCTGCTCCAGGCGGCGAAGCCACTTGCGCACGTCGCCAAGCGAGAGAAGCCCCTCGAGCCAGGCTTCCAGGTCGCGCCCCTCTAGCCCCTTGGCCCAGGCCTCGATCTGGGCCTGGCCCCGCCCGAGGAGCAAGGAACCAAAGAACCAAGGTGCGGCGGCGGTCACGAAGGCGGAATGGCCGCCCCGCGCGTAGGCCTCCCGGAGCGCCCTTAGCCGGGCGAGGAGGGCGTCGTCCACCCGAAAGTAGGGGGAAAAGAGCACGAGGCTCTTCGCCCCGACCTCGGGGGCGATCCGAACGGCGGCGACGCAAGCCTCGGAGAAGGCCACCAGGTGGGCCCCTTCAGGAACCCGGCCCCGCCACGCCTTTTCCGCCTGGGCGGGCGTGGGATGGGGCTCCGCCTCCAGGAGGCGATACGCGGGGAAGGCCTCCCGAAAGGCGGAAAACCCCGCGGGCGGGCTTAGGTAGCCGGGGAGGAAGACGATCGTTTCCACGCCTCCATCCTGGCATAATCGGCCCATGGACCTTGAAGGGGGACTCGGAAAAACGCTCTCGATCGAGATCCTGGAGCTTTCCAAAACGCGGGCGCGGGCCCGGATGCCGGTGACGCCCGCCCACCACCAGCCCCTAGGGTTCCTCCACGGGGGCGCGAGCGTGGCCCTGGCCGAGCACCTCGCGAGCTTCGCCGCCCACCTCCACGTCCCCGAGGGGCACGCCGCCTTCGGCGTCGAGATCAACGCGAGCCACCTACGAAAAAAGCAAAGCGGCGTGGTCTACGCCGAGGCAAATCCCCTTAGGGTGGGGCGGCGGCTCCAGGTGTGGCAGGTCGAGATCCGCGACGAGGAAGGCCAGCGGATCTCCGTCGCCCGGGTGACGCTGGCGGTGGTCCCGCTTGACACCGGCGCAAAAGAGGCATAACTTTGCAGCATGAGCGCCGCAAGGAAAGGGGGGATGGGCGTGGAAGACGGCTATCCCGGCTATTCCCCCTCTCGGAAGACGGCGCGGCACTAGGCCCCCTTTTTAAAACCCGACGGAACCGAGGTTGAACCATGCTGATCGTATTGAAAAAGGAAGCTGGGGAAGAGGCGCTTGAGGAACTGAAGCGGGAGCTCGCGCGCTTCGGCTTTCGTCCCCACGTCTCCCAGGGCGTCGAGACCACCCTGGTGGGGGCGGTGGGCAAGGGCCCGACTCCCGAGATCATGGAGCACTTTAGGGCCCTGCCCTACGTAGCCGAGGTCATCCGGATCTCGAAGCCATATAAGCTTGCGAGCCTCGAGGTGCACCCCCTGCCCACGGTGGTGGCTTTTCCCACCGGCAAAACCGGCGGCGGCCACTTCATGGTGGCAGCCGGCCCCTGCGGGGTGGAGTCCCGGGAGCAAACGCTCACCGCCGCCCGCTACGTCAAGCATCACGGCGCCCAGATGCTAAGGGGCGGCGCCTTCAAACCCCGCACTAGCCCTTACTCCTTCCAGGGACTTGGCGAAGAGGGGCTCAAGATCTTGGCCGAGGCCCGGGCGGAGACCGGTCTCCCGGTGGTCACCGAGGTGACGAGCCCCGATAAGGTGGAGCTCGTCGCCGAGTACGCCGACATGCTCCAGATCGGCGCCCGGAACGCCCAAAACTTCGCCCTCTTGAAAGAGGCCGGGCGTTCCGGGAAGCCGGTGCTCTTAAAACGCGGGATGAGCATGACGCTCGAAGAGTTCCTGATGAGCGCGGAATACATCCTCGCCGAGGGGAACGAGCGGGTGATCCTGGTGGAGCGGGGTATCCGCACCTTCGAGAAGGCGACCCGGTTCACCCTCGACGTCTCGGCGGTTCCGGTGCTCAAGTCCTGGACCCACCTGCCGGTCTGGATCGACCCCAGTCACCCCGCCGGCAAGCGCGAGTGGGTGACCCCGCTTGCGCTGGCCGGGGTGGCGGCGGGCGCCGACGGCCTCATCGTCGAAACCCACCCGAACCCCAAGGAAGCCCGCTCCGACGCCGCCCAGCAACTCACCGAGGAGGAGTTCGCCGAGTTCATGAGCCGGGTCAAGGCCCTCCTGCCGGCGGTGGGCAAGGCGTTCGATGCAGCCCCGGTACGCTAAGGTTGGGATCTTCGGGGTTGGGCTCCTTGGCGGCTCGGTGGCGCTGGGTCTGAAGAGCCGATTCCTCGCCGGCGAGGTCCACACCTACGACCGCGACCCCCGCGCCCTCGAGGCCGCCCTCGCCCTCGGCGCCGCCGACCGGGCCCACACCGAGCTGGGCCCCTGGGTGGGCGAGCTCGACCTCGCCGTGCTCGCCGCCCCGGTGGGGGCGATTCCCGCGCTGATCGAAGCGATTCGCCCCTACGCCGGAGAAGGCACGCTTTTTACCGACGTGGGGAGCGTGAAGGGCCCGGTGGTACGGGCCGCCAAAGGCCTCCCCCGCTTCGTGGGCGGCCACCCCATGGCGGGTAGCGAGCGGGCCGGGGTGCAAAACGCCCACGCCGGGCTTTTGGAAAACGCGGTTTGGGTTCTAACCCCGACCGAGGAAACCGACCCCGCCGACCTCGAGGAGGCGGAAACCCTGGTGAACGAGCTCGGAGCCTACCCCCTCGTCCTCGACCCCGAGCTGCACGACCGTCTCGTTGCCCGGGTGAGCCACCTTCCCTACCTGCTCGCGGTCGCGCTGAACCTGCTCGTCTCCCGCGACGAAAAGAAGGACCTGCTCATGTTTCTCGCCGCGGGGGGGTTTCGCGACCTCACCCGGGTGGCCTCGGGTAGCCCCCGGATGAGCCGGGACATGGTGGTGGAGAACCGGGAGGCGGTGCGGGAGGCGCTCGCAGACCTCAGGGCGGTGCTCGAGGAGCTCGAGGCGGCGCTCGAGCACCCCGAGGCATTCATCCGCCTCGCCGAAGAAGCCAAGCGCACCCGGGATGCCCTCCCGGTGGTGAAGCGGAGCCTCCTCCCGGTCCGCCACGAGCTCGTGGTCCAGGTGCCCGACCGCCCCGGCGAGCTCGCCCGCATCACCACCGCCTTGGGCGAGGCCGGGGTGAACATCAAGGACATCGAGGTCCTCACCATCCGGGACGCGGGCGGCGCGATCCGGCTTGGGTTCGCCGAGCCCGGCGAAAAGGCCGCTGCCAGGAGGGTCTTGGAGGGCATCGGCTACCGGGTCGTTTCCCCGGGGTAAAATCGCCGTCGTGAACGACGTTCTCCTGCGGGCGCTACGGGGCGAGCCCACCCCTTACACCCCGGTCTGGTTCATGCGCCAGGCCGGGCGCTACCAGGCCGAGTACCGCAAGCTTCGGGAGCAATACACGATCGAGGCGATCGTGCAAAACCCGGAACTCACCACGTACGTCACCCTGCTGCCGGTGGAAAAACTCGGGGTGGACGCGGCAATCCTCTTCGCCGACCTTTCCACGCCCTTTTCCGGCCTCGGCTTTCCCACGAAGCTCGTCGAGGGAAAGGGGCCCGTCGTCGAAAACCCCATTCGAAGCCCCGGGGACTTAAAAAGGCTCCGGGAGTTCTCGGCCGAAGAGGAAACGCCCTATGTGCTCGAGGCCATCCGGATGCTGAAGGCCGAGCTCGAGGTCCCCCTGATCGGCTTCGCCGGCGCCCCCTTCACCCTCGCCTCTTACCTGATCGAGGGAGGGCCCTCGAAGCACTTCGTGGCCACCAAGCGTTTCATGTACCACCACCCGAGAGCTTTCGAAGCGCTCCTTTCCCACCTGGCGCGGGCCATGGCCGCCTACCTAAAGGCCCAGGCCCAGGCCGGCGCCGACGTGCTCATGGTCTTCGACTCCTGGGTGGGACGGCTCACCCGGGAGGACTACGCGACCTATGTCCGAAGGCCCACCGCGATGCTTTTTAAGGAGCTCGAGGGCCTGCGTCCCACCATTCACTTCGGCACCGGCACGAACCACCTCCTCGAGCTCATGAAGGAAGCCGGCGGCGACGCCATCGGCGTCGACACCACCACGCCCCTGGACGAGGCCCGCGAACGGCTCGGGGGGACCCCGGTCCAGGGCAACCTCGACCCCGCCCGGCTCTTTGCTCCGGAGGAAGTGCTCCTGGCTGGCGTGGACCAGGTGCTGGAGGCAAACCTCGGCCGGCCCGGCCACATCTTTAACCTCGGCCACGGCATCCTTCCCGGAACGCCGGAGGAGAACGTCCGCCGCGTGGTCGAGCACGTGCACGAAAGGACCCAAGGATGACCGACGTTCTTTTCATGTACTACGGCACGCCCTACAGCGAGGAGGAAATCCTCCCCTACTACACCGACATCCGACACGGCCACCCCCCGCCGCCACCCCTGCTCGAAGAGCTCAAGGCCCGCTACCGGCACATTGGGAAAAGCCCTTTGAATGAAATCACCCACGCCCTTGCGCGCAAGCTCGAGGCCTTGCTCCGCCTTAACCATCCCTACTATGCCAAAGGCCTTAGCACCCCGCCCCCGCCCCGGGAGGACACCGGCCCCCGGGTCTTCGTGGGCACCAAGCACTCTCACCCCACGATCCAAGACGCCGTCGCCGCCATGGCCGAGGCCGGGGTCCAGCGGGCGGTGGGGCTCGTCGCGGCCCCCCACTACTCCGCCCGCTCGATCGCCGAGTACGAGGAACGGGCCCGGGAGGCCCTGGAAAAGCTGGGGCACCCCTTCGCCTTCAAGATGATCCCGAGCTACGCCGAGCACCCCGCCTACCTAAAGGCCCAGGCCGAGCGGGTGCTCGAGGGCCTTTGGCGGCTCCAGGACCCGAAGCGGGCGGCGGTGCTCTTCTCCGCCCACTCGGTGCCGCTTCGCTCGGTGGAAAAGGACGGCGGCGTCTACCCCAAGCAACTCGAGGCCACCGCCCGGGGTATCGCCCGCCTTCTTGGGATTGAAAGCTACCGCCTCGTCTACCAGTCCGCCGGGCGCACCGAGGAGGCCTGGCTCGGCCCCGACGTCAACGAGGTGATCGAGACCCTCGCGAAGGAGGGCTTCCAAGAGGTGCTCGTCGCCGCCATCGGCTTCCCCGCCGACCACCTCGAGGTCTTCTACGACCTCGACTACGAGGCGATGCAGACCGCCGAGCGGGTGGGGATCCGCCTGGTGCGCGCCCCCTCCTTGAACGCCGGGCTCGACTACGCCCAGGCCCTCGCCGCCATCGTGGAGGAGGCGGTCCTTTCGTGGTCGACCTCGTCGTCGTAGGCGGCGGCATGGCCGGCCTCGCCGCCGGGTACGAGGCGAAGCGGCGGGGCCTCAACGTACTCGTGCTCGAGGCCGCCCGCCCCGGGGGCAAGGTGCAGACGATCCGGGATGCGGGCTTCGTCGTCGAGGCCGGCCCCGACGCGGTGGTGCGCTACAAGCCCTGGGCCCTCGCCCTCGCCCAAGAGCTCGGGCTGGAAGGCGAGATCGTTGGCACCCTACCGGCAAAGCCCGCCGCCCTCATCTACACCGGTGGCCGCGGCCATCCTCTACCCGAGGGGCTGAACGTGGTCATCCCCTCCCGCCTCGGACCGCTCGTCAAGACCCCGCTCCTTTCCCCTTTGGGTAAGCTCCGGGCCGCCCTCGACCTCGTCCTTCCCCGGGGTCCGGAGGGCGACGAAGCGTTCGGGCGCTTTATCCAACGCCGCCTCGGAAAAGAGGTCTGGGAACGGCTGGCGGCCCCGCTCACCGGCGGCATTTACGGCGGGGACCCGGAGGCGCTATCCCTGCTCGCCGCCTTCCCCCAGCTAAAAAAACTCGAAAAAGAGCACCGGAGCCTGATCCTCGGCTCGCTAAAGGCGATGAAAAAGCGGCGGGCAAGCCGGGAGAAAGGCTCGCTCTTTGTCTCCTTTAGGGAGGGGCTCGGCGAGCTCCCGGAGGCCCTAGCCCGGGAACTCGGCGGGTCGCTCAAAACCGGGGTCCGCGCCGAGAGCATCGAGGTGCTTGCCTCCGGCTACCGGGTGAGGACGAACGAGGGGCCGATCGAGACCAGGTTGCTCGTGCTTACCACCCCGGCCCCCCAAACCGCCGAGCTCCTTCGTCCCCTGGGCTTCGACGCGCTGGACGCCCTCACCGAAATCCCCTACCACTCCGCCGCCACCGTGACCTTCGCCTTCGAGAAGGCGAAGATGCCCCCCCGCGAGGGCCACGGGATCCTCTTCGCCCGGGGTGAGGGGTTTTCCGCCCGCGGCTTTACCTGGCTCGACCAGAAGTGGCCCCACCGGGCGCCGGAGGGGATGGCGCTGGCCCGGGCCTACTTCTCAGGGAGGGAGGCGGAGGCCGAACCCGAGGAGCAGAAAGCGCTCGCCCTTTCCGACTTAAAAAGACTCCTTGGCAAGCTTCCCCCGGTTCTTCGCGCCTGGGTGGGCCGTTTTGAAAAGGGCATGCCGGCCTACACCGTGGGCCACGCAGGGCGGGTGGCCCGGATCGAGGAGGCCGAAAGGGCCTACCCGGGTCTCGCCCTGGCCGGCGCCGCCTACCGCGGGGTGGGAATCCCCGAGGTGGTGCGGGACGGGCGGGAAGCGGTGAGGCGGCTTTTGGAAAGGGAATCCTAGGGTTCTGACTCCTCTGACAGGCGCATCCGGCGATGTAGCCTAAGGACGTGCCGCTGACGCTTGCCGACCTCGCCCAAGCCAAGGGCCCGGCTTCGGAGCTCGTCCTCGCCGAAGAGCTCGAGGAAACCGGGCAGAAACGCGATTTCCTCCTTGAAGTCATGCGCGAGCGCCTCAAGGTCATGCGCGAGGCGATCGAGCGCGGGCTCCAAAGCGACGAGAAAAGCGTCGCCGGGATGGTGGGTTGGAACGCAAAGACCCTCTGGGAAGCGGAAGATCCCCTGAAGGCCCCGCTTTTAAAGCGGGTGCAGGCCTACGCCATGGCGGTGAACGAGGAAAACGCCCGCATGGGACGGATCGTCGCCGCTCCCACGGCGGGAAGCGCCGGCACCGTACCGGGCGCACTCTTTGGCGTGGCCGACCACCTGGGCATCCCCGACGAGAAGCTGGTCATGCCGCTCGTCCTCGCCGGCGGCGTGGCTAAGATCATCAGTCGGCAGGTCTTCATCGCCGGTGCTACCGGGGGCTGTCAGGCCGAGATCGGATCGAGCGCTGCGATGGCGGCGGCAGCGGTGACCGAACTCCTGGGGGGAAGCGCGGAGGCTAGCGTACACGCCGCCGCGCTTGCCCTCCAAAACACCCTAGGCCTCGTCTGCGATCCCGTGGGGGGCTACGTCGAAGTGCCCTGCGTGATGCGCAACGGGTTTTTCAGCGTGCATGCGGTGAGCGCGGCGCAGCAGGCGCTCGCCGGGATTCGGAGCTTTATTCCGCCTGATGAAGTGGTGCTCGCGCTCGCCAAGATCGGCCGCCTCCTGCCGCCGGAGCTCAAGGAGACCGGCCGGGGCGGCCTCGCCTGCACCCCCACGGCGCGGCGGGTGGTCAGGGAACTCCAGGGAAAGGAACCCGAATGCGAAGGCTCGGCCTCTTAATGCTTTTCTTCCTCTTGGCCGCCTGCCAGGCAAAGCCCCCCCTTCAAACGCTTCGTCCCGCACCCCTGGAAGACGCGCTTCGGAATCCCGAGCGGGGGTTTTACCGCACCGGGCTTGACCTCTTCGACCCCGACAACGAAGCCGCCATTGCCGAGCTCGCCGCCTCCGGCGTCACGCTCGTCTATCCCTACGACACCTGGCTGCCACGGGACCGCGCGCTAAGCGGAGATGAGCTCGAGGCCTTGAAAACCTCCTTCCAGCGCCTGGAAAAATACGGCCTCAAGCTCATTCTCCGCTTTCGCTATAGCGAGGAAGGCGACGCACCCTTCGACGTCATCGAGACGCACCTCGACCAGCTCCTTCCCATCGTGCGCAAAAACGCGTACCTCGTCTACGTCTTCCAGGCAGGGTTTTTGGGCCGCTGGGGCGAGTGGCATTGCTGGCGGGCCACCGGGATCTGCCACGACGACGCCCCAACCAAGGCCTGGCTTTTAAAACGGCTTACCGAGGAACTCCCCGAAGACCTCCCGATCGCGATCCGCTACCCGGTGGACAAGGTGAAATACCGCGGTTTTCCCACCGATCGCCCCCCAAGCGAGCCCCTTTTCGGCCGGATCGCCCACCACAACGACTGCTGGCTCGCGAACGCCACCGACATGGGCACCTACCCCGAGGAAGACCCGAAGGCTTGGCGGGCTTTCGTCTACGCGGAGAACGACCGCTTGCCCTATGGTGGCGAAACCTGTGCTTGGAATCCGCCCCGTACCGACGGGGAAAACGCCCTTTCGGAGGCCGAGCGGGCCCATCTCGACTACCTAAACGCGGAGTACCACGAGGAGGTGCTCAAAAGCTGGGCACGCTCGGGAGCCTTAGAGGAATTCGCGCGACGGCTCGGCTATCGCATCGAGCTCGTCCAGGCCCGCTGGCCTTACGGAACGAAAACCGGGGGGCTTTTCCCCCTTAGCTTGGCTCTGAAAAACACCGGTTTTTCCCGGCTTAAGCGGCCGCGTCCGGCCTACTTGGTTTTTGAAAAAGCGGGAAAGCGGAGCTTGGTTCGACTCGGGCTCGAGCTCACCGCGCTCCCGCCCGGGAAGGAAAAAAGCTACCACTTCCTGGCACAAGCCCCGAACGAACCGGGACTTTACCGGATCGGCCTCGCCTTCCCCGATCCTTCGCCGCGTCTCGCCTCAAACCCCCGCTACGCCCTGCGCCTAGCCTCCGCGATCCCCTACGACGAAGGGATCCACTGGCTTGGAACCCTCGAGGTGCGCTAGGGCCTACTCCAAACCGGGCTCCGCAAACGCCGGGCCTAAAAGCTCGTCCTTGGCCACCCCGGCAAACCAGGAAGCCGCCTCGGCGGCCTCGAAGCGCACGCAAACCTCGGCGTAGCGGTGGCCGTAGAGGCTACCCTCGACGCGGTAGGGGTAATCGGCAGAAAGCAACCGATCGGCGATCCGCTCCACCTGGGGCCTGGGGCCCCGCACCGTGACCGAACTCCCCTCGATTCGAACGTCGGGCTTCATGCTTTGAGCCTAGCGCGACCCCTTGGGCGGATGGTCCCGGGCGGGCCGGATTCCCCGGTGAAGGAGCTCGCCCTCGGGCTCCACGTGGACGGTCACCCAAGCCCCAGGGAGCACCCCTTGGACCGCCTCTTCGATCCGCGTCGCGATGGCGTGGGCTTCCTCTACCGTCATCGACGCCGGCACCACCAGGTGGAGCTCGACGAAGGCCCGGGTACCGGCCCGGCGGGTTCTAAGGTCATGGACCTCGAGCGCCCCCGCCATCGCGCCCTGGACCGCCGCTTCGATCTTGGACCGAACGCCCGGCTCCAGCGCCTCGTCCAGCAACCCTCCCACCGAACGCCGCACGATGCCAAAGCCAAGCCAAAGCACATGGGCGGCCACGAAGAGGGCGAGTAGGGGATCGAGCCAAAGCCAACCCGTTTGCGAGGCCAGCAAAAGCCCCAGCATGAGCCCCAGCGTGGTGGCGGTGTCGGCAAGCAAGTGCAACCCATCGGCCTCAAGGGCCGCAGAAGCAAGCTTCCGCCCCCTGCGGTAGAGCAAGAGTCCCCAAAGCCCGTTCACTGCCCCCGCCACGGCGAGCGCAAGCATCCCGACCGGGGAGAGGGAAAGGGAAACCGGCTCGGCGAAACGCGAAAACGCCGAGCGCAAGATCGCCCCGGCGGCCAACACCACCAAAACCCCCTCGGCTACCGCCGAGAGGTATTCCGCTTTCGTGTGCCCGAAGGGGTGGCGCTCGTCCGGGGGACGGGCGGCGTACCCCACCGCCACCGCCATCCCCAGCGCCGCCGCCAGGTTGACCAGCGACTCGAGCGCGTCGGAATACACCGCCACCGAGCCGGTAATCCAGTAGGCCCAAAGCTTGAAGCAAAGCGAAAGGACCCCCACCAGGAGGGTCCATCGTGCAAGCCTGCTTGCGCTCACCGCTAGCCTTCCTCTTTTTCCTCCTCGCCGCCGGTTTTCCGGGGCTTCATGAGGGGAAAGAGGATCACGTCGCGGATCGTGGGCTGGTCGGTGAAGATCATCGCAAGGCGATCGATCCCAAGCCCCAGGCCCCCGGCCGGGGGCATTCCGTACTCCAGCGCGGTCAAAAAGTCCTCGTCGATCTCGGCCGCCTCCTCGTCGCCCGCGGCCCGTCGGCGAGCCTGTTCCTCGAAGCGCTCCCGCTGGTCCAGGGGGTCGTTGAGCTCGGAGTAGGCGGGGGCGAGCTCGAGCCCCGCCACGTAGAGGTCCCAGCGCTCGGTGAGCCGGGGGTCTTCCCGGTGCTTCTTCGCAAGCGGACTGATCACGAGCGGGAAGTCGTAGACGAAGGTGGGGTCCTGGAGCTCAGGCTCGACATAGATCCCAAAGAGCTTGTCGAGGAGCTTATAGGAGGGGACGTCCACGAGCTCGGGGTGCTTCGCGTCGGCCCAGAGGCGAAGGCGCTCGAGGTCCAGGGGGTCGAAGTCCAGCCCGGCCTTTTCCTTGAGCGCCTCGACGAAGCGAATGCGGCGAAAGGGCGGGGTGAAGTCGAGGGTTTTCCCCTGGTAGGGAACCCGGTACGAACCGTAGAGCTCCTTCGCGAGCCCCGAAAGCAGCTCCTCGACGAGCCGGGCCACGTCGTGGTAGTCGGCGTAGGCCCAGTAGGCCTCGAGCATGGTGAACTCGGGGTTATGTTGGGCGTCGATCCCCTCGTTGCGGAAAACCCGGCCGATCTCGAAGACCTTCTCGTACCCGCCGACGAGAAGCTTTTTCAAGGGGAGCTCGAGCGCGATCCGAAGGTAGAACTCCCGTCCCAAGGCGTTGTGGTAGGTGACGAAGGGCCGGGCCTCGGCGCCGGCGGCGGTGGGCTGGATCACCGGGGTCTCGACCTCTAGAAAACCCTTGCTTTCAAAGAACTTGCGAACGTAGCCGACGATCCGAGCCCGCTTCCTGAAGACCTCGCGCACCTCGGGGTTCACGATCAGATCGAGGTAGCGCTGGCGGTAGCGGACCTCCTTGTCCCGGATGCCGTGCCACTTATCGGGAAGCGGATGAAGGCTCTTGACGAGCGGCTGCCAGCGGTGAACCTTGACCGTGAGCTCGCCGGTCTTGGTCACGAAGACCGTGCCCTCGACCCCGACGATGTCGCCTACGTCGAGCTTTTTGATGAGCGGGTAGTTTTCGGTGTCGTTCTTGGAAAAGAAAAGCTGAATCTTACCGGTCTCGTCGAGCAGGTGGGCGAAGCTCGCCTTGCCCATCCGCCGGAGCGCCACGACCCGGCCGGCGAGACGCACCCGCTCCTCGGGCCACTCCTCCCCGGGGCTCGGGTCGGGGTGGCGGGCCTTGAGCTCGGCCGCGCTCGTGTCCTTTTCGAAGCGGTAGGGAAAAGGCTCAAACCCAGCTTCGACCAGGGCCTCGAGGTTTTTAAGCCGCTCCCGGGTCTGCTCGTTCCACTCGGGCACGGGCTACTCCAGGATCGAAAGCACGCGGTACTCCTTGACCTCGCCGGTGGGCACCTCGACCTTGACCGCGTCCCCGGCCCGCTTGCCGAGTACCGCCCTACCCACCGGGCTCTCGTCGGAGACCTTCATGGGCTCAACCAGGACGCTCGCCTCGGCCGGGGCCACGATCTGGATCTCGAAGCTCTCGCCGGTCTGGGTGTCCTGGATCACCAGGGTACTCCCCAGCGCGACCTTGCCCTTGGCCTCAGCGCCCTCGATGATCACCGCCCGGCTGAGCACGTCCTCGAGCTGGGCGATCGCCGCCTCGATGCGGGCCTTCTCGCGTTTTGCGTCCTCGAGGCCGGAGTCGTCGTAATCGTCGGAGGATTCCATCAGTTCCTGGAGAATCTTGGTGATCTCCTCGAGCTTTTGCTGCCACTTCTCGAGCTCGGCCTTGAGCCGCTCGTAACCTTCCTTGGTCAGTCGCACTTCCCGCGCCATAAACGCCTCCAACTAGGGAAGTATACCTTTCCTCAGGATGCGCCTCAAAACCTCGGGGCGGGCGCGCTCGCGGCAGGCTTCGGTGTCCTCGCATAGGAGCACGTAGCGAACCACCTGGGAGCCAGGAAGCCGCACCCGAAAATAGCGCGCGTAGGCGCCGCCAAGGAGCCGGCCGCAGGCCTCGCAGATCCCGGGCCGGGGGAGCGAAGGCCGCTCCACCGGTTCGAAGACCGCCCGAAAGGGGGCTTCCTCGATGACCACGTGCTCGCCTTCCCGGTAATAGAGCACCTCGCCCGGGGGTAAAAGGTCGAAGGGGGTTCCCGGGAAGAGCTCGAGGATGAGCTCGCGCTCGTCGACGGCCACGGGTAAAGCTTAACAGGGTAAGCAAAGCCGACTTGTGTCCTTGGGTTTCCCGGTATCCTAGGTGCGATATGTTGACCGAGGCCCAGGTGCTTGACGCACTCCGAAAGGTCATCGACCCCGACTTCAAGAAGGACATCGTCACCCTCGGGTTCGTCCGCGACCTCAAGATCGAAGGCGACCGGGTGACCTTCACCTTAAAGCTCACCACCCCCGCCTGTCCCTTGAAAGACAAACTGAAAGCCGACGCGGAAGCGGTCGTCAAAGAGATTGGCGCCAAGGAGGTGACCATCACCCTCGACGCCGAGAGCCCCATCCAGCAAAAACCCCTCCCCGGGGTGAACCACGTGATCGCGGTGGTGGCCGGCAAGGGCGGTGTGGGCAAAAGCACCACCGCGGTGAACCTGGCGGTGGCCCTCGGCCTGCTCGGCGCCAAGGTGGGGCTTTTCGACGCCGACGCCTTCGGCCCGAACGCCCCCCGGATGCTCGGCGCCTTGGGGCGCCCGCTCATGACCCGGGGCGGTAAGATCCTTCCCATCGAGGCCCACGGGGTCAAGCTCGTGAGCCTGGGCCTCGTCGTCCCCGACGGCCAGCCCATCGTCTGGCGGGGGTCGCTGCAGCACTCCTTCGTCCGGGACTTCGTCACCAAGACCGAGTGGGGCGAACTTGACTACGTGGTCGTGGACATGCCTCCGGGCACCGGCGATATTCCCCTCTCGGTGATGCAGCTCGTACCCCTGACCGGGGCTATCGTGGTGGGCACGCCCCAAGAGGTAGCGCTTGAGGACGTTCGCCGGGCGGTGACGATGCTCGAAAAACTCGAGGTCCCGGTGCTCGGTTTCGTCGAGAACATGAGCTACTTCGTCTGCCCCTCCTGCGGGGAGAAGCACGACATCTTCGGCTCCGGCGGCCTCGCCGCCTATGCCGAGAAGTACGGGGCGCCGCTCCTCGGTCAGATTCCGATTGAGCCTAAGATTCGAAAAGGTTCCGACGCGGGCTTCCCCGCCGCGCTCGAGGAAGGACCCTTGGGTGAGGCCTACCGAGAGCTCGCCGAGAACACCGCAAGGCGGGTGGCGGTGGTGGCGAGCACCCGAAAGCCCAAGGAAACGCCCCATCAAAAGCCCTTCCTCAACATCCCCTTAAAGAAGTAGGAGGGTGCCGGCCAAACTTCCGCCCGCGATCGAGTCCTTTGGCAGCTACCGCGCGTGGCTCAAGGAGATCGAGGGCTACGCCGACCAGATCGCCTACGCCGAGCTTTTGCGGGCGGAGCCCTTAAGAAAGACCGAGTACGCTGGGGCGTTTTCGGGGGTGCTCGCGGCCCTGGGCCTTTCCCCTTACGAGCACCAGGCCGAGGCCTTCCGGGCGATCGAGGCAGGTAGGCACGTCGTCCTCGCCACCCCTACCGCGAGCGGAAAAAGCCTCGTTTACCAGGCCCCTGCCTTGAAGGCTGTGCTCGAGGGAGAAACCGCTCTCTTCGTCTTCCCCACGAAGGCGCTCGCCCGCGACCAGGAGCAGAGGCTCCTTTCGATGGAAAAAGCGCTCGGCCTTCCCCGCACCACCTTCACCTACGACGGCGACACCGCCTCGGAAAAGCGAAAACGTGCCCGCGAGCAAGGAAGCCTCGTCCTCACCAACCCCGATATGCTCCACTACGGCATCCTCCCCCGCCACCCCGAGTGGGCAGGGTTTCTGGGCCGGCTTCGTTATCTAGTGGTCGACGAGCTCCACTACTACCGGGGCGTTTTCGGAAGCCACGCGGGGATGATCTTTAGAAGGCTCTTACGCCTCGCCCGCTACTACGGGGCAAGGCCTCAGATCGTTGCCGCGAGCGCCACCATAAAAAACCCCGCCGAGCACGCGGAAAGGCTTTTCGGCGAGGCGTTTCTGGCGGTTCGGAGAACGAGCTCCCGCACCGAGCGCGAGTTCGTCCTCTGGCGACCCAAGGCCCTCGACCAGACCGGCGAGGTGCGCAGAAGCCCCAACATCGAGGCCGCGCTCCTCGCCGAGCACGCCGCCGCCTACGGGATCAAGACCCTGATCTTCGCCAACAGCCGGAAAAGCGTTGAGTTGATCGGCAAATACACCCGAAGCTCGCCCTTCGCGGCCCAGATCCGCACCTACCGCGCTGGCTATACGGCAAGGGACCGGAGGAAGCTCGAAGAAGCCTTCAAAAAGGGAGCGATCTCGGTGCTCGTCGCCACCAATGCGCTCGAGCTCGGCATCGACATCGGCGACCTCGACGCCGTCGTCCTCGTCGGCTTCCCCGGCTCGATGATGAGCCTCTGGCAGCGGGCCGGACGAGCGGGCCGGGGCGAGCGAAGGGCGCTCGTGGTCTGGATCCCGCGGGAAGACCCCCTGGACGCCTACTACGAGGACCACCCCGATCGCCTCACCGGCGGCGAGCCCGAGGCCGCGGTCGCCGATCCCTTTAACCCCTACCTCTACCCCCTCCACGCCCACGCCGCCGCGAGGGAGCTGCCCCTAGCAAAAACCGAACCCCTTTGGCGTCCCGAGCTCGCGGGCGAGGGCTTCGTCGAGCGGGAAGGCCGCATCTACACCACGCTGAAAAACCCCCACCGGAAGATCGTGCTCCGGGGCTCCGGCGCCACCTTCCGCCTCAAGGACCCCTTCGGTAAGACGATCGGCTACCTCGATGAACGCCAGGCCTACTGGGAAGCGCACCCGGGCGCGGTCTTTTTGCACCAGGGGGAGTCCTACCTCGTCAAGCGGCTTGATCTTGAGCGCCGGGAGATCGAGCTTTTGCCAAGCCTCGAGGACTACTACACCCAGCCGCTCGCCACCACCGAGGTCCTCGCCCACGAGGGCGAGGAGGTCCACCCCGGGATCTACGTTGGCCGGGTGGAGATCGTCGAACAGGTGGTGGGCTACGTCAAAAAGCGCTACCTCACCGAAGCGGTGATCGAAGAGATCCCCCTCGAGATGCCCGAGATCCGCTTCGCTACCGAGGCGGTCTGGTTCCACGTCGAGCCCGAGTGGCTCGCCGATGAAAAGGGACTCGCGTTTGCCATGGAAGCCCTCCTGCCGTCGGGGATTCACGCGCTCGAGCACACGATGATCGGCCTCCTTCCCCTCTTCGTCCTCGCCGAGCGAGCCGATATCGGAGGCGTCTCCTACCCCGCCTACCCCCACCCCCTGCCCTCGGGCGGCGGGCGACCCACGATCTTCATCTACGACGGCCACCCGGGCGGCGTGGGCTACGCCCGCGAAGGGGCGAAACGTTTCCCCGAGTGGATCGCCGCCACCAAAGACCGCCTTCAAAGCTGCCCCTGCGAATCCGGATGCCCCCGCTGCATCCTCTCCCCCAAGTGCGGCAACCAAAACCGCTATCTCGATAAGGGGGCGGCCTTCAAGCTCGCCGAAAGACTCGCCCTGATTTACCAGGGGAAATAATGGGGAACCCTCACCGGCGCACGAGCGGCCAAAACCCCACGCTCGGCAGATGCCCCCCGATCGCCCGCTGGACCCCCTCCACGGTGACGAAGGCCCGCGGGGCCCGCTCCCGGATCAGCCCGAGCACCGCCTCCGCCTTCCGCCGGGGCACGACGATGAAGAGAATCGGCACCTCCCCTTCCCGACCCTCGCCGCGCACCAGGGTGACCCCGTAGCCAGCCTCCCGAAGCGCCCGGACCAGGGCATCGGCTCCCTCCCGAACGATCGCCCGGACCAGCACCTGCCCAGGGGCGAACCAGGCCTCGAGGGTCATCCCAATCGCGGTTCCGCTCGCGAACCCCGCGGCAAAGGCGAACATGTTGAGGGGCGAGTCCAGCCGAGCAAAAACCTGGCTAATCGCCACGATCCAGACCAGGGACTCAAAAAACGCGAGCACCGCCGCCACCCGGCGCTGCCCGCGGACCATCATCACCACCCGTACGGTGGAAAGCGGCACGTCCACGAGCCGCAAAAGGAAAATCGTAAGGGCCCCAAACAGGGTGTCCACGTTCCAAGTTTGGCAAAAGTACCCTAGCGGTGCCAGTCCTTAAGATGCCGGTGCACGATGGGCACCACCGCCAAAAGGGCGAAGAGCGCGAGGTCCAGCCGGCCGGCGTAGCCAAAGGCCACCAGCGGGAAAAGCGCCGCCGAGAGCAGGGCCGAGCGGTAGGGACTTCGGGTCGCGGCCCAGAAGATCAAAAAGACCCCGAAGGCGAGAGCCACGAGCCTCGGATCCACTGCCAGGGCCGCCCCCACCGCGGGGGCGATCCCCTTGCCCCCGCGAAAGAGCAAAAAGGGAGAGTAGGCGTGTCCCCAGACCGCCGCCGCTCCCGCGGCGAGCGCACCCGCTACGCCACCGTAGGCCTCGCCGAAGGCCACCGCGAGAAAGCCCTTCGCGAGGTCGAGGGAAAGCACCATCAGTCCCGGCACTGGGCCCAGTACCCGGATCGCGTTCAGGGCCCCCGGGTTTTTCGACCCCAAGACAAGGAGGTTTTTGCGCCGAAGCAGCCCGAATAGCACCGCGAAGGGCACGGCGCCGAGGAGGTAGCCCGCGATCAGGGCCCGGATCATCGCCCGCGGAAGTAGTACTCCCGGTTCGGCTTGACGCCGAGGGCGTTCAATAGCCGGTTGGTGTAGTTGAACATGGCGGCGACCTCGGCGGCCTCGAAGATCGCCTCGTCGTCCAGGCCTACCGAGCGCAGCGCCTCGATGTCCTCGAGCTCAAGCCGCGCCGAGTCCAGGGTCACGGCCTCGGCGAAGGCAAGCAGCGCCCGCTCGCGCTCCGAAAGCTCCTCCACCCGGCGCCAGTTGGCCACGATGCGATCGGGTAGGGTGGGGTCCCCGGATAGCTCGCGAAGATAAGAACTGTGGGAGGCAAGGCAGTACTCGCAGTCGTTCAGGCGGGAGACCACGAGCGCAATCATCTCCCGCTCCGCCCGGGAGAGCTTTCCCTCACCTCGCATCAGGGGATCGTAGTATCGCCACCAGGCGAGGAGGTGGTCCGGCCTTAAAGCCAGGGCGCGAAGCACGTTGGGCACGAAGCCGAGCTTCTCCTCGGCCGCCCGCACGAGCTCTTTTAGCCCCTCGGGGAGCTCGGAGGGCTCTGGTACCCGGAGCCAACTGATCAAAGGCCCGCTTTCGCCCATCTCTTGGGCACCTCGCGCTTCAAGAAGTCCACGATGTCCTGGGTCAAGGTGCCGGGCCCGAAGACCGCGGCCACCCCCATCGCAAGGAGCTTGGGTACGTCCTCGTCGGGAATAATCCCGCCACCGAAGAGCAAAATGTCGGAAGCCCCCTGTTCGTCCAAAAGCCGCTTCACCTCGGAGAAGTAGTGCATGTGGGCGCCCGAGAGGATCGAGAGCCCGATCGCGTCCACGTCCTCTTGCAACGCGGCGGAGACGATCATCTCCGGGGTCTGGCGCAGCCCCGTATAGATCACCTCCATCCCCGCGTCCCGGAGCGCCCGGGCCACCACCTTGGCCCCCCGGTCGTGGCCGTCGAGGCCCGGCTTCGCGATGAGTACCCGGATCTTGCGGTCCATTGCGTTCATTTTATTAGGTGCGTGGTACGTAGTGCGTGGGAAAGAGACGGACCACGCACTCCTAGACCATCACCGGCTCCTCGTAGATCCCGTACACCTTGCGGAGCACGTCCATCATCTCGCCCAGGGTGGCGTAGGCAAGGGCGGCCTCCACGAAGTGGGGCATGGTGTTCTGACCGGTGACCGCCGCCTGGCGGAGCCCCTCGAGCGCCTCCTTCACCCGCGCTTCGTCGCGCTCCCGCCGCACCCGGGCAAGCCTTTCGGCCTGCACCCGCTCTACCTCGGGGTCGATGGTGAGAATCGGCACCTCGATCTCCTTCTCGTCCTTGAAGGCGTTCACCCCCACGATGATCCGCTCGCCCGACTCCACCTCCTGCTGGAAGCGATAGGAAGCATCGGCGATCTCCCGCTGGAAGTAGCCGTTCTCGATGCCGCGAATCACCCCGTAGAGGGTGGGGTAAGGCGTCCCCTCGCCCATCTTGCGGATCGCCTCGATGTAGTTCCGGGCCTCTTCCTCCACCTTGTCGGTGAGCCACTCGACGTAGTAGCTCCCCGCCAGGGGGTCGATCGTATGGGTGACGCCGGACTCGTAGGCGATGATCTGCTGGGTGCGAAGGGCGATCGTCGCCGCCTCCTCGGTGGGCAAGGCGAGGGCCTCGTCGTAGGAGTCGGTGTGCAGGCTGTTCGTCCCCCCGAGCACCGCCGCCAGCGCCTGGATCGCCACCCGGACGATGTTGTTCAGGGGCTGCTGGGCGGTGAGGCTGACGCCGGCGGTCTGGGCGTGGGTGCGGAGCATCCAGCTCCGGGGGTTCTTGGCGCCGTAGCGCTCCTTCATCTCGGTGGCCCAGATCCGGCGGGCCGCCCGGAACTTGGCGATCTCCTCGAAGAAGTCGTTGTGGACGTCGAAGAAGAAGCTGATCCGGGGTGCGAAGTAGTCGATCTCGAGCCCACGCGCTAGCGCCGCCTCCACGTAGGCAAAACCATCGGCCAGCGTAAAGGCGAGCTCCTGCACCGCGGTCGCCCCCGCCTCGCGGATGTGGTAGCCGGAGACCGAGATAAAGTTCCACCTTGGGACGTTCTTAGGTCCCCACTCGAAGGTATCGATCACCAGCTTGACGCTGGGCTCCGGCGGGTAGATGAACTCCTTTTGGGCGATGAACTCCTTGAGGATGTCGTTTTGGATCGTGCCGCCGAGCTTCTTCCAATCAAAGCCCTTCTTCTTGGCAAGCGCCAGGTACATCGCCCAGATCGCGTTGGCGGGCGAGTTGATCGTCATCGAGGTGGTGACCTCCTCGAGGTTGATCCCTTCGAAGAGCACCTCCATGTCGGCGAGGCTACTCACGGCCACCCCGCACTTGCCCACCTCCCCCTTGGCGAGCGGGTGGTCGGAGTCGTAGCCCATCAGGGTGGGGAGGTCAAAAGCCACGGAGAGCCCGGTCTGCCCGGCGGCGAGCAGCTTCTTGAAGCGCTCGTTGGTTTGCTCGGCGGTCCCAAACCCGGCGAACATCCGCATCGTCCAGAGCTTGGAGCGGTACATCGAACCGTAGACGCCGCGGGTGTAAGGGTACTCGCCGGGGTAGCCGAGCTTTTTCTCGTAGTCGAAGGGCTCGATGTCCTCGGGGGTGTAAAGGGGATCCGGGGCAATCCCCGAAAGCGTCCGGTGCGCTACCTTGCGCTCCGGCATGCGCTCGGTGCTCTTTTGATAGGTCTCGCGCATCCAGTCGTGCTTTTTGCGCATGGGCCCTCCCTTATGACGTTATTTTACACGGCCGGGAAAAAACCGTTACGAGAGGAGGCGGCGCAGGGCGCGGATACTCAAGAGCCCCTCGAGCTGGGCCTCGGCGTAGCGGAGGAGTGCCTCCACCAACCGGTCGAGCGGCGCCTTCTCCAGCTCGGCGATCGCCTCCTTTCCTGGGCGGGCGCGTACCGCCCGAAGCGCAGCCTCTCCGGCCTCGCCGAGGAAGACCGCGCCCGGTCCCGGTTCCCGGTCGAGCCGCCCCTCGAGCCGGAGGTAGGGCCCCGAACCCGCGGGAGCATAGCCCGCGTGCACCAAGAGGCGAAAACCCGCCCAGACCAGGGGGACGCGGGGATCCTCGGCGTCCCGAACCCCGCGCAAGCCCGAAAGGAGCACCGGGTAGCCCCGGGGAGCGACCTCGGGCGAGACCGCCTTCCAGGCGAGCTCCGCGAGGAAGCCCTGGGCGGCGTAGCGGAGCGGCTCCCGGGCGGCCAGCGCCTCCTTTAGCGCCACCTGGGTCAGGGTGAAAAGATCGCGCCCCGGCCTCCGGTAGACCTGGAAATCCACGCGGTAGAAAAGCCCGATCCGGCCCGAGCGGCCGCCGGGGCGCTGGGCGCTTTTGGCCAGGGCCTCGACCGGCCCCTCCGGGGTGAGGAGGCCCACCACCAGATCGCCGGAGGGTAGGGGCCGACGGCGCAAAACCACCCCCTCGTAGCTGCGGTAGCGATCGCGCACCGCTCCCATTATCGGCTTGCAAACCACGCATGCGGGCTTTAGCCTGACTCCAAAGGAGGGGCGGTGGCGAACTACACGTTGGAAGAAATCCTCGAATGGGTGGTGCTGGGGCTTTTGGTCGCGGTGGTTGCCCTGGTGGCCTTTTGGCTCGGGGGATGGCTCTTCGTCCTCCTCGGCAAGATCTTCCTCGCGGTCTCCAAGCTGATCGTCGCGCTGCTTTACTTCCTGGTGCCCGCGCTCCTGGTGGCGGGCATCGTCTACCTGCTGGTGCAATGGCTCTCCCGAAAGGGCTCGAAGGCCGAAGGCTAGGCAAAGCTTTTTCCCTTTGCTAAAGTAGAAACTTAGTGGATCTTTTGGAGCTGATTCGCGCGCGCCGCGCCCGGGAAAGGGGGGCGATCCATAAGGACGCCCCGATCCGGGTGACCCTCGCGTATCCCAACACCTACAAGGTGGGCATGGCCTCGCTCGGCTTCCAGGTGGCCTACAAGCTCATGAACGTCGAACCCGATGTGGTAGCCGAGCGGGTGTTCCTGGAGGAGCTCCCCGGCGAGCTCATCACCTATGAGTCCGGGCGACGGGCGGGCGAGGCGGAGATCTTTGCAGTCTCCATCGCCTACGAGCTCGACCTCACCAACCTCGCGCGGCTTCTCCTGCGGAGCCGGATCGAGCCGCTCCGGACGAAGCGGGACGAGGGCGACCCCTTGGTGATCGTCGGGGGCCCGCTCACCTCCTCCAACCCCTGGCCGCTTACCCCCTTCGCCGACGTGATCCTGATCGGCGACGGGGAAGAGACGATCCCCGCCCTCTTCGAGGCCTACCGGAACGCGGAGAGCAGGGCCGAGTTTTTGGACCTTATCGAGGGACTTCCCGGGGTCTTTCTCCCGGACCGCATGACGCGCGAGCCCCACTTCGCCACCGCGAGGCCGGAAACCCTTCCGGCGGCGGCGCAGTTCGTCACCCCGGACGCCGAGTTCCCGAACACCTTCTTGATTGAGGTAGAGCGGGGTTGCCCCCGCCCCTGCACCTTTTGCCTCGCCCGGGTGATGTACGGGCCGACCCGGAACGTGCCCCTGGACCGGGTGCTTGCCGCGATCCCCGAGGATGTGCCCAAGGTGGGGCTGATCGGCGCCGCCCTCACCGACTACCCGTGGATCAAGGAGCTATCCCGGGCGCTGGTGGAACGGGGCCAGCAGTTCAGCTATTCCTCGATCCGCGCCGATCGGGTGGACCTCGAGCTCGCCGAGCTCATGCGCGCCGGCGGCATGCAGAGCTTCACCTTCGCCGCCGACGGCCCGAGCCAGCGCATCCGGGACCTCTTGAAAAAACAAATCACCACCGAAGACCTCCTTCGCACCGCCAAGATCGCCAAAGAGGCGGGCTTTAAGCGCTTTAAGCTCTACCAGATGATCGGCCTGCCCACCGAGACCGAGGCCGACCTCGAGGAGATGGTGGAGCTCGCCGTCGAGCTCAGCCAGTACGCCCGGCTCGCCCTCACCGTGAGCCCCTTCGTCCCCAAGCGCCACACCCCCCACTTCGCCGATGCCTTCGCCGGGGTGAAGACGATCGAAAAAAGACTCAAGTTCATCGCGAAAAAACTGGGGCGGCACCGGGCCCGCATCGAGCTCCGCTCGGTGAGCGCCCGCTGGGCCTGGGTGGAGGCGGTGATCGCCCGGGGCGGACCCGAGGTCGGGCTTGCCGCTTTGCGGCTTGCTGACCAGGAAAACTATGCCCGGTGGAAGGAAGCCCTCGCCGCCGTAGGCTGGAACGACCCCTTCAACCAGCCGGAGCCGGCGGTACCCGCTCCTCGGGTCAGCGTCGCCCTCTAAGCTTGTGAAACTTGCTTACAATGCGGACATGCGTCTTCTCTTCATCGGCGACGTCACCGCCGATCCGGGCCTACGGGCGGTCCGGCTGCATCTTCCCGACATTCGCGACCGATACCACCTGGTGATCGCGAACGCCGAGAACGCCTCCGGCGGCAAGGGGCTTACCAAGAAGCACTACCGGATGCTTCGGGACGCCGGGGTGGACGCGATCACGCTGGGAAACCACGCCTTCGATAAAAAGGAAATCCTCGAGTTCATCGAAACCGAGCCCATCCTCCGGGCGGCCAACTACCCGCCGGGCGCGCCCGGAAGGGACCGGCTCGTGCTCGAGGCCGGGGGCGAGCGGCTCTTGCTTTTCCAGCTCATGGGTCGGGTCTTTTTGGAGCCGAACCTTGACTCCCCCTTTCAGACGGCGGACCGGATCCTCGCGGAAAACGAGGCCGAAAACCGGCTCGTGGACGTGCACGCCGAGGTCACCAGCGAAAAGTACGCCCTTTTTCACTATTTAGACGGCCGGGTGAGCGCCCTTCTCGGAACCCACACCCACGTCCCCACCGCCGACGCCCAAATCAGCGAGCGGGGCACCGCGTTCCTCACCGACGTGGGAATGACCGGGACCTACGACTCGATCATCGGCGGGGAGACCGAGAGCTTCCTCGCCCGCTTCCTCACCGCGCTGCCCCAGCCCTTCCGGGCGGCGAAGGGGCGGGCGAGCCTCTTAGCGGTGGAGCTCGAGCTTGAGGGCGGCCGCGCCACGGCGATCCGCCCCTACCGCTGGGACGAACCCTAGCGGGTAGAATGGCCTACGCATGCCGCGGGTCTACCACGTCTCCGACATCCACGTGGGTTCGAGCCACTTCGTGCCCGAGCTCTTCGAGCGGCTGATCGAGGAGATCAACGCGGACCACCCCGACCTCGTCGTCCTCGCCGGGGACCTCACCGACAAGGGGCTCGGCTACCAGTACGCCGAGGCCAAGGCCTGGATCGACCGGATCGAGGCGCCGATCCTGGTCACCCCGGGCAACCACGACTCGCGAAACGTGGGGTACGTCCACTTCGAGGAGCTCTTCGGCCCCCGCTACCGCACCCTCCGGCTCCCTGGGGTCTACTTCGTGGCCGCCGACTCCTCCGAGCCCGACCTCGACGAGGGCCGGATCGGGCGCACCATCTACCCCTGGCTGGAGGAGGCGCTCGCCCACGCCGACGAAGGGGCGCTGAAGGTCTTCGTCACCCACCACCACCTGCTCCCCGTGCCGGGGGCCGGGCGGGAGCGGAACATCCTGCAAGACGCCGGGGACCTCCTCAAGCTCCTCGTGGACCACGGGGTGGACCTGGTGCTCACCGGGCACAAGCACGTCCCCTGGGTCTGGCGGTTCGAGGGGATGCTGATCGTGAACGCGGGCACCGCCACCACCAACCGGGTGCGCGGCAAGGGGCTCCCGAGCTACGCGGTGCTCGAGCTCGAGCCCGCCCGCATCACCGTCCGCCAGCGCTACTACGGCGAGCGCCCCGAAGACGTCTTCGTCCACGTGCCCCGCCTCGCCCGGGAGGTGATGCACCCGTGAACTGCCGCGCCCTGCCCCGGGTTGGGCTCTTCGTCGACACCCAAAACCTCTACCACTCCGCCAAGGAGAACTACGGCGCCAATATCAACTTCGAAAGCCTCCTCAAGTTCGCCACCGAGGGCCGCGAGCTCGTCCACGCCATCGCCTACGTGGTCGAGCGCGAGGGGGACACCTCCGCCTGGCCCTTCATCTACAAGCTCTCGACAATCGGCTACCGCGTCCGCCGGATGACCCTTCAGGTCCACCACACCACCGACGACGGCAAGCCGATCTACGAGGGGAACTGGGACATGGGGATCGCCGCCGACATGGTGCGGCTGATGGACCACCTCGACGTGGTCGTGCTCGGGAGCGGCGACGGCGACTTCGTGGACATCCTGGAAGTCCTCATGGACCGGGGTATCCGGGTCGAGGTGGTGGCCTTTCGGGAGACCACGGCGCAAAAGCTCATCGACGCGGTGGACCGCTTCACCCCCCTGCCCGAGATCCCCAACCCCTTCATGCCGCAAAAAGAGAGAAACGGCACCTCCCCCGAGCGCTGAGCGAAAAGCAACATTTACGCCCAGTTAACGCCTTCGCTCTACGCTCCGGGTCGGAGGTGAAAGAATGAAACGCGCCCTGTTCCTTATCCCGCTTGCCTTGGTTTTTTCAGCCTGCGGCCCCCTCCCCGTTACGGTGGACCTCTTGCCCGCACTGCGGGACGCGGGGCTCGACCAGCAAGCCTTCCACCACGCCCTGGACGTTCCGCAAAACACCGACCTCAGCACGATCGGAAACCTCGCCCTGAACCTTCCGAGCGACGACGGCCTCACCGTCGAGTTTCCCGCGCCCAACCTGCCGGCGAGCCCGGCAAGCCTGGTGCTCGACTTCAAGGCCCGGGTAAACTACAACTTCGACTGCGTGAGCGGGCTCGGGGGCACCCTCCGGGCCACCGGCTACCTGGCGCCCAAACCCCCGCCCTGGGACGCGCCGCTAAGTGGTCTCGCCACCGAGATCACGCTCGAGCCCTCGGGTGGCTTCGTCCTCGAAGGCCGCGCCGCGCTCGACCGGGACCAGATCCAAGCGATCCTCTCGGGCCAGGCCACCTTGGGAATCCGGATCGAGCTCGAAGGGCTCACCGGCCAGACCGAAAACTGCACTCCGACGGTTTCGGGAAGCTACGAGATCGAGCGCGCGGTGATTGAAGCGCGCTTCCTCTAACCGCCCCACCTCCCGGTCTCCAGGGGGCGGCGGCCGGGCCGCCCCCTGGGGGCTTTTAGCGGCGATCCAGGAGCAAGCCTTCGGGAAGCTCGGGGCGCGCCACGACCCGGTCGGGCCGGATACCGGTACGGGCCCGCACCGCCTCCGCCACCCCCTCGGGCACCGCCTCGGCCACCACCTCGAGCACGAACGCGTCGGTCCCCGAGGGCTTCCGCTCCACCACCACCCGGTAGCGCTCGATCCCAAAGGCCCGGAGCACGCTCGCAAGCTCCGAGGGGTAGAGCTTCACCCCCTTGACCTTGACCATCCCATCCACCCGGCCGACCACGCCGTGGGGGAGCACCACCCGCCCGGCTCGCCTGCCCCCGTAAACCGCGAGGTCGCCGGTGCGGAAGCGGACCATCGGCATCAGGGTGCGGGAAAGGGCGGTGACCACGAGCTCGCCCCGCTCCCCCTCGGCCACCGGCTGGAGGGTTTCGGGGTCCAAAACCTCGAGCACCGCCATCCACGGAAGCTCCAAAAGCCCCGCCTGCTCCGGCCCCTCCCCTGCCACCAGGCCGAGCTCGGAGGTGCCGAAGACGTCGAAGGCTTTGGCGCCGAGCGCGGCCTCGACCCGCTCCCTAAGCCCCGCCACCGAGGTAAAGGGCTCCCCCGCCCCGAGCATCCAGCGCACCCGGAGCCCCGCCTCGGCGAGCCGGAGGGCGAACGAGGGGTTGGTCACGAGCCCCGCTGCCCCGCTTCTCCTTGCGAGCTCCACCGCCCGCTCGGCCTCGCCCGGGCCGTGGGGTAAAACCCCCACCCCCGCCTCGACAAGGCCCTGGGTGAAGAGCCATCCGCCGGCGAAAACGTGGTAGCCGAAGGTAACGAGGGCCACGCCCCCGAGCCCGAGCTCCCGGAAGTAGGCCGCGGTCCCCTCGGCCTGAAGCCTGAGATCCTCGGCCGAGAGGTACTCCGGCATCCAGCCGAGCGCCGGGCTTGGGGTGAAGTGAACGAGTGCCGTGCCCTCGGGTGCTCTCGGGTTTTCCGCCAGGTACATAAGCCAGTCCTCGCGGGTGGTGGGGGGGAGCTCGGCGAGGTCGGAAAGGGTAAAGCGCTCGGGATCCAGGCCGCGAAACCGATCGGCGTAGACAGGGTGGCGCCTAGCGGCCAAAAGCACTCGGCGAAGCCGGTCTTCCCGGTTCAACGAAACCCCCTTACGGGGAGTCTAACCCAAGGGGCTAGCCCTCGTCGCGCCCCGCCTTTAAAACCGCGAGGAAGGCTTCCTGGGGCACCTCGACCTGCCCGATCGCCTTGAGGCGCTTCTTACCCTCCTTTTGGCGCTCGAGGAGCTTCTTCTTGCGGGTGACGTCGCCGCCGTAGCACTTGGCGAGGACGTCCTTCCGGAGGGCCTTCACCGTAGCCCGGGCGATCACCTTGGTACCGATCGCGGCCTGCACCGCCACCGGGAAGAGCTGCCTCGGGATCACCTCGGCGAGCTTGTCCACCACCTGGCGGGCAACGCGGTAGGCCTTCTCGCGGTGGGCGATGAAGGCGAGCGCGTCCACCTTCTGGCCGTGGACCAGGATGTCCACCTTGACGAGGTCCCCGGGCCGGTAGCCGATCTGCTCGTAGTCCATGCTGGCGTAGCCGCGGGAGATCGATTTCAGCCGGTCGTGGAAGTCGTAGAGGATTTCGCCGAAGGGGACCTCGTAGACGAGCTCGACCCGCTTGCCGTGGTAGCGCATGTCGAGCATCTTGCCCCGCTTCTCCTGGAGGAGTTGCATGATGGGGCCGACGTAGTCCTCCGGGGTGTAGACCGAAAGACGCACGTAGGGCTCGAGCACCGCCTCGATCTTGGTGGGCTCGGGGAGCTCGGAGGGGTTATGCACCTCGATCTCGCTCCCGTCCTTGAGCTTCACTCGGTAGACCACGTTGGGGGCGGTGGCGATGAGCTCGAGGCCGAACTCGCGCTCGAGCCGCTCCTGCACGATCTCGGCGTGGAGAAGCCCCAGAAAGCCCACCCGGAAACCAAACCCGAGCGCCTCCGAGCTCTCGGGCTCGAAGGTGAGGGCGGCGTCGTTGAGCTTGAGCTTTTCGAGCGCGTCCCGAAGGCGGTTGTATTCCTGGTTATCCACCGGGAAAAGCCCGGCGAAGACCACCGGCTTCGCCGGCTTGAAGCCGGGGTAGGGAGCGTCGGTGGGGCGGTCGGCGTGGGTGATGGTGTCGCCCACCTGGGCGTCCCCGATCTCGCGGATCCCCGCCATCAGCCAGCCCACCTCCCCCACCGAGAGCGCCTCGGTATCCTCGATCGCCCCGGGGCGGAAGACCCCGACCCGGGTGACCTCGTAGTCCTTGCCGGTGGACCAGATGCGGATCCGCTCGCCGGGTCGCACCGTGCCCTCGAAGACCCGGAGGTAGGGAACCACGCCCTGGTACTTGTCGTAGACCGAGTCGAAGATAAGCGCCTTGAGGGGCGCGCCCGGGTCCCCCTTGGGGGGAGGGATGCGGGAAACGATCGCCTCCAGAATCTCCGGCACCCCCTCCCCGGTCTTGCCGGAGGCGAAGATCACCTCGTCGGCGGGGATGCCAAAGGTCTCCTCGATCTCGAGCGCCACCTCCTCCGGCCTTGCGCTCGGGAGGTCGATCTTGTTGACCACCGGGATGATCGCGTGGTCGTGCTCTAAGGCTAGAAAGAAGTTCGCGATGGTCTGGGCCTCGATCCCCTGGGAGGCGTCGACGACGAGGAGCACCCCCTCCACCGCCGCCAGCGCCCGGCTCACCTCGTAGTGGAAGTCCACGTGGCCGGGGGTGTCGATCAGGTTGAAGACGTAGGTCTTGCCGTCCCTCGCCTGGTAGTTCAGTCGGACCGCCGCCGCCTTGATGGTGATGCCGCGCTCGCGCTCGAGGTCGAGCTGGTCCAGGTACTGCGCGCGCATCTCCCGCTCGCTCACCGCCCGGGTGAGCTCGAGGATGCGGTCCGCCAACGTGGACTTGCCGTGGTCCACGTGGGCGATGATGGAGAAGTTGCGGATCAGGCGCGGATCGGTCACGCCCTTAAGTTTAGCCGGCCGCCGCCCGGGGCCCAAAGCGGTAGCATGGGGGCGATGCGCGCGCCCACCCGGCTCCGCTACCAGCTCAAGTACGCCGGCATGCCGGCGGGCGAGGAGACCCTCACCCTGGAAAAGAAGGGCGAGGGCTACCGGATGCGGCTCGTGGCCGACGTCGCCCTCCCCCTGCCCAAGACCCGCCAGGAGTGGGAGAGCGTGATGGACGCACGCGGCATCCCCCTCCGCTATGTGGAGCGGGTCGAGGGACGGGGGACGCGGGTCCTTGACCTCGAGTTCCTGCGCGACGAGGGCGTGGTGGTCGGAAAGGACCTGGTGCTCCCCTACGTGGTCGACTACCACGACCCCCTCTCGCTCATCCTCAAGCTGGGCAGGAGCGAAGAAGCGACCCTTACCCTCCCGATGGTGGGCGGTCGGGTCCACGCTACCCGACTCCCCGACACCGAGCTCGCCTTTCCCTGGGGCCAGGTGCCGGTCAAGGTCTACCGGCTGAGGCCCGGGGTGAGCTACGTCTACTACGACCGGGAAGGCAGGCCGGTGAAGTTCGTGCAAAAACTCGGGCAGCATCTTTTCGAAGCAGTCCTTCTCGAGGCCTTCGAAGGCGAAACCGAATCCGAGCGCCGGCCTGGCCGCAAGCGGCGCAGGAGGAAACGATGAAGCGCTACCGACCGGAAGAGGTGCGGGCGCGTTTCGCGACCCGCCGGCTCCACTTCGAGGGAACGCCCGAGCTTAAAAGCGCGCTCGCCGAGCTCTTCGGCGAGCCCCTCTCCCCCGCCGAGGCGGTGCGAAGGATCGTCGCCGAGGTGCGGGAAAAGGGCGACGTCGCGCTGAACGCCTGGAGCCTGAGGCTCGACGGGCAGGAGGTCTACGAGGTCCCGAAGAAGCTCTGGCGCGAGGCCTACGACGAGCTTCCCCGCGAGCTCCGGGAGGCGCTCGAGGAAGCCCGGGTGCGCGTCAAAGCCTTTTACCAGCAAGAACCCAAAGGCGGCTTCCTCGAAGCCGGCCCGGACGGCGTCTTGGGTCAGCTGGTGCGGCCACTTTCCCGGGTCGGGGTCTACGTCCCCGGGGGCACCGCGCCGCTGCTTTCCACCGTGCTGATGACGGTGGTACCGGCAAGGGTGGCCGGGGTCGGTGAGATCGTCGTGGCCACGCCGCCGAAACCCCACCCCGCGATCCTCGCCGCCGCCTGGGCCGCGGGCGCCGACCGGCTTTTCGCCATGGGCGGGGCCCAGGCGATCGCCGCCCTCGCCTACGGCACCGAGCGCGTCCCCCGGGTGGACAAGATCGTGGGGCCGGGGAACCTTTTCGTGACCCTCGCCAAGAAGGAGGTCTACGGCGACGTAGGGATCGAGGGCCTGGCCGGTCCTACCGAGACCCTGATCGTCGCCGACGAGAGCGCGAACCCCGAGCTCGTCGCCGCCGACCTCCTCGCTCAGGCGGAGCACGACCGGCTCGCCGAGCCCTGGCTCGTGACCCCGAGCGAGGCCCTCGCGGACGCGGTGGAAGCGGCGCTCGAGCGCCAGCTTGCGGACCTACCCCGCGAAGAGGTGGCAAGGCGCGCGCTCGCCAACGGCGGCATCGTGCTGGCTGGGGACCTCGAGGAAGCGCTCGAGCTCGCAAACCTCTACGCCCCCGAGCACCTCTGCCTCTCGGTGGCGGACCCCTACCGCTACCTCGGCCAGGTGCAGAACGCGGGCGGGGTCTTTTTGGGCGAGCACTCGGGCGAAGCGCTCGGCGACTACATCGCGGGGCCGAGCCACGTCATGCCCACCTCGGGCACCGCCCGCTACTCAGCGGCGCTCGCGGTGCGGGACTTCTTGAAGGCGATCCCGGTGGTGGGCCTCTCCCCGGAAGCGGCGAAGAGGCTCGCAGGCCCCGCCGCCCTGCTCGCCCGGGCGGAAGGGCTCGAAGCGCACGCGAGAGCGCTGGAGAAAAGGCGTATGTAGTGCGTAGTCGTTTGCTCGACTACGCACCACGCACCCGCTACAACTTGTACCCAAAACGCCTCAAAAGCTCCTTCCGTGCTTTCTCGTGCGCTTCGTCCTCGACCCCAAGCGGCGTGAGGCCGTCGAGGACACCGAGAACGCCGCGCTGCTCACCTTCTTCAACCACCACGACCTTCAGGGGATTCGCAGTGGCGGCAAAGAGCGTCACCACCTCGGGGACCTGCCTGAGGTAAGGGAGCACGTTAATGGGAAAGACCCCGGGCCCGAGCATCACGATGAAGAAGTGCCCCGCGCCCACCGCGAGGGCGTTTTTCACCGCGAGCTCGACGAGCTTTGGATCCGTGCCCGAGCGGCGCACCCGGCGCTCTTGGCTCGCCTCGTTGAAGGCGAGGCCGAACTTGATGCCGGGCACCGCGTTCACCATCGCCTCGTGCACGTCCTCCACCGTCTTGATGAAGTGGGCGTGGCCGAGGATGACGTTCACCTCTTCGGGCTTTTCGATCGGCACCAGCTTTAGTTCCATAACCCCCATTCTAGGCTCGGGGCGGGCCGGGTAGGATGAAGCCATGGACCTTTTGGAGAAGGCGGTCGCCGGGGAGAGGCTCAGCCTTGAGGAGATCGAGGCGCTTTTTTCCTACCCCCTCCCCGAGCTCGCCGCCGCCGCCCACGCGCGCAGGCTCGCGGTCACCGATCCCGAGATCGTCACTTACCTGATCGACCGCAACATCAACTACACCAACGTCTGTACCGTGGGCTGCCCCTACTGCGCCTTCTGGCGGAGCAAGAACCACCCCGAGGCCTACGTGCAGAGCTTCGAGGAGATCTCGCAAAGGGTGACCGAGCTCGAAGCGGTGGGCGGCAAGCGCATCCTTCTCCAGGGCGGCGTCCACCCCGAACTCCCCCTCTCCTGGTACGAGGAGATGCTCCGCTACTTAAAACGCCACCACCCCAAGGTCCGCATCGACGCCTTCAGCCCGGAGGAGATCCTGGGCCTGGAGCGTCTTACCGGGCTCGACGCCCGCGAGATCCTCGCCCGGCTTAAAGCGGCGGGGCTCGACGGGATGCCTGGGGCCGGGGCCGAGATCCTGGTGGACGAGGTGCGCCACAAAGCGGCCAAGCGCCGCATCTCCACCGCCGACTGGTTCCGCATTGTGGACGCGGCCCAGGAGCTCGGGCTTTACACCCTCGCGAGCATGGTGATCGGATTTGGCGAGGGGCCCAAAGAACGGGCACTTCACCTGGTGCGAATCCGTGAGCAGGAAGACCGGGCCAGGGAACGCTACGGCCGGGGATTCGCCGCCTTTGCCATGTGGACGCTCCAAACCAAAAACACCGCCTACGCCGGGAAGGCCCCGGAGGCGAGCGCCCACGAGTACCTGAAGACCCTGGCGGTGAGCCGGCTTGCCCTCGACAACATCCAAAACCACCAGGCTTCCTGGCCCACGATGGGCTTTCGCGTCGCCCAAACCGCCCTCTATTACGGGGCCAACGACTTCGGCTCGACGATGCTCGAGGAAAACGTGGTTTCGGCCGCGGGCGGCTACGACCGCACCCACGCCACCGTTGCCCAGATCCAGCGCCTGATCCGCGCCGCCGGCTTTATCCCAGCCGAGCGGGACGTCTTTTATAACGTCCTCAAGGTAGACGTGCCCGAGCCCGCGTGATGGAGGTTTGGAGCGCCCCCTACGCGATCTTCGGCCGGGAAGGGGTCGTCTCGGAGGGGGCGCTCCTCACCGACGGCCGGCGGATCCTCGCGCTCGGGCGGCGGGATGCGCTCTTAAAAGGGCACCCGAACGCCCGCGAGCGGCGCTTTTCCACCTACCTGGGCCCGGACGCCGCGAACGCCCACACCCACCTCGACCTCGGGCTGGGACCGGTCTTCCGGGGACCCTTTATGGAGTTCGTTTTCAAGGCGGTCTTCCCGAGAAACGAAGCGCGAGGACTGGGGCTTGCCAAAGAGGCGGCCGCTACCGCCGGCCAGAGGATCCTCGGCGACATCGTGGCGAGGGACGACGGGACCCTCGAGTGGTGGCTGCTTGAGGCGCCCTTCACTGGGGTCGCCTATCTCGAAGTGCTCGGGATCATGCCACCGGAAGCCGAAAGGGAATACCTGGAAAGGATCCGGGCCACCGTCCGGCGGCTCAAAAAGCTCGAGCGGCCGGGCGGGGCGCGCCTCGGCCTCTCCCCCCACGCCCCCTATTCCCTCACCCCGAGCCTCATGCGAGGCGCGGTAGCGCTCGCACGGGAGGAGGGGCTTTCGCTCCAGATCCACGCCGCAGAAAGCCCCGAGGAGCTCGCCTACTTTCAAGACCGGACCGGGGCGATCGCCGAGTTTCACCAAAGAAAGGGAATCCCCCGGGATCTTCACCCCACGGGTCTATCGCCGATCGAATACCTCGCCGAGCTCGGCGTGTTGGAGGCCAGGCCGCTCCTTATCCACGGGGTGCAGGTAAGCGAGGCGGACGTGAGGACGATCGCCGACCATGGCGCCCGGCTCGTGAGCTGCCCCCGCTCGAACCTGAACCTAGAGGCGGGGCTCCCCCCCTACGCGCTTTACCGAAAGCACCGGGTGCCCCTCGCCCTTGGCACCGACTCCGCCCTCTCCGGGGGAAGCCTCGATGTGTGGGACGAGGTCCGGCTCCTTCTCGAGCGGGGCCTTCCGCCCGCGGAGGTGCTCGCCTGGGCGGTGCTCGGGGGGCGGGAGGCGCTCGGCGTTCCCCTCCCCGAGCTCCGACCCGGCGACCCCCTGGACGCCGTCGTAGGCTGGTGACGTGGCCCGGGCGCTTTTGCTCTACGCCCTCGCGGGGGCGCTCGCCGGCCTATTGGCCGCGGGGCTTGCCCATGGGCTTCGGGAGCTCGAGGCCTTTTGGCTTGGGCGCGTGCTCGGCTTCCTGCCCCCGGGGCCCTCGGGAGAAGGGGGACTCGGGCAGGCCTTCGTCGAGCTAAATCCTTGGGCCGGGGTGCTGGTCTTCCCCTTGCTCTACGCGGCCGCTTCACTCTTGGGTTCGAACCGCGGGCTCTCCCGGCTGATTCTGGCCTTTCGCGAGGGCGAGCGGGTGCACCTTGTACCCCAGCTTCGCTACGTGCTCGGAAGCCTCGCCGAGCTCCCCGCCGGGAGCCCCCTCGGCCGCGAGGGACCGATGGCGGTGCTCGGCGACTGGCTGGGTCGGAGGCTCGGCCTCGCCCTGGATCCTGCCGAGGCCACCGCCATGGGCCACGCCGGGCTGGCGGCGGGGTTCGCCGCCGCCTTCCACGCGCCGCTCGCCGGAGCGCTTTTCGCCACCGAGATCTTTTACAAAAGCCTCAAGCTCGAGGCCGCCCGCCTAACCCCCGCGCTGGTGGGCGCCTTCGCTGGGTTCGCGGTCTACGGCGGGCTCTTCGGCTACGGGCCCCTGATCCGGCTCGCCCCCGGTACCCTGGGGCAGGAGGAGCTCTGGGCGGCGGCGCTTCTTACCCTGGTGGTGGCCCTCTTCGCGAACCTTTGGGGCGAGCTGATCCGCCTTAGCTTCCACCAGGGGCAGCGGCTTTCCTTCTGGCAGCGCCACCTCCTGATCGGGCTTGCTCTGGGGGCGAGCGCCGCTCTCGCCCCCGAAGTTCTGGGGGCGGGGTACGGATGGCTCGAGCTCGGCGCCCTCCCCCTCCTCTCCACAGAGGCTCTTGCGTTGCTCTTCCTCCTCCGCTACCTGCTCGCCGCCCTCTTCCTGGGCTTTGGCGGCTACGGCGCCCCGCTCACCCCCACCCTGGTCTTGGGGGGCCTCCTGGGACTGGTCTTCGCCCGCGTCTTCCCCTGGCCCCTGGACCCCGCCGCCCTGGCCCTCGCCGGGGCGGTGGCCTGGCTCTCGGGGAGCGGACGCACGCCGCTCGCGGCGGTGGCGCTCGCGGCCGAGCTCGCCGGCTATCGGATCCTCCCCCTGGCCCTGGTGGCGGCAGGGCTCGGCTACGCCCTGGTCCGCGTCCCGCTTTTCACCGAGCAGGCCGAATAGCTTGCGCCCCGCGCCGCCGGCGGGTCAAAATCGCCCCATGGTCCGGGGCATTCGCGGCGCGATCACGGTGGACGAGGACACCCCCGAGGCGATCCACTCCGCTACCCGCGAGCTGCTTCGCGCGATCGTAGCGCAAAACGGCATCGAAAGCTTCGAGGAGTTCGCCGCCATCATCTTCACCGTCACCGAGGACCTCTCCTCCGCCTTCCCCGCCGAGGCCGCCCGCCAGATCGGAATGCACCGCGTCCCCCTGCTCTCGGCCCGCGAGGTCCCGGTGCCCGGGAGCCTGCCCCGGGTGATCCGGGTGCTCGCGCTTTGGAACACCGAAAAACCCCAGGACGCGATCCGCCACGTCTACCTTCGCGAAGCCAAGAAGCTCCGCCCCGACCTGGAAAGCGCCCAGTAGCTTGACACCTTGGAGGCAGGGCGCATAAGCTTGCAGCGAGATGCGCAGGGCCCGCAATGATCATGCCTGACGGGGGAAGGACCCGCTTCCCCCCGGTCGCCCGTGGACCGGGGGTTTTTTCGGGCCCAAGAGGGGGAAACGATGCGCGTACTGGTGAGCGAACTCCCAAAGCACGAGGGCGAGGAGGTCGAGGTCTGGGGCTGGCTCCACTGGCGGCGCGACCTCGGTGGAATCCAGTTCGCCCTGATCCGCGACCGAAGCGGCGTGGTCCAAGTGGTGCTCCCGGGTGGGGGGCGGTTGCCGCTGCCCGAGTCGGTGGTGAGGGCCCGGGGTAGGGTGGTACGAAGCGAGAAGGCCCCGGGCGGCTTCGAAATCCATAGCGAGGGCCTCGAGCTCCTCGCCCCGGCGGAAAAACCCACGCCGGTCGAGATCCCGAAAGAGGAGTGGCGCGCAAACCCCGAAACCCTCCTCACCTACCGCTACGTCACCCTCCGCGGCGAAAAGGCCCGCGCCCCCCTCAAGATCCAAGCGGCGCTGGTGCGGGGGTTCCGGCAATACCTCGACGCCCAGGGCTTCACCGAGATCTTCACCCCCAAGATCGTCAAGGCCGGCGCCGAGGGCGGCTCCAACCTCTTCGAGGTGGACTACTTCGGGGAACCCGCCTACCTCGCCCAAAGCCCCCAGCTCTACAAGCAGATCATGGTCGGGGTGTACGAGCGCGTCTACGAGGTGGCCCCGGTCTGGCGCGCCGAGGAGCACGCGACCAGCCGCCACCTGAACGAGTACCTTTCCCTCGACGTCGAGATGGGCTTCATCGAGGACGAGGAGGACGTGATGGCGCTCGAGGAGGCGCTCATCCAGGCGATGCTGGAGGAGGCGAAGACGAGCGCCGCCCGCGAGATCGAGCTCCTCGGCGCCCAGTGGCCCAAAGTGCCGAAGACCTTCCCCCGCGTGCCCTACGCCGAGGCCAAGAAGATCGTGAAAGAGCTTGGCGTCGGCATGGGCGCGGACTTAAACGACGCCGCCGAGCGCGCCCTCGGGGAATATTTCTCGGAGAAATACGGCACCGACTTCATCTTCGTGGTGGACTATCCCGAGGAGGTCCGGCCCTTTTACACCATGCCAAAAGGGGACGGGCTCACCCGGGGCTTTGACCTGCTCTTTCGGGGCCTTGAGATCACCTCGGGCGGCCAGCGCATCCACCAGCCCGAGCTGATCATCGAGCAGCTTAAGAAAAAGGGCATGAACGTGGAAGCCTTCAAGGACTACATCGAGGTCTTCCGCTACGGGATGCCGCCGCACGGGGGATTCGCCATCGGCGCCGAGCGCTTTACCCAAAAACTCCTCGGCCTCCCGAACGTCCGCTACGCCCGCGCCTTCCCCCGGGACCGCCACCGGGTGACGCCCTAAAGTACCCGGGCCGCCCGCAGCACGAAGGCGTAGGCGAGCAGACCGCCGAGTCCCCCACCGAGTAGCGGAAGCACGCTCGCAAGCGCCCCCGCCGGCGGCCCCGCGATCCCGGCAAAAAGGCGGGCCGCGCCGGCGGCGAGGAACGCGGCGGCGAGCACCGGCAAAAAGCGCCGGGAAAGCCCCCCGAGCTCAAGCCAGCCACCGCGACCCAGCCCGAAGGCGAGCAGCAGCACCCCGAGCCAGCCCGAGAGCACGGTGGCGAGGTTGAGCCGGAACATGCCGTAGGGGGCGAGAAGGTAGTAGCCGAGCGCGTTCAACAGGAAAAGCGCCACGCTCACCCGCACCGCCTCCAAGATCCGTTCCCGGGCGTAATAGGCCCGGAGCATAAGAGCGTAGACACCCCAGGGAAAGACCGCGAGCGAGAGCGCGAGAAGGGCCTCGGTGGAAAAGCGGAAGTTCGCCTCGGTAAAGGCGGGCGTCCAGGCAAAAAGCACCGCCACGATCCAGGGCGCAAGCGCCCAGGCGAGCGCCGAGGCCAGCGCCAAAAGAAGCCCCACCTGGAAGATCGCCCGGGAGAGCAGCTCCCGAAAAGCCCCCGCCTCCCCCCGCGCGGCGTGCGCGGCGAGCCGGGGGAAGACCGCCATCGCCGGGCTCACCGAGAGCAGGCCGAGCAGCATCAGGTAGACCATCTCGGCGTTGTAGAAACCGGTCACCGCCGCGGTGGGGTAAGCGGTGAGCAACGCGGTGAGGACGACGTTCACCACCTGCCGGGTCGAGGTGGTGAAGAGGAAGGGGAGCATGAGGGCCCCGGCGCGGCGGACCTCGGGGCTGAGCTCGAGCTCAAGCCCGAGCCCCTTGAGGAAGAAAAGCTGCACCAGCGCCTGGGCGAAGCCCCCGGCGACGTAGGCGACCGCGATCCAGGGCGCGAACTTGGGCAAAGCGAGCATCAAGCCGACGGCGGCAAGGTTGAAAGCCACCGGGGCAAAAGCGGGAGCAAAAAAGCGCTCCTCGGCCTGGAGCAGCGCGGAGAAAAGCGCCGAGACACTAACCGCCAGCAAAAACGGCGCCACCCAGCGGATGAGCAGGGTCACGAGGCCGAGGTCGAGGGAAGAGCCCTCGGCCACCAGGAGGTCGGCGAAAAAGGGCGCGAGGAGCTCGAGGATCCCGAGCACCGCCAGGTTCGCCGCCAGCAAAAAGGCAAAGAACCGGCGCACGAACGCTTCCCGCGCCTCGCCCTCAAGGCCCTTCAGCACCGGGATCAGGGCGTTCGTCACCGCCCCCTCGGCGAGGATCTCGCGGAAAAGGTTCGGCACCCGGAAGGCGACGTTGAAGGCGTCCTTGGCGAGGTCGGGGTAGAGGTTATTGAAGACCGCCTGCCGCACGAGGCCAAAGGCGCGGCTCGCAAGCGTTCCCGCCATCATCAAGGCGGCGTTTTTCCGGAGCGAGCGGGCCACGGGTAGAGTTTACCGGCGAAGCGCGTCCTCAAAGCCGGTCAAGATCGAAATCGGGCCCCCGCGGACGAACAAAGCGGACGCCCTCGATCTCGGGTCGGGCGAACCATCTTCATCCCCCGCAACCGGTCCAGCGCCCATGGCGGGGCGTCAAGCCTCGAGCACCACCGGGCAAAAAAGCGCCCTTTGCCGACCCACCTTTTCCGCGGAAAGCCGAGGATCCAGTCCCCGCAAGGCCATGCGGGCGAACTCACTGAGAGCGCCGCGTTTTCCTCGCGGGGCAGGATGGGATGCAGCCTTGTGCTTATGAATAAACAAGAGGCTGGGGTAGCGGATCCAGGCTGGACGCGTCCCCTCGCGGCGAAAGCGCCAGCCCTCGGGAAACCGGCGACGTTTTTGCACCTCGTCCGCCCAATCCCGAAACCGAAGCACCGCCCCTCCGGTGCCCTTTGGCCTTCCTCTGGAAAAGCCAAACCCCCGGCGCGCGAGCCCGGCCCCGCCCTCGCCAAGGCCGCGGGACCTTTGCTTTAAAAGCGCGTCCGGTTCCTCGCGCGGGACCGCGCCCTATTTTCTGCTCTTAAAGTGGTTTCGTGGCCAAGACGAAAATCCAACTCGCCGGTCTTCAGATCTACCTCCTCGACTCGGTGACCGAGGGCGGCGAGGAGCAAACCGGCGCGATCGTGATCACCGGCTCCCACGGGGGGCGCTCGGCGGCCCGCTACGCCCTCGCCTACCGCCCTCTCCTCGTGGTCTTCAACGACGCCGGGATCGGCAAGGACGAAGCCGGGGTCGCGGGGCTCGAAATCCTGGAGGAAGCGGGCATCGCCGCCGCCGCGGTCGCCCACACCTCGGCCCGGATCGGCGAGGCCCGGGACACCTGGGAAAACGGCGTCCTAAGCCGGGTGAACGAAGTAGCCAGGGCGCTTGGGCTCAGGCCGGGCGCGCGCGTTCGGGAGTCGCTTTTGCGCCTCGCCGAGGGGCTTTGCGATTCCGGGCGGTGATGGGGCAAAACCCGGGCTACCTCCGGTGCACCGGTCGCGGCAGGTTCCCCTAGGTCGCCCAGTAGACGCGGCTCCCCGAGGGCGACTTCTCCACCACCAGCCGCTCGGGGAAGCGCTCGGCGAGCTCGGCCACGTGGGTCACGATCCCCACGAGCCGCCCTCGGGTGGGCAGGGTCTCGAGCACCCCGGCGGCGAACTCGAGGGTCTCCTGGTCGAGCGTCCCGAACCCCTCGTCGAGGAAGAGCGCCCCGAGCTTGCCGCCAGAAAGCCGCTCGGAAAGCGCGAGAGCGAGCGCCAGGGAAGCGAGGAAGGACTCGCCCCCCGAGAGCGTGCGCACCGGGCGGACGCTTCTCGTCCAGGTGTCCTCCACGAAGTAGTCGCCCCCCTCGGCTACCAGGCGGTAGCGGTTTTGGTAGAGCTCGGCCAGGATCTCGGAGGCCCGGTCCACCAGGCCCCGCTGGTAGTGGTGGATCAGGTACTCGGGGAAGCGGTCGGAGCGAAGGTCGGTGACGAGCTTCTCCCAGACCCGGAGTTCCTGGGTGAGCTCGGCCCGCTCCTTCTCGAGCACCTTCCGCCGCTTCTCCTCGGCCTCAAGCCGCCGGAGCCGCTCGGTGAGCTCGCCCACCTCGCCGCTTAAGCGCAGGACCTGGGACTTGAGGCCCTCGGTACGCTCCCTCGCCTCCTTAAGCGCAGCGGGGCTCGGGGGCGCTTCGCCTTTGAGGGCGTCCTCGAGCGCCCGGACCTTGGCGGAAAGGGCCTCCCGCGCCTTTTGGTATTGCTCGAGCTCCCCCATTATCCGCGCCCGCTCCGCCTCGGGCAGGGCGCTCGCTTTGAGCTCGGCGACGTCCTTAAACCCGGCCTCGGCGAGCCTCGCCGAGAAGAGGCTTTGCATCGCCTTGCGGGCCCGCTCGGCCTCCAAAAGCCGCTCGGAAAGCCCGGCAAGCGCACGCTCGAGCTCCCCCTGCTCCTTCTCCAACGCCTCCTTCTTGGAAACCGCCTCCTTCAAGGCGGCCTCTTCCGCCCGAACCCGGGCGAGCCGCGCCTCGGGGTCCTCCTCCCCGAGCTCGCGCAAGAGCCCCCGGGCCATAGCAGCGAGCCGGGCCTCGATCTCGGAGGCGGGCGGGAGCTCGGCCTCGCGCTCGCCGAGCGCCCTTTCCAGCTCCGAAAGCTCGCGGGCGAGCTTTTCCGCGTGCATCTCCTTGGCCTGTCGCTCGGAGCGCAGGGCGCGGTACTCGTTTCTTAGCGCCTCGACCCGCGCCTTGAGCTCCTCGACCCGCTCGCGGAGGGGACCGAGCGCATCCGGCCCTTCGGGCTTGGGCGGCGGCTCCCGGACCACCTGACCGCACAGGGGGCAGGGCTCACCGCGCCTCAGGTGCACGTGGTAGGCGGCGAGCCCCGCCCGGAGCTCGGCCTCCTTGAGCTCGGCCTCGGCCGCTTTGAGCTCCTCTCCGAGCTTGGTCCCCTGATCGGCGAGCTCGGCCATCGCTTGCTCGAGCTCCTCCGCCGCCCGCTTTACGTTCTCGAGCTCCAATCGCAACCTTTCAGCACGCCGCCGCTCCCGGGCGAGCTCGGCGTGGCTCCTTCGCTGTTCGAGGAGCTCCTGCACCCAAAGGGCGTCGAAGGGGAGCACCTCCCCCTCGTCCTCGGGCCGGCCCAGCCGGGAAAGCCAGCGGCGCTTTTCCATAAGCCCTTTAAGCCGGGCCTCCTCCTCGAGGAGCTCGGCGAGCCGATGAGGGTCCGCCCTGCTCGCGATCTCGCGGAGCCTTTCGCGGAGCGCCTCCAGCCGCCCTTTGCGGGCGTCCCTTTCCGCCCGGATCTTTTCGATGCGCTTTTCCTCTTCCTCCAACCTGTCGAGCTCCGGGATCAGCCGGGCCGCCGCCTCCGCCCGGGAAAGCCGCTTTTCGAGCTCGGCCATCTCCTCCTCCCGGGCCCGGAGCGCGGCGAGCGCCCGGCGGGCCTCGGCAAGCTCCTGGAATCGCTCGAAGCGGCTTTGGAGCTCCGCGAGTGCCCTCTCCGCCGCGGCGAGCGCTTCCTCCGCCCGCTTGAGCTCGGCCCGCTTCGACTCGAGGGCCTCGCGAAGGGCCTCCAGGGGCTCCCCCTCCCCGAGCCCGGCGAGCTCGCCCTCGATGCGCTCAAGCCGCCTCGCCACCTCCTCGCGGTGCGCCCCCGCCCGCTCGCGCATGGCGGCAAGGGTCTCGAGACCGAAGAGGGAAGCGAGCAGCGCCCTCCTTTCCTTGGGCTCCCCCTTCAAAAAGCGGTCGAACTCCCCCTGGGGCAAAAGGATCGCCCGGGTGAAGGCGTCGAAGGAAAGCCCGAGCACGCGCTCGAGCCGCTCGTTCAGCGCCTTCACCTTCTCGGTGTCGGGAAGGGTGCGGAACCGCCCACCCTCCTCCCGCTCAAGCCGGTGCTCGCTCTTTTTGCCCACCGCCCGGGTGACCCGGTAGACCCCGTCCCCGGCCTGGAAGACGAGCTGCACCCGGGCCACGTCGGCGCCGGGGTGAACGAGCTCGCCGTACTTCTTGAAACCCCTCGGGGTCTTGGCGTAGAGGGCGAAGGCGATCGCGTCCAGGATCGTGGTCTTGCCCGCCCCGGTGGGGCCGGTGAGGACGAAGAGCTCGACGTCGGAGAAATCCACCGCCTGACGGGTGCGATACGGCCCGAAGCCCTCGAGCTCAAGCCGAAGCGGCCGCATCCTCCGCCTCCTCCCGGGCCCGGCGGAAGGCCCGCATGAGCGCTTCCTCCGGCGCCTCGCCGTAGGTCTCCTGGTGGTAGCGACGGTAGGCCTCCTCGACGCCAAGCACCTCGGCCTCCGTACCGCCCCCTTCCCGCACGCCCTCGAACTCGAAGACCACCTCGAGCAAATGCGGGTTTTCAGAAAGGAGCCGCTCCCTTAAAACCGGATCCGGCCGGCCTTTAAGGACGAGCTTTCCGTAACCGGGAAAGCGCTCGAGCTCCCCGATCCTCCGGTCGAGCTCGTCCAGGGAAAGGCGAAAGGTCCTAAGCGGCTTTCCCCAGCGCTCCTGGATCTCCTCCAGGATGCTCGCGGGCTTACCCGGCTTGAGCTCGAGGAGAATCGCCCCCCGGGGCGCATCCTCCCCCTCGCCGAAGTCGAGCTGGATCAAGGAGCCCGCGTAATACGCGACCGGCGCGTCCGAGACCCGCTGCTGCCGGTGGATGTGCCCGAGCGCCACGTACCCCGCAGCAGTAGGAAGCGCGTCGGGCTTCACCGCGTAGCTATTCCCCACATAGAAGGTGAACTCGCCGCCCCCGAGCCGGAGGTTCGCCCCCTCCAGGGTGAGGTGGCCCACCAGGAGGTTCGCGGTCCCGGGCGAAAAGCCCTGGGCGAGGTTTGAAAGCACCTTGCGCATCCGCTCGGCGTAGGCCTGCTGCTGCTCCCCGGTCTCCTTTTCCATGAGCTCGGTGGCCTTGACCACGCGGCGCTCGGAGAGAAAGGGCAAAAGGGCGGCGCGGAGCGGGCCGCGGGAGCGCACCCCGCCCTCTTCGAAGAACCTGAGCTCGGCCTCGATCTCGGCGCCGAAGAGCTCGAGCACCCCCCGCCAGGCGGCGAGCCGCGCCCGGGGATCGTGGTTGCCGGCCACCCCAAGGAGGGGCACCCCGAGCTCCCTTAAGCGCATCAGGAAGTCGAAGAAGACCGCCTCCGCCTCGGCCGGGACCTGGGGCCGGTCGAAGAGGTCGCCGGCGGCGACGAGGAGCTCGACCCGCTCTCCCTCGACGATCTTAAGGACCTCCTCCAGCGCGGCGGCGATCTCCGGGGTGCGGTCCACTCCCTTCAGGGTCTTGCCTAAATGCCAGTCGGCGGTGTGCAGGATTCTCATAGGTCGAGCTCGTCCCGGAGGGTCTCGGCCGAGACGTCCTCGGCCACCTCGCTTTGCTTCGTGGCCCAGGCCGGGAAGGGGAAGGTGACGAGCTGGGGCACCGGCACCTCGGGCTGCTGCAGGATTACCGCCCCCTGGGGCAGGATCAACGCCCGCTCCCGGAAGGCGCCGGGCAGGTAGCGGTACTCGGGCCGCTCGGCCTCGGCGGCGTCGAGCCGGCCCACCACCCGGAGGGCGGCGTTCGCCACCACCCGCCGTTCGACCTCGCTCGCGGTCTGCTGCGCCCCGATCAGGATCACCCCGAGCGAGCGACCGCGCTCGGCGATGTCGAGGAGGATGTCCTTGATCGGGCTCTCCCCTTCCCGGGGCGCGTACTTGTTGAGCTCATCCAGCACCACGAAGACCTTGCCGCGGTAGCGGTTTTCCTCCTTGGCGGTGAAGACCTCTTTGAGGAGCGCGCCCACCACGAACATCTGGGCCTGGGGCGCGAGCCGGTGGATGTCCACCACGTTGAGCTGGCGGTCGCTCTTCAGGGGATCGGGGGGCCGGCCCGGCCGGTCGCCCCGGATCAGCCGGCGCACGTGCTTCGCCGCCGCCCGCAACCGGCGGATGAAGGCCTGCAGCGTCCCGGTGTGCTGGCGGGCGATCCAGCGAGGGTCGCCCTTCGCCTCCTCGCCCTCGGCCTCGTGGCCGAGGAGTTTCGCCTCGAGGTAGAGCACGAGGTCGTCGAAGGTGGTGAGCGCCACCTTGCCCAGCGCGTCGAAGGTGACCGGCGCGGCCTCGGCCCCCTCCCAGTCGTCCACCAAAAGGGCGGGCCCCTCCTGGTCGCGGGCGAGCTGGGCAAGCCGCAGGGTGACGTGGTCGATCAGGAAGCCGAGGTTCGTCATCGCCCCCCGGTCGGCGAAGAGGTAGGGCAAAAGCCCCTCCCGGGCGAACTGGACCAGGTCCCAGTGGTAGGGGACGACGCCCTCGTCGCGCCCGCTGGTCTCGGGGACGAGCTCCCCCTCCCCGGGGGCGAAGCGGGGCGGGGCAAAAAGCCCGACGCTATCGAAGGGCTCCGCCGGCAGGCCGAGGGCCTGGTAGGCCTTTCGGTCCTCGTCCTTGAGCAGGGCGTTCGGCCGGTCGAGGTAGAAGAGGTCCTGGCCCTTGACGTTGAAGATGAGCGTGCGGGCGCTCGCGGCGTCCTTTAAAACCCCGCTTCGGTAAAGCGAGAAAAGCAAGAAGAGTGCGTAGCTCGTCTTCGCCGCCACCCCCGAGATCCCCGAGATGTTCACGTGGCCGCCCCGGCGCCCGTCGAGGAACTCGAGGTTCACGTAGGCCGGCTCGCCGTTCCTGAGGAGCCCCACCGGAAGCCGCTCCCGCATCCGCTCGTAGTAGAGCGCCTCGAGCAGCCGCTCGCCCCGGGCAAGGTAGACCGGGGAACCAGGCTCGGGGGGGAGGTAGTCCTCGGGCTCGAGCCGGGTGACGGTGACGTGGGCGACGTAGGCGGTATTCACCGGGAGCACGTTCTCCCGGACGAGGAATGCGTCCGAGTCGAACTGGCTGCCCTCGTGCAGCTTCATCACCCGGTCCACCATGCCGTAGTAGCGGACCCCGCCGCTTTCGGCGTAGACCAGGTCATCGAGGCGCAAAAGCCCCCCTTCCTCGACCCCGACCCAGAACTCAAGCGGGGTCGCTTCCCGCCGGCCGAGGACCACGCCCACCGGTTCCATCGCGGATTTATCCTAACCGGCGAAGAGGCGGAAGAGGCGCCGGCGTAACAGGTCGCGGCTCCCGAGCCGGCGCCGGAGCTCCCGCTCCAATCCCCCCACCGGCAGGAGGTTCGCCGGCGCCCGGGGGTCGCGGTAGGGGGAGGAGGCGAGCCGGGTGAGCACGAAGAGCGCGTGGGCCGCCAGAACCCGCGCCTCCTCGAGCTCGCGCGCGTCGGTCTCGACCCGCACCAGCCCGGCGCTTTCGGCGTAGGGGGGCGAGGGCTCCAAGGGAAGGCGCTGGTACCAGCTGAAAAAATCCCTCGGGGTGCGGCGGGCCCCGGCGGGTACCCGGAAGACCGGGGTGCGCGCTCCCGGTTTGAGCTCGGAGAGGATCCCGGCGTGCTCCCGGTCCAGGTAGCGGCGGAAAAAACTCTTGATGTAGCCGAGCCGGGGCGGGCCAGGAACGGCCTCCTTGGGAAAGAAAAGCGGCCCGTCGTGGAAGAGGAGGGCCTCCGGATAGGTCTCGGCGAGGCGCTGGCCGAGGGCCCACTCCGATTTCCGCCTCAGTTCCCGGGCAGCCGCGAGCAGCTCCTCCCGGGAGGATGCGGGGAGCTCGAGCGGCCGGTACTCCGGGCCGCCCGGGAGCGCGAGGGGAAACGCCGCCGGCGAGACGAAAACCCTCTGCACAAGGGCCGGCTCGGCCAGGCGAATACCCCGCTCGCTCCGCACCACCGCCCCCACGGCGTAGCTAAAGAGCACGCCGGGTAAGCGCTCGTCCACCCAGACGAAGGCATCCACCCGCTCCACCCCGTCGACGAAGATCCAGGGGCCGGGGTGGGGGCGGGCCTCCGAGCGGGGCGCCCAGGGACCGGGCTCGGCCGGCTCGGCGGGGGTCGCCGGGGCTTCCTCCGGCCCCTCGGGAACGCCGTAGTCGGGTTCCCAGGGCTCGACGCGAAGCCGCATCCCTCTTATTTTTCCAGCCGCGCGAGCGCTTCCTTGGCCTTTTGGTGTTTGGGGTCGAGCTTGAGCGCCTCCCGGTACTGGGCCCGGGCGCCCTCGAGGTCTCCGAGCTTTTCGTTGGCGACCCCGAGCCAGTAGCGGTAGTCGGCGTTCTTGGAAGCGAGTACCACGGCCTTGGTGAAGAAAAAGCGGGCTTCCTTGGCCTGGCCGAGCTCGAGGTGGGCCTGGCCCAGGTAGAAGTAGGCCTCGGGGTAAGCGAGCGGGGCGAGCTCCACCGCCTTCTTGAGCGCGGCGATGGCCCCGGCGTAGTCGCCCTTTTTCAGCCGCACCTGACCCAGGTAGTCCCAGGCGAGGCTGTTTTTGGGGTCGAGGCGCACCGCCTCGGTGAGCACCTCCTCGGCCCGGTCGAGCTCCCCCTTGACCGCGAGCAGGGCCCCGAGCCGGGCGCGGTAGTAGGGCTCCTCGGGAGCCGTCCGGACCGCCTCCTCGAGCGCCGCCACCGCCTCGTCGAGCTTCCCTTTCGCGAGGTAGGCGAGGGCGAGGTTGTAGCGGATCTGGGCGTTCTTGGGATCGAGCTCCACCGCCTTCTTGAAGGCCGCGATCGCCCGCTCGTGGTCCCCGAGGGCCTCCTCGATCACCCCCTCGAGGTTATAGACCGCCGGATCCTCGGGCGCGATCCGCTTGGCATCGGCGAGGACGCTTTTCGCCTTGGCGAGCTGGAGCTTTTTGAGGGCGGGGTCCTCGCTCTCGCCGGCGAGCTCGAGGTAGGCCTTCGCGAGCGCCAGGTAGGCGGGAAGGTACTTGGCATCCAGGGCGATCGCCCGCTTCAGGTTCTCCACCGCGGGGTTCAAAAGCCCAAGCTTGAGCTGCACCCGACCGAGCCCGTACAGCGCCCGGGGGTTGTTCGGGTCCTTCTTCACCGCCTGCTTGTAGGCGATGAAGGAGGCGTCGTAGGCGCCTTCGGCGAAATACTGGTTGCCGAGCAGCATCCAGGCCTCGGGGGTGAGGTCCTTGGCTTCCTTCTGCGCCAGGCCGGCGCCCAGGAGGAGGGCGAAGAGTAAGGGGACGATTCGGTTCCGCATGCGTGCCTCCTAGAGAATGTACCGGGAGAGGTCCTCCCGCTCGAACACCGGGAGCAGCCGCTCCTCTACGTAGGCCTCGGTGATGGTGACCCGGCCGAGGCCGGTCTCGAAGCTGATCTCTTCAAGCACCCGCTCGAGCACGGTATGCAACCTGCGCGCCCCGATGTCCTCGAGCTCCTGGTTGGCCCGGTGGGCGAACCGGGCCACCGCCCGGATCGCTTCCGGGGTGAACTCGACCTCGGTGCCGTCGGCGGCGAGCAGGGCGGTGTACTGGCGAATCAGCGAGGACTCGGTCTGGGTGAGGATCCGCTCGAAATCAAGCGCGGTGAGGGGCTTGAGCTCGACCCGGATGGGAAACCGCCCCTGGAGCTCGGGAATGAGGTCGGTGGGCTTGGCCACGTGGAAGGCCCCGGCCCCGATGAAAAGCACGTGCTCGGTGGAGATGGGACCGAGCCGGGTGTTCACCACGGTCCCCTCCACAATCGGGAGAAGGTCCCGCTGCACCCCCTCGCCGGAGACGTCGGGGCCGCGCACCCCGTCCTTGGAGGCGATCTTGTCGATCTCGTCGATGAAGACGATGCCGTCCTCCTGGGCCCGCCGGGCCGCCTCCTGGCTCACCTCCTCCTTGTCCACCAGGGTCTCCGCGACCTGGTTTTTGAGCGCCTCCCGGGCCTCGCGGACCCGCATCCGCCGGCGCACCCGGCGGCGGGGCAAAAGCCCGGTCAGCATCTCGGAGAGCCCCTGCATCATCTGCTCCCCGCCGAGCATGCCCATGAAGGGGAGCTTGGGCTCCTCGGGCACCTCGATCTCCACCAGCCGGTCGTCCACCCGCCCCGAGGCGACCTCGGATACCCCTACCCCGAGCAAACCCGCCAGCTCCTCGTTGGCCCGGCGGGTCGCTTCCTCGGCCACCGCCTCGGTCTTCTCCCGCATCACCAGCTGGTAGGCGACCTCCGCCAGGTCGCGGACGATCGAGTCCACGTCGCGCCCGACGTAGCCCACCTCGGTGAACTTGGTGGCCTCGACCTTCAAAAAGGGCGCCCGGGCGAGGCGGGCAAGCCGCCTCGCGATCTCGGTCTTGCCCACCCCGGTGGGGCCCATCATCAGGATGTTCTTGGGCATCACCTCGCGGGCAAGCTCGGGGGGAAGCTTCTTGCGCCGGTAGCGGTTTCTGAGCGCCACCGCCACCGCCCGCTTGGCCTCGTCCTGGCCGACCACGTACTTATCGAGCTCGGCAACGATCTCACGCGGCGTCAACTCGGTCATCGGGCCTCTCCCACGGTCAGCACGGTGATCTCGCCCCCAGAATACAGGTCGATCTCGGCCGCGATGCGAAGGGCCTTCTCGGCGATCTCGGGGGCCGGAAGCTGGGTTTCGCGCAAAAGCGCCTTGGCGGCGGCGAGGGCATAGGGCGCCCCGCTCCCCACCCCGAGCACCGGCTCGTCCGGGGCCAAAACCTCCCCGGTTCCCGAGAGCAAGAGCAGCTGCTCGCGGTCGGCGACCACCATCATCGCCTCGAGCTGGCGGAGGATCTTGTCGGTGCGCCAGAGCTTGACCGTCTCCACCGCCGCCCGCTGGAGGTTCCCGCGGGCGGCTTTAAGCTGCTCCTCGAACTTCTCAAAGAGGGTGAAGGCATCGGCGACGCTCCCGGCGAAGCCGGCGAGGACGTCGCCCTCGAGCCTGCGCACCTTAACCGCGCCCCGCTTCATCACCGTCTGCCCCAAGGTGACCTGGCCGTCCCCCGCGAGGGCGGTGAGCCCGTCCCGCCGTACCGCCAGGATGGTGGTCCCGTGCATCGCCGGCATCAAGGGGAGGCTACCGGCGAGCGGTTAGGCAGCGGTGAGAGCGAAGCCCTCGGTGCGAAGCCATTCCCGGAAGGCGGAAAGTCCGCGGGCGAACATCCGCCGGCGTCGCTCCTTTTTGGGGATCTTTTCGGGCCAGGCCGGAACCAGGCCCCAGTTCGCGTTCATCGGCTGGAAGTTCTCGGGGTTGGCCTCGGCCAGAAACCGAACCAGGCCTCCGAGCATGCTTTCTACCGGGGGCAGGGTGGCGTGCCCGGCCCGGGCCAGGCGGGCCGCGTTCTTGCCCGCGAGCCAGCCGGTGGCGGCGGACTCGAGGTAGCCCTCGACCCCGGCGAGCACCCCGGCGGCCAAAAGGCGGGGCTCCTCCTTGAACTGAAGGGTGGCGCGAAGCAAGCGGGGGGCGTTTAGGTAGGTGTTTCGGTGCATCACCCCGTAGCGGACGATCTCGGCCTTTTCAAGGCCGGGAATCGCACGCACGAGCTCCTTCTGGTCCCCCCACTTAAGCCCGGTCTGAAACCCCACCAGGCTCCACATCCGCCCGGCCTTGTCCTCGCGGCGGAGCTGAACCACGGCGAAGGGACGCTCACCGGTTTTGGGGTCGAGGATCCCCACCGGCTTCATGGGGCCAAAGAGCGGGGTCTGGTACCCCCGGCGGCCGAGCTCCTCGATCGGGATGCAGCCCTCGAAGAACTCGAGCTTCTCCCACTCGTGGGGGGTGTGGCGCCGGGCCCGGGTGAGGATCGCGTAGAAGCGGCGGTATTCCTCCTCGGTCATGGGGCAGTTGATGTAGTCGGGGCTCTGGTCGTACCGCCCGGCAAAGAAGCACTTCTCCATATCGATGGACTCGAAGAGCACCACCGGCGCGGCGGCGTCGTAGAAGGCAAGGAAGTGGTCGCCAAAACGGCGCCTGAGCGCCTCGGCCAGGGGGTCCGAGGTCAGGGGGCCGGTGGCGAGGACCACCGGCCCCTCCTCTGGGATCTCGGTGACCTCCTCGCGCACCACCTCGACTAGGGGGTGGCCCGCCACCGCCTCGGTGATCCGCTCGGAGAACTCCTCCCGATCCACCGCGAGCGCCCCGCCCGCGGGGACGCGGGCCGCATCGGCGGCCGCCATGACCACGCTTTCGGCCTCGCGCATCTCGGCCTGGAGGAGGCCCTTCGCGCTCGTCTCCCCCTCCGCCCCGAGCGAGGTGGAGCAAACCAGTTCCGCGAGCTTTCCGGTGCGGTGGGCTGGGGTCATCTTCTTGGGCCGCATCTCGTAAAGCCGGACCGGAACCCCCTCGCGGGCCGCCGCCAGGGCGGCCTCGCTGCCGGCGAGCCCGCCGCCGATCACGTGCACGATCCGGTCCATAACCCTTAGAACTTAGCAAAAAGTCCGCCCTCGCGAAAAGGGCTTGGGTTAAACTTGCGGTATGGCGAAAGGATTCCAGGATCTCTTAGGTGCCCTCCTCACCTCCGGACTCGCCCGGCCGGAGGTGCTCGAGGGCGCGGCCAAGAAGCTCGGCTTGGAGAACCTTTTGGGCAGCCTCCTCGGGGGATCGGGCGGGCTCGCCGGGGCGCTCGGCGGCCTCCTCGGAGGCAGCGCCCCCAAAAGCGGTCCAAACCCCATGGAGCTCATCACCCGGCTCGCGGGCGGCGCCCCGGCAGCCCCGGCCACCGACCCCGAGGAGCGGGCCAAGACCCTACTCCTCGCCATGATCCTCGCGGCCAAGGCCGACGGCAAGCTCGGCCCCGAGGAATACGAGCGGATCGTCCAAAAGCTCGACGAGGTGGACGCCTCCCCCGAAGTTCGGAGCTACGTCTACCAGGCGATGGCCGAGGCCAAGGACCCCGGCCCGCTCCTTGAGGCGGCGCAAAAGGACCCCGCCCTCGGCAAAGAGATCTTCGCCGCCAGCGTGCTCGCGATCCGGGTGGACACCCCGGAGGAAAGCCGTTACCTCGCGGAACTCGCCCAGAAGTTGGGCCTATCCCAGGGCGAGGTTCGGGAAGTGCTTGAGCGCGCCGGACTCGCTTAGATTCGCCGGCCCTTCTCGTCGTACTTGTAAAAGCCCTGGCCGGTCTTCCGCCCGAGAAGGCCGGCCTGGACCATCTTCTTAAGCAGGGGCGAGGGCCGGTACTTGGAGTCAGAAAATCCCTCGTAAAGCACCTCCATGATGGCGAGCACGGTGTCGAGACCGATGAAGTCGGCGAGCTCCAAGGGGCCCATTGGGTGGTTCATCCCGAGTTTCATCACCGCGTCCACCGCCTCCGGCGTCGCCACCCCCTCGTGCACCGCCTGAATCGCCTCGTTCAGCATCGGGATCAACACCCGGTTGGAAACGAAGCCGGGGTAGTCGTTGACCTCCACCGGGGTCTTCTTCATCTTGCGGGCGACCGCGACGACGGTCTCCGCGGTTTCGTCCGAAGTGCGGTGCCCGCGGATCACCTCGACCAGCACCATGAGCGGCACCGGGTTCATGAAGTGCATCCCGATGAACCGTTCGGGCCGGCTCGTGTAGGAAGCGAGCTTGGTGATGGGAATCGAGGAGGTGTTCGAGGCCAGAATCCCTTCGGGCTTCACGATCCGATCCAGCTCCCGAAAGACCTCGGCCTTCACCCCCTCGTCCTCAACCACCGCCTCGACCACCAGGTCGCAGTCGGCGAAGTCTTTAAGGGAGAGCGTCGTCTTGATCCGGCCGAGAGCGGCGTCGTGCTCCTCCTTCGAAATCTTCCCCTTTTCCAAGAACTTCCCAAGAGAGCGGCGAATGGACGAAAGTCCCCGCTCCAAAAACCGTTCCTCCACGTCCCTAAGCACCACCTCATAGCCCGCCTGGGCCGCCACCTGGGCGATGCCGGAGCCCATCTGGCCGGCCCCCACGACACCGATCTTTTGGACCTCCATGGCGCCTCCTTTCCTAGCTCAAAACGAGGTTCCGCCGCTCGGCCTCGGTGTAGAGGCCGTACTCCATCCCGTCCAAGAGCGCCTGCCAAACCGCCTGAATCAGGTCCCCGGAGATGCCGATGGTGGTGAAGCTCCGCTCCCCATCCGCGAGGGTGATCGTCACCCGGGCCTTGAGCTCCCGGGTGCCCCGGGGGTAGAAGGTGCGGACCCGGACCGCCTTGAGCGAAAGCGCCCGCACGTAACCCGCGAGCTCACCGAGCCCGGCCTCCTCCTCGAGGAGGGCGTCTTTAAGCACCATGAAAAGCGTGCGCACCGGCCCCTCGCCCTCCGCGGCGACGTACTCGGTGCGGCCGCCGAGTTTGACCCGGAGCGAGGCCTCGACCACCGGTTGAAGTTTGCCCCGGATTACCTCGAAGAGCCGGAGCCTTTCCACCTCGATCCAGGGGCGAAAACGCCCGGTGAGCTTGCCGAGCACGAGTTCGAAGCTGGCCTCGGCGTCTTCATAGGTATACCCTTCCTTTTCGAGCCTTAAGAGCTCTTCCTTGATCCGGCGGTTGGCGGCGGTGTCCTCGGTAAGGTCCACCCCGAGCCGGCTGGCGAGGGCCTCCAGGTAGCTCGCCTGGGCGATGCCGGGGAGCAGAAGCCTGCGCTCGTTCCCCACCGCTTCCGGGGGAATCGGCTCGTAGGACTCGGGGTCGCTGAGTACCGCGGCGATATGGGCGTGGGTGCGATGGGCGAAGACCTTGTAGCCGACGAAGGGATGGTAGTCGAGGTCGCCGACCCCGATCTTGTTCACGATCCTCCGAGTGATCGGGGTGAGCTTCCTAAGCGCCTCATCCGAGACCACTTCAAGCCCCATGCGGAGCTTCAGGATCGGGAGCAGGGTGGCGAAGTCGGTGATCCCACAGCGGGCGCCGTACCCGCCCACCGAACCCTGGACGTGGCGGGCCCCGGCCTCGATCGCGCTGATCGCGTTCGCCACCGCGAGGCCCGAGTCGTTGTGGCCGTGGAAACCCACCGGCACCTCGCCCGCCAGCTCGACCACCGTGCGCGTGCTCTTCTTCACCTCACTGGGAAGAGCGGAGCCGTTCGAATCGCCCAGGTCGATGAGGTCGGCCCCGGCCTCGAGCGCCGCCTGCACCACGCTCAGCGGGTAGTCCCGCCCCCGGCGGCAGGCGTCGAAGAAGTGTTCGGCGGTGAAGAGCACCTCCTTCCCTTGGTCCTTGAAGAAGGCCACGGTATCCCGCACCATGCGAAGGTTCTCCTCCAGGCTGGTGCGCACCACCTTCTCCACATGGAGCTCCCAGGCCTTGCCGTAGACGTGTACCACCTCGGTCTCGGCCCGCATCATGGCGCGGATATTGGGATCGCGGGAAGGCGGGGTTTCAGGCCGGCGGGTGGAGCCGAAGACGGTGAGCTTGCCCTTGAGCCCGAGCTCCCGCGCGCGGGCAAAGACCTCGAGATCCTCCGGAAACTGGTAGGGCCAGCCGGCCTCGAGGTAGTCGATCTCGAGCGCATCGAGGAGCTTTAGAATCTCGAGTTTATCCTCGGGGGTAAAACTCACCCCCTCGGCGAGCGCCCCGTCGCGCAGGGTGGTGTCGAGCAGGCTGACGGGCTTCATGCCCCTACCTTACCGCATAAAAAACCCCCGGCCTCCGGCCGGGGGAACTTTGGTCGGGGCGAGAGGATTTGAACCTCCGACCACCTGAACCCCATTCAGGTGCGCTCCCTGGCTGCGCTACGCCCCGCAGCAAGGATCAGTCTAACGAGCTCTTTTTGCCTTGTCAACGCAAACGCCATCCCGTATACTCGCGCCCAAGATGCTGCAGACGCCAAAGCCCAGCCTAGCCCTCAAGCTCCGGGGGTAGGCGCCGGCGTCGCCCGCCTGCCCCCGCGAGGGGGCTTTGTTTTTATGGAGGGGATATGGGAAAGACGCTTTACGAAAAGGTCTGGGAAGCCCACGCGGTGCGCGAGCTTCCCGACGGCCGCACCCAGCTCTTCATCGACCTGCACCTGATCCATGAGGTGACGAGCCCCCAGGCCTTCGCCATGCTGAAAGAGCGGGGGCTTAAGGTGGCCTTCCCCCACCGGACCTTCGCCACCGTGGACCACATCGTCCCCACCGACCGACGGGAGGAGCCCTTCTCAGACCCTCTGGCCCAGGAGATGCTCGAAGCTCTCCGAAAAAACACCGCCGAGCACGGTATTACCTTCTTTGATCTAAAAAGCGGCCGCCAGGGGATCGTCCACGTGATCGGCCCCGAGCTCGGCCTCACGCAGCCCGGCTTCACCATCGTCTGCGGCGACTCCCACACCTCGACCCACGGCGCCTTCGGGGCGGTGGCTTTCGGCATCGGCACCACCCAGGTGCGGGACGTCCTCGCGACCCAGACCGTCGCCATGCAAAAGCTCAAAGTGCGCCGCATCGAGGTGAACGGCCGGCTCCTTCCCGGGGTCACCGCCAAAGACGTGATCCTGCACATCATCCGTACCCTCGGGGTCAAGGGCGGGATCGGCTACGCCTACGAGTACGCCGGCGAGGTCATCGAGCGGATGAGCATGGACGAGCGGATGACGATCGCCAACATGTCCATCGAGGGCGGTGCCCGGGTGGGGTACATGAACCCCGACGAGACCACTTTCGCCTACCTGAAGGGCCGCCCCTACGCCCCAAAAGGCGAGGACTGGGAACGGGCGGTAGCCGAGTGGAAGGCCCTCGCCTCCGACCCCGACGCCCGCTACGACGACCGGGTCGAGATCCAAGGCGAGACGATCGCCCCCACCGTCACCTGGGGGGTCCACCCCGGGCAATCGGCCCCGGTGGACGGCCGGGTGCCCGACCCCGCCGAGTTCCCCGAGTCCGAGCGGGCTCAGGTCGAGGATGCCCTTCGCTACATGAAGCTCACCCCAGGCCAAAAGCTTTCCGACGTCAAGGTGGACGTGGCTTTTTTAGGAAGCTGCACCAACGCCCGGCTCTCCGACCTCCGGGAGGTGGCGAGGTACCTAAAGGGCAAGAAGGTGGCGAAGGGGGTCCGGGCCCTGGTGGTGCCGGGAAGCCAGCTCGTCGCCGAGGCCGCCCACCGCGAGGGAATCGCCGACGTCTTCCGCGAGGCCGGCTTTGAATGGCGGGCGCCCGGTTGCTCGATGTGCCTGGCGATGAACCCCGACCGCCTGATCGGCGACGAGCTCGCGATCAGCGCCTCCAACCGCAACTACAAGGGCCGGCAGGGAAGCCCCACCGGCCGCACCGTGCTGGCAAGCCCCCTCACGGTGGCGGCGAGCGCGGTCGCCGGCCACATCGCCGACCCCCGCGAGGTCTTCGGGATTGGAGGGAAAGATGCCGCCGATTAAACGCATCCAGGGCAGGGCAGTGCCAATCCGCGGACGGGACATCGACACCGACCGGATCGTGCCCGCGCGGTTTTTGAAGACGGTGACCTTCGACCGACTGGGCGAGGCGCTTTTTTACGACGAGCGTTACGACGAAAAGAAAAACCCCAAGGACCACCCCTTGAACGACCCCCGCTACGCCGGGGCCAAGATCATGCTGGTCGAGGCCGGATTTGGCTCCGGCTCCTCTCGGGAACACGCGCCTCAGGCGATCCGGCGGGCGGGGTTCGAGGCGCTCGTGGGCGAGTCCTTCGCCGAGATCTTCTTCGGAAACGCCACCCAGATCGGCCTGGTGGCGGTGACCGTGGCGCCGGAGGACCTCGGCTACCTCTTCGCCCTGGTGGAGCGGGCCCCCGAGACCGAGCTGGTGATCGACCTCGAGAAAATGGAGCTCAAAGCCGGGGACCGGGTGATCCCCGTCTTCCTCCCCGAGGCCGTCCGCGAGGCCTTCCTCGAGGGACGTTACGACCCCCTCGAGGT